>JAKSJK010000012.1 GCA_024398095.1 Bacteroidales bacterium
ACGGACTCGATGTCGGCAGCGTTGATATGGTCGAGTGACACACCGGGTACACCGTCGATGAGCACCAGAGGCGAACCGCCATTGACAGAAGGCACGCCACGGATGTTTATCGAGCTGGAACCGGTAGGGTTACCTGAAGACACCTGGATGTTCATGGACGGATCCGCACCCTGGAGAGCCTGCATGGCGGAAGTCACAGGACGGCGGTCCAGATCTTCTCCGGAAATGGAGGAGACGGCACCGGTCACATTGATCTTCTTCTGGGTGGCATAGCCGACAACCACAACGTCTTCCAGCAACTGGGCATCCTCCTCGAGAGTGATCAGAATGTTGTCAGCAGCTGTGACCTTGACGCTCTGGTCGGCGTATCCGAGCATATTCACTGAAAGTGTCTGGCCTGTAGCGGCCTGGATGGTGAATCGGCCGTCATAATCGGTCATGGTAGCGTTCTTGCCGGTCTCGTTCTGGACCACGGCACCCACTACGGGAGCGCCGGAAGCATCCATGACACGTCCTGAAACGGACCTGGACTGCTGTGCAAAAGCAAGCATGGAGAGCAGCATGGCAGCTGCGATTGTCAATATCTTCTTCATGGCCGCTATCATTTGACGAGTTTATAAAGAGCCTTGACTTCCTCTGCGGTCACCGGCTTGTCATACAGACGTGCGATCACGACTTCGCCATAGAACGAAGCCTCACCCTTGTCAGCTGCGCTAGGATCCGCACCGATACCGAACCAGCGTGCATCCACGCTTGTATCCATGAACTTGAAGTCTCCGGTGGTATTCTTGGAAGCAGTGAGAACGCCGTCCACATAAAGGAGGGCGATGCCGTTCTCCTTGTCCCAGGTACCGATTACATGGTAGTAGGTGTTCTTCTGAGGGAGCACGCCGCTGTAGAGTTCAACCCAGCTTCCGCCAACATGGCATTCGAAGTTGATCTCACCGGTAGAAGCCCTGAAGCACATGCCGGTTCCGCCCGCCTGGGTAGAAGAGAATGGCTTCACCTGCTTTGCGGTAGGGTCGGTGTATGAGCAGAAGACAAGCTCGTAGGTAAATCCGTCGGCAAGTTTGCTGCCGAAGGTAGAAGATGGAGTGTAAGGGATGAAGTAGTATCCCGCATCCATGCTGCTCCTTGCAATCGTAGGGTTGTTGAACTTAGCCACATAGCGTCCGAACTTGTCGCTATAGAAGGTACTGATGTCGCTGTTGACGCGGCTGTTATCCACGGTCATGCTCAGAGCGGACACATCCTTGCCCTTGCCTTCTGCATCGAAGACCACGTCGAGCATATCAGCCACAGGGGCCACCGCAGGAATATTCTGGGTAAGTTCCAGATAATCCATGAGTTCCGGAGCCGCGGTAGCGTAGAAGAGTACATCGGCGGTACGCTTCCTGCCGCTGTTGTTCTCCCCGGCAGAGAAAGTCACGGAAGTTGCCGAACGGGCCTCGACTGTAAGCCAGTCGACGCCGGACAGGTCGAAATTCCAATCAGGCTGGTTGGTGTCCACCTCGATGGTGAAGCTCTCACCATCGCCAGCGATAGTGTAAGTCTTAGGCTTGACCTCTATGTAAGGAGACTGCTCGGTCTGGGTGATCTCAAACTTCTTGCGAAGCTCGCCGCTCTGGAAGAAAGCCAGTTCCGCCTTCCTTACCGCGCCGCTCTCATTGCTCCTGGCATTGAGGCTGATGCTGGTCTTGCCGCTGCCGCCATTGGCATTCGAAAGGGAAAAGTCATCAGTGCCGCTCACCTGCGCATTCCACTCCGAGGTGGAGAGAATCGTGAAGGCGACAGCCTGAGCCTTACCGTCGATGCTGATGGCAGACGTTTCCGTACCGTCAGGACCGAGGACCTTGAAGATCTGGGTCCTGGTCATCATGTCCGGCTGCCTGCAAGCGTGCAGTCCCAGAAGGGCCGCACCCAGACATAGCATATTGATCAGACGTTTCATATTTTAATAATTAGATGATTTTGACATGTCAAGAAGCTTGCGAGGACGGGTCATAGTCTCCTTGTAAACCCTGCCGGAAGCGTCTGTAACCGTGATTTCCAGCGGAGTTGTCGCAGAAGAGGCAGTCGCCTCGAACATATGGGCCGTCATGACGGCCGGGAAGGTCATGGACGTCGAGTTGGTCGACATCCTCCTGGTGTTGAAGTGGATGATGTGCAGAGGGTCGTAGGTATCCACCCTTTTCACGGTGAGTTCCTTTCCGTTTTCCCTTATGCTTACAGTCCAGTCGTCGTCATAGTCGAATACATTCACCAGCACGTGGTTGTCGCTGCGGGCTGTATCGTAACCATGGACATACTCTGAGAAGAAAGCGTCAGATACCTTGGTGTTGGACTTCGGGCAGTAGGTGGCCCTGTCGATGAGACAGTTGTTCAGGTCATAAGCTCTGAACTGATAGTCAGCAGGCCTGTCATAGCCCTTGTACACCCAGCTGAGCGCACCATCCCTGCTGTCGAAGATCTTGTAGCCGGAAGGGGCTCCGTCGCGGCAGAGATGGGACTTGGACGAGGTGTAGTAGCCGGTCCACCACCAGTCGCCGCAGACAGCCGCGATGTTATGCTCCATAAGTTTTGCGGAGAAGCGGTTGGTGTAGTTGATGTGGGTGTGTCCGCTGAGGATGTGCACATCGTAAGGGGCAAACAGATCGATCAGTTCGGCTCTGTACTCGGCCGGCATGCTGTACACGAAGGTGAAGCTGCCGTCAGACTTGAGAGAGGCCCTGTTTGAATACTGGATGTGGTTGCAGAAGAAAACCGTAGAGCCGGCAGGAACCTGCGCCAGGTCGTTCGCCAGCCATTTCATCTGGTTTGCTGTGAAGCCCTCCTTGTAGTCCTGCACATCCCCGAGTACTCCCTGGGAGGCACCCTTGTTGGAGAACAGGGTGTTGTCCATCATCACGAAGTGGGCATCACCCACATTGAAGGAATAGTAGGTCGGTCCCAGATTCTTCCTGAATGCGTTCTCAGCGAGAAAATCGTCTGAGACATATGGGTCGTTGTCGTGGTTGCCCGGCATGTTGTAAACCGCCAGGTCCAGATCAGCCATCTGCTCACGATAGCTCTTCAGGTCAAATGAATTGTCATACCAGAACTGATCCCAGGCCAGGTCGCCCAGAGTCAGGGCATAGAGTGCCACGCCTTCGGACTTCGCCTTCCCTATCTGCTCCCTGAGGTCGTTCTTGAACAGTTTGAACTGGTTCAGGTCATTGGTGCGGGCTGCCAGGTGGGTATCCGTGTAGACGATCATCCTGAAATTGCTGTTAGGCTGAGCCTCCAGCACGAAGTTGTGGAGTTCATATACCGAACTCGAAGTGCTGGTGAAGTTCTGGTAGAACTGCGGGATGGTGCGGTTCACGGAAGTACGGTAGTCCTTCGGAACGGAAATGAACACATAGCCGTTCTTGCGCATGGAAGCCAGATAGTAGCGGCCCTCCGAGTCAGTGGTGGTCACCAGCACGCCGTCAGACACACTCACACCCTGGATTGGCTTGCCGTCCAGGTCTATGACGCGGCCATAAGTAGTCCTGCCGGGCACCTTGTCAATGTCGGTATAGTCGACTATATTCACAAATACTTCCTTCTCCAGATATCTGTTGCCGGCATCCACATTCACCCTGCATACGGCTCCTACGAACTTGGACGGCACAGTAAAGTCCGCTCCCTTTTCATCATCGGCAGCGACACACTTCATAGTGTAGCTGACGGAATTGTTGTCACGGAGTGTGAGTCTGATCTCATCGCCGACCTTCAATCCCTTGTAGTTCAGGTGTAGAAGTCCCTCGAAAGGCACATCGAACGGATCCGGAATGCTCCAGGTGGAGAATGCCGGCAGTCCGGTCGGAGTGTCAGGACCAGGTCCCGGACCCGGAGTCGGATCCTCTGTACCGGTACCAGGATCATCTGGGCCCGGCTCCGGAATCTTCCCGCAGGAGAATACCAGGGAAACAGACAGTAATATTAGGAATAACTTTCTCATTTCGATTTAGTTACCGGCCATCACGATAAGGCCGAGACCCACGATGAAGAAGCAGAACATTGCGGCCAGAAGACCGTAGACAGACTTCTTGGAGCCCTTGAACTCCTTCCAGATGAAGATGCCCCAGATGGCAGCCACCATAGGAGCACCCTGACCGAGTGCGTATGAGACAGATGCACCGGCACGTCCGGCAGCGATGTAGCTGAGTGCGGTACCGAGGCACCAGATCATACCGCCGAGCATACCCACGAGATGGGTCTTGGCGGAACCCTTGAGGTAGTCAGCAGGCTTCACAGGCTCGCCTACGAACGGTTTTGCCATCATGAGCGGGCCGAAGGCGAAATGGCTCACAAGCACTGCAAGGGAGAAAACTACGATTGCGGTGTACGGGCCGACCTTGCCAGCCTCCATGTTTGCGAAGTCGTTGAGGTCCATTGCCCTCATCACAAATGAAGAGAAGAAGGACATCACGATGCCGGCAACGAGGGCGAGGATGATGCCCTTGCGCTGGTCAGCCTTGCTGATCTCGGAACTGCCTGCCTTCTTGCCGGAAGCTATGCCGTTGATGATAACTGCTACCACAACGAGTGCCACGCCTATTGCAAGCAGGGTAACATTGCTCTGGAGAGCACCCTGGGCAGCCTCGACGCGGAGATTGTTGATCACACCGAGCACGAGGGCGAGGCCGCAGCCGAGAGGGAATGCCACCGACATACCCGCGATGGAAGTGGATGCGCTGAGGAGGATATTGGATGCATTGAAAATCACACCTCCGAGCACCAGGAAGCCGATGGAAGCCCAGGATGCCTGTGCGAGATCGGTAAAGAAAGAACGTCCCTCGCTGCCGAATGTTCCGAGTGTAAGGGCCAGCAGAAGCGCGAATACAACCATTCCGACTACATAGTCGCAGTAGAAGAATTCATATCTCCAGCTCTTGGAAGCTGCTTTCTGGGTGTTGCCCCATGAGCCCCAGCAGAGCATGATCACGAAGCAGAGGATGACTGCAAGTGCATAGTTGTGTACGATTACCATAATATCTTGGTTTTTTATTTATTTGACTTCATTTCTATACGGGAGTGACTCCTGTGCGCCCATCTTCTGGACTGTCAGTGCGGAAGCAGCGGTTGCGAACCCGGCAGCCTCTTTCAGAGACTTGCCCTCGACTATTGCCACTGCCAGAGCGCCACAGAAGGTGTCGCCAGCGGCAGTGGTGTCCACAGCCTGTACCTTGCGGGCCGGGGTGAAGAAAGCACCTTCCTCGGTAAAGGCCATCGAGCCCTTGGAGCCCATGGTCATGATCACATCCTTCACTCCCCTGCCGCGAAGCACCTCGGCAGCCTTTGCCGCAGACTCCTCATCATGCACAGGCACTCCTGTGAAGAACTCGGACTCTGTCTGGTTCGGGGTCATGAGGAAGATGTACCGGAAGATCTCGTCCGGCAGCGCACAAGCCGGAGCCGGATTGAGAAGTACCTTCACACCTGACTCGAAAGCCAGCTTGGCGGCCTTGAGAACACATGGGGTTGGCATTTCGAGCTGGAGTACAAGAAGGGAAGCCTCCCTGATGAGGTCGGATACGGAATCAATGTCAGCCTCGGTGATATCGCTGTTGGCTCCGGATGCCACTGAGATGCAGTTTTCACCCTTGGCATCCACCATGATAAGTGCCACGCCGGAAGGCTTGTCACTGCGGAGGATACGGGAAGTATCGAGTCCCTCCCTCTCATAGCCCTTTATGGAATTGTCGCCGAAAAGGTCGCGGCCCACCTTGCAGACGAAGGTCACGTCGCCCCCGAGACGGCGCGCCGCCACTGCCTGGTTGGCACCCTTTCCGCCGGCACCCATCTTGAATTCGCCTCCGATGAGTGTCTCACCCGGTCTCGGAAGCGTCTGGGTCTTTACCGTCATGTCGGTATTGCTGCTGCCGATGACGAGTATTTTCTGATTTTCGTTCATATCAGGATATAATGTATTATTTGTTTCGCATGGTCATGTCCACGCACCTCTGCTTGAGGACCTGGGCCTGGTCAAAGGTGTCGAAGAGCACCACGTGCTTTCCGTCAGCCTTTTCCTCGAAGAAGGTGTAGCCCTCGTCGTCGACGGTGAGTTTTCCGCGGGCACTGACTGTGTAGAGTTCAGGTTCAAGGATATAGAGCATGGAGAGAATGTCCCAGCTAGGACGGTCGTAAGGCATCTGCTTGTAGGCCTTGTAAGCCTCAACTACAGGGTTGAGGTCATCGTAGCCGAGGTTCTCTTCGATTGCAGTTGCAGGATAGAGGACATGGCCACCGAGTTCGAATGGATTGAGTACAATCTCCACAGGCCAGAGGTCGATGACCTTCTGCATTGCAGGTATATCGTTACGGACGTTGTATTCAGAACGCTTCTTGTAGCCGAAGCTGCCGGCCATGACGGAGAGGCTCTTGCACTTCTTTGCAACGAGATCCACACCATTGAGAGGAGAAAGTTCGTCCGGCTCGCTCTCAAGAAGTTGGGCGATGGTGGTGCCGAAGCCGATGGATACGAAGGTGATGGAGCCGTCCTGAGCCTCTGCAAGAATGCGGCGATAGAGCTTCACAGGCTCTGCATACCTGATCTTGGAGCATGGGAAACCGGCTGCCATTGCAGCTGCTGTGTAGTCTACATAGTCGCTGAATTCCTGAACAGGAGTCTCAGACATGGCAACCTCCACATCCGGATGGCCGTAATAACTGTTGACAGCATCGACATAAGGGGCTGCGGTAGCGCAGTTCTTGTGGCAGCCGACAGCGAGGAGCTGCATGCGGCCTTCGTCAACGGCACGGTGTGCAAGGGCAAGGCAGAGTGCATCATCGATGTCGTTGCCCATATCGGTCTCGAGGATTACCAGCGGGATACCGGTGTACCCCTTCGGAGCGGCGCAGGATGCGGCCATCGCTATTGCGATGCAGCCACAGATAAAATAAAAGAAACGTTTCATGGTCATTTTAGTGTACTATGCGAATTTAATCCTTTCGGGACAAGCTGATAAGCAAATATTTCACTAATTGTCGGAATAGGGGAAAAATATTTGCGCAAATTATCTATTTTTGCGCAAGCAACAAAACATATGGACGATGAAACAGTCGCTGACAAAGATTGCCGAAGAGGCCGGGTGCTCGGTTAGCACAGCATCCAGAATAATGAGCGGCAAGGCACAGAAATACCGAATTGGAAGCGAAACTACTGCAAAGGTATTGGAGATTGCCAGGAGACAGGGGTATACCCCGAGAAATGTTGCGCATTCTTTGCGCAAAGAGAAAACCTACACCATCGGTCTGATTTTACCGTCCATCTCCAATCCTTTCTTCGCAGAGATGGCCAGCGTAATCATCTCCGCCGCATATGCCAAGGGCTATACAGCCTTCGTAATGGATGCGATGGAGGACGGGGAAAGGTTCCATGAAGGTCTGGACAGGATGGTTTCGAGGAATGTGGACGGGATTATCGCGGTGCCATGCAGCAACAA
This sequence comes from Bacteroidales bacterium, assembly GCA_024398095.1. Taxonomy (GTDB): domain Bacteria; phylum Bacteroidota; class Bacteroidia; order Bacteroidales; family UBA932; genus Cryptobacteroides. Next base: position 7,473 of record JAKSJK010000012.1, read on the forward strand.
TCCGATTCCCCTTGAAAATGTGGATTTCAGCGGCACGCCGGTAATCCTCGCAGACCGCTTCTTCCGTCAGTCGACGCTCAGCTATGTAACCACAAACAACTACATAGGCAGCAGTCAGGCAACCTCGGAAATAATCCAGAGGGGGCATCGGAAGATCGCATGCATTCAGGGAGCCCTCGACTCAACACCTAACATAGAGAGGGTAAGGGGCTACAGGGAGGCCATGGAGAAGGCGGGCTGCAGGGACTTCATATCCATCCGTGGCAACGAATTCTCCATCCAGAACGGCTACCTGGAAACCAAGGTGCTGCTGGACAGCGAGGAAAAACGCCCCACCGCCATATTCGCCCTCAGCAACACCATCTGCATGGGTGCAATGAAGGCCATCCGTGAGAGTGGACTCAGGATCCCCGAGGACATCTCCCTGGTATCCTTCGACGACTACGAGTATATGGACCTGATGGAGCCAGCCATCACCAGGGTGAGCCAGCCAGTGGAAGACATGGGTAAGATGTGCGCGAAACTGCTTTTCGACAGAATTGACTCAGCCACAGAAGAAAAGGCATCCACCCAGATACGTCTCTCGCCGTCCCTGATTCTAAGAGGCTCGCTCGCAGCTCCGTCTCATACCAGGTCGGAATAGACGGCAGCGACATAGGAGATTATATCCTCCGGGTTGATCTTGAACTGCAACCCGCGCACGCCCGCGCTTATAAATATATAGTCATACAGCTGGGCGCTTTCTTCCAGATAGGTCGGGAAAGCTTTTTTCATACCGATAGGCGAACATCCGCCACGGATATAGCCTGTAGTGGGAAGCAGATCCTTCATTGGAATCAGGTCGCAGCTCTTGTTGCCGGAAACCTTTGCGGCTTTCTTAAGATCCACACTCTCGCCCCCGGGAATCACACAGACAAAATGGCCAGTCCTGTCACCCTTGAGCACAAGTGTCTTGAAAACCTGCTCGAGAGGTTCACCGAGGGACTCTGCCACATGATCCGCGGCGAGATTGTTTTCGTCAACCTCGTAAGGAATCAGTTCATAGGATATGTGGGCTGCGTCCAGGAGTCTGGCTGCATTGGTCTTCTCAAGCTTCTTCATCGGACTTCTTCTCAAAGAAACTGAAATGGACATTGCCGTAGGTTCTCTCCTTCACAAAGTACCTGTGAGAACTGAAGTCGTAATCCCCGCCGTGCTCGAGAATGAAGTAGCAGCCGTCGTGGAGTATGTCCCGTGCAAAAACCTTGTCCGGAATGGTATCCAAGCCCTCGATCGCATACGGAGGGTCCGCAAAAATGAGATCGAACTTCTCGTGACATATGCCCAGGAAATCAAAGACATTATGATGGACCACGGTGAGATTGTCCAGGGCGAAAGTCCTGGCCTGGCTCTTGATGAAGTTGGCGTGCATCGGGAGCATCTCAACGCAATACACACGCTCAGCACCACGGGATGCGAATTCATAGGATATGGCGCCGGTACCTCCAAACAGGTCCAACACCTTGAGTCCTTCGAATTCGTATTCGTTGTTAAGGATATTGAAAAGGCCTTCCTTTGCGAAGTCCGTAGTCGGACGCGCCTTGTAGCCATTGGGCGGGAAAATCATTTTTCCCTTCAGTCTGCCGCCGATGATTCTCATTTTCCCAGACTTTCGACAGACTTGAAATAGTTATAGAGGGACATCTCCTCGTCCTCGGCAAGAGGCGTCCTGAACCAGATGGACGAAACCTCCGGATTAAGCTGGAACTTGCGCATCACCATGAAGATGAAATACTGCGCAGTAGTAAAGTCCGATGCCTTGAAGGCATTGCACAGCAGAAGAGTCCTGCCCTGTGCAACCACGAGATAGAGGTAGCCGTCGGCATAGGACGCTACAATCTTGTTGTACTCTCCGATCTCGGACAAAGCCTTGAGAAGATAGTATTGTTCAGGATAGAGCTCTCCCCTGCTTCCGTCTGTCTTCAGGACTGTCTCGCGAAGCACCCTGGCCAGCGTACCGCCGTCGGAAACACTGTAGATCGCCACCGCACCGAACTCCGGCATACGCACCGAACGCACCTCGTCACCCTCATCCAGGGTCACTGTGCCGCCGAGCAGGCCGGACGCCTGGGACTCATTGAAGAAAGATGCAGGGACCAGGGAGAACTTCGGGGTGAAGACCGAGATCTCCACCTCGTCATAGCGCCTCTGGAGTTCCTCACTGGTGAAAACACGGTCTGCGCCCAGCCAACCGGACCGGGCGCAGCCATTATTGATCGAGAAACCATTCAGGCTGCTGACCTGAATGGAAATTTTATTACTCCCAGTTACCTGCATTGTTGTTAGGTGCAGAGATGCTACCTACCATGAGGCCAGGATAACGGTCGGTGTCGATAAGCTCTGAGCAGAGGTTGACAACGAGCTGATGATCCATACCGCGGAGAAGCATCTCCTTGATTACATACTTCTCGGCGATCTCGATAGGACGGCCCTTCTTGTCGGTAGACTTGGTCTTAGGGGCTGTAACGACCTTCTCGCCGTAAGGAATTCTAGCCTCGAAGAGAGGAACCTTCACACCGGAAACGGTCTTTACGATTGCATCCATCTGGACAGGCTCGCCGCAGCAAGGGATGAAACCGATTGAGTCGATGCAGAAGTCAGGACGGGTGCAGAGGGTGTCCTTCACAGCGATGGCGTTAGGAATCCTTCCCCATACATTGGTACCTGCGAGGAAAGCCTCGTACATCTTCTGCTCGAGAGCAGCACCCTTCAGACGGAACTTCTTTTCAAGCGCCTTCCTATTGACGTCGGCGATTGAGTCATCCTGTGAACCGAACTGGTAAACAACCTCCATCTTGCCAGCCTCATAGAACATCTTGAGGGTGTCGATTGAAGGGGTGTAGCGGCCATAGACGCTCTTGAAACCGTTCTCAAGAGTACGGATGTCCTTGAGGCGCTGAACTGCGACAGCCTTGCGTGCCTCCTGCTCCTTCTGGAAGTTGAGAGGCTGCATGATGCTCTGCACGCAAAGGTAGAGAAGAGCTGCGGCTGCAGGCACGAGAAGTACCATGAAGGCGATCTTGGCTGCCTTTGATTTAACAGAAAGGAACACGATGCCACCCAGCACTGCGATGAGTGCGACCATGGCAAGAATGATTGTAAGTGTACTGTTCATTATGTTGTTATTTTATATTTTTTCGAACGCTTCTATTCAAAATCTCAGCAAAGTTAGCGAAATGAAACAGAAAAAGCAATAATATTTGTAAATTTGCCGTGTAAGAAAAACAGAGACAGGAATGCAAGCATTCAACCCAGACGACATACACGCTTTCAGCGCCCTTCTGGACCGCTCCGCAAGAGTGGTGCTGATTACCCACACCCACCCGGACGGAGATGCCCTGGGCAGCAGCACGGGAATGCAGAGGTTCCTCTCATCCCTGGACAAGGAAAGCACGGTCATAATCCCGGATCCGATTCCGGAAACACTGACATTCATAAGAAGGAATGATAATCTCCCTCTGATTGCTGCGTCCGTACAAATGGAGCGTGCAGAGGAGGCCATTTCGGCCGCAGATCTGATCATCTGCCTGGACCTCAACCACATCAGAAGGGCTGAGGGACTGGAACCGGCTTTCCGTGCATCTGGAGCAAAGAAAGTACTGATCGACCATCATATCGGGCCGGACAGCGAGAGCTTCGACCTGGTGTTCTCCTTCCCACCGATGTCATCGGCTTCCGAGCTCACATTCTGGCTCCTTCTCGCCCTGGAACAGACTGGCGGAGAGATTGAAAAAATTCCTCTCAAGGCTCTTGAAGCCCTGATGACAGGCATGACCACCGACACCAACAATTTTGGCAACTCCACCTCCCCGCTCACCCTGGAGATGGCCGGCCGCTGCATAGCTGCAGGCGTTGACAGGGACGCGATACTCTCGGAAATCTACCAGCAGTACCGCCAGGAAAGATTCGCCTTCATGGGCTACTACCTGTCCGGCAAGATGCGCATCACCTCCAAGGGAGTCGCCTATGCTGTCTTTTCGGCGGAAGAACTCTCCCGTTTCGGAATCCAGGACGGCGACACCGAAGGTTTCGTCAACATTCCGCTGGGGATGGCAAAGGTCAGGATGAGTTTCTTCCTCAAGGAGCAGGATGGCAGCTACAGGGTTTCGATCAGATCGAAGAAAGGCACCTCCGCCAACATGTGCGCAAGGCTGCATTTCAACGGCGGCGGACACGAGAATGCAGCCGGAGGCAAACTTCCAGTCTCAGAATTCGGGGACGCAGCAGCGGTAGAGGCATATATAGAAAAAGTAACAGACGGATTTCTGAAATGAAAAATTTCACAGCAATACTGGCGGCACTGGTTCTGACCTGCGCCTGCAATGCAGCCCTCGAGGAAAACTACAACAAACAGGAAACCAGGATCGAGAGCTTCATAACCAGCCAGACCAACGGTCACGAAGACATGAGGGTGGTCCACAACAACGGCGCCCATAGAATCGTCCTGAAAGAAGGCGAAGGAGAGGAACTCCAGATCAAGGGCAATGTCGCGTTCTACTATGCAGGATACATCTTCACGGGCAACAGTCTGGGTGCATCCAACCTATTCACTACCAACAAAATGGATATTGCAACGGGTGCCAAGTGGAATCTCACCGAGGACGAATGCGTGCCTTTTGTCACCGAGCTCAGCGAAAAGGAAATCCTGAAAGGCCTTTTCAACGGGCTGCAGGGTGTGAAGGCCGGGGAAGAATGCTACATTCTCTTCAGCGGCAAAAACGGATTCGGCAAGCACAATTTCGGCACGGTTCCTGCTAACTCCGCACTGTGCTACCACATCTGGGTGGACACAATCAGTAACGATTAAAGCAAATATTTGCTATATTTGCACGATAAGCCAATTCAGAATGAAGAAGACACTCACATATTTCCTGGCCGCGGCATCGCTTGTGATTGCAGTTGCAGCGTGCGCAAAGAAAGAAGCCAGCGGAACCTATGAAGCCAGCCAGAGATACTTCGAGGCGTGGCTCAAGATGAACCACCCTGGCGCAGAGAGGATCTGCGGCACCGCCACCAAGGGAGAACCGATCCCGGGTGTGGCAGTCATCGAGGATATCCCCGGCACAGGTGCTCCTGTCACCGATTCAACCGTCATTTTCGTTAAGTTCACCGAGTATGGACTCAGCGGAGAAGTACTTGAGTCAACTGAAAAGGAGATGCACCAGCAGCTCGGAAGTTTCTCCCACAGCACTTTCTACGGAGCCCAGGCATGGTGGCTCGCAGATGACATTCTCCAGATCGGTCTCGAAAGGGCCATCAAGGGAAACAAGAGCAAGGATGTAAGCACCACGGTGGAGCCTATGCGCATCGGAGGAAAGAGAACCTTCGTCATTCCTTGCTGGCTCTGCAACACCAACCGCTACAGCAACGAAGGCGAATACCTCAGCAACAAGTCCGCAAGCGACGATGTTATCTACCAGATGGAGATCATAGATGCCACTTCCGACATCATCAAATACCAGCTGGACAGCATGAAGCGCTATTCCGAGCTTCATCTTGGCGGCATAGACACCCTCTCCACCGGCTTCTACTACAAGCAGCTCCGCGAACCTGACGACACCCACAAGATAGCCAACGACACTACCATCTACATAAACTATGTCGGACGTCTTCTCAACGGGCAGGTATTCGACACCAACATCGCAGACACGGCAAAGATGTACCATCTCTACTCCGCAAGCAGGACCTACTCCCCTAGCGAGGTCAACTGGAGTTCCGATACCGACAAAGTGAAATTGGGCGAAAGTTCAGTCATCACCGGTTTCGCAAAGGCTATCAGCCTCATGAAGGTACACGAGAAAGGACTCGCAATGTTCTACTCCAATCTCGGTTACGGCTCTACCGGAAGCGGCAGCAGCATCCCTTCCTACTCACCTCTCATCTTCGAAATCGAATTTGTAGACGGAGAATAAATGAAGCATTCCCGAATAGGATACATATCAACTGCAATATTGGCAAGCGCTGTCCTGGTGGCAGCGTTTTGCTGTATGAGACACAACCACATTCCGACGCCGGGAGAGGTTGAAGCTCCGGATAGCACAGATACCGTGATTGTCAATGTTCCTGTCCACCTGAATGAGTCCATCACCAACGAAACCTTCGCCCCCGACAGCCTCATAGACAGGAAAGTCCTGGCATACATGAGGAGGTGGGAACTCAAGGGAGCGCAGCTGGCCATAACGAAGCACGGTCAGTTGAAGTATGCCAGAGGCTACGGAAAGGCCGACGAGGGAGTGGAAATGACTCCCGGCCACATCATGAGAGTGGCTTCCGTATCCAAGCTGATCACCGCAACAGCAATCATGAAACTGCAAGAAGAAGGCCTCCTGAACCTTCAGGATACGGTTTTCGGCCCGAAGGGACTGCTCAACGAAAAGATTTACAATGACTGCATAGGGAAGAAAGAGGATTTCAAGACCATCACGGTGGAACATCTGCTCAGACACCAGGCCGGATTCCGCCGCGACCCCCTGTTCGGTATCCAGGACCTCATGCGCGAAACCTTTTCGGACGAGCCTCTCACCCATGACCAGACCCTGAAACTGGGACTTTTCGGCAAACTCCGCTTCCAGCCAGGTACCTGGAAGCGTTATTCAAACATGGGTTACTTCCTCCTATGCGACATAATTGAAAAAGTGTCCGACACTCCTTACGAAGAATATGTCAGGACCCATGTACTGGAACCGGCGGGCTGCTTCGACATGCACATCGGTGGAAACTTCTACGAAGACAAGCGCCCGAATGAAACCCGCTACTATGTGCAGGAAGGCCCCGGTAAGTACATCCCGGACTACCGCGACACTACCCTCATGACCGAACGCTGCTACGGCGGCAATGATCTGAAGATACTGGGAGGCGCCGGCGGATGGATCGCATCAGCCGTGGAAATAGCGCAGCTGGTCGCCTGCATCGACGGCGATCCTGCGGTCGAAGACATCATCAGCCGGGAGAGTTTCTTCGAGATGACCAGTTTTGTCGAAGAAAGGTATTCTCTCGGATGGAACAGCACCGACCCGGCAAAAGGCTGGCAGCGCTCCGGAACACTCTCCGGCACATCAAGTCTCATCTACCACTTCCCCGACGGAGAATGCTGGGTTCTGCTGATGAACTCAGGAACAGCAAAAGGCCCCCGTCAGGCAGATCTGACAGAGGCCCTTTTCAGAGACTGCAGGGACAATCTTTAATTACTCCTGGCAGGACAGCGCGATGTGCATGGTGTCCTGTGCGATGACGAGTTCCTCGTTAGTCGCGATCACAGCCATCTTCACCTTTGACTGAGGGGTGGTGAGAAGCATCTCGTCAGCCTTGTGGTCGTTTGCCTCGAAGTCGAAATCCACGCCGAGGAAGGTGAGATTCTCTGCGATGCGGCGGCGGAGCCTTGCGTTATTCTCGCCGATGCCGCCGGTGAAGATGATCAGATCAACGCCGTTCATTTCAGCCGCATAAGAACCGATGTACTTGATGATGTCGTGAGTGAGCTTCTTGAGAGCGAGCTTTGCGCGAGGGTTGCCAGCCTCTGCAGCAGCGCTGGTGTCGCGCATGTCTGAAGACACTCCGCCAAGACCGAGCAGACCGCTCTTCTTGTTCATGAGAGCGTCCATCTCAGCAGGGGTCTTGCCTTCCTTCTGCATGATATAGGTCACCACAGCAGGGTCGATGGAACCGCAGCGGGTACCCATCTCAAGACCGTCGAGCGGAGTGAGGCCCATGGAAGTATCCACGCACTTGCCGTTCTCGACTGCAGCGATGGAGCTGCCGTTGCCGAGGTGGCAGGTGATGATCTTGGAGTGCGCGAGATCGAGACCTGCGAACTTGGCGCCCTTTGCTGACACATATCTGTGGCTGGTACCGTGGAAGCCGTACTTGCGGATGCTGTATTTCTCGTAGTACTCGTATGGGAGTGCATAAATATAGGAATACGCAGGCATGGTCTGGTGGAAAGCAGTATCGAAAACCGCAACCTGAGGCACGTCTGGGAGGACTGCCTTCACTGCACGGATGCCACGGAGGTTTGCAGGGTTGTGGAGAGGGCCGAGGTCGGCATACTTCTCGATGACTGACTCTACATAGTCATCCACGAGCTTGCTGCAAACGATCTCGCTACCGCCCAGGAGCACGCGGTGGCCCACAGCCTCGATGTCTTCGAGGGTGGAGAGCACGCCGTATTCCTTGTTCAGGAGAGCGTCCACTACAGCCTTCACTGCTACAGTATGGTCTGCAAACACCATTTCCGCCTGATACTTCTCCTTGCCGGTTGCCTGGTGCTTGATTGCACCCATGTCCATTCCGATTCTCTCGACGAGACCCTTTGCAAGAAGATCGTATACCTCGTCATTCTTCATGTCGAGCAGCTGGTACTTCAGTGATGAGCTGCCACAGTTAAGCACAAGAATAATCATATGATTTCAATAAAAAATTTAAACTTTTTTTCTTTTTGTGAAAAGCGCTGCAAAGGTATAAAAACAGAGCCTATCTTGCAAGTTGATTTTGATCGACACCTAACTGCAGTCATGAGTCCAGACCACACCACATCGATTAATCCTATCACGGGAGCCGACCGTCCGACAGTCTTCCTGGCCCTTCTGTTCGTTCCCGGCGCAGTCCTGGGACTCCTGACACCCCTACGGTACGCCTTCCCGGCTGCAGCCTCACTACTGATTACCGGCTTCGCATTGTCTGGCTCATCCTCCAGAAAAGTTGCCATAAGCATGACAGCCCTGATGCTCGCGGGTTGCGGAATCATCGCCGGAATCAGAGGGTCGGAATGCGGCCCGTCAGACTTCCACATCGGATTTGCGGAAAAATGCTGCGAGGTTCTGAAAGAGATCATCGAAGAGATCCCATTCAAAGACTCCAGCACCGCGGCCCTGCTGAAAGCCTTCCTCACAGGAGACCGTTCAGGTCTGGAACCAGAGCTTCTGTCAATCTTCAGGAAAAGCGGAGCGTCACACCTTCTGGCCCTCTCAGGACTGCATCTGGGCATCATCTACCTGATACTATCCAAACTCATTTCAATCGGAGGAGGGGCAGATGCCATCAGGAAAACAGGTGCCGCAACCATCATCCTGATCACACTCTTCTACACCGTTATGACGGGGGCCTCCCCCTCTATTTCACGCGCCTTTCTCTTCATTCTCATCCGCGAAGGAGGAGTCCTCATAGGGCGGAGGTCCAGCCTGGTGCGATGCTGGTGCATAGCCATCACCATACAGACATCCATCTCACCGACCAGTCTTCTGCTGCCCGGCTTCCAGCTCTCTTATCTGGCCATGCTGGGAATCTGCCTGCTGATGCCGCCCCTGCAGTCAATATTTCCTGCCGCCAAGATAAAAGGTCCTATGAAGCGGATCTGGGACATTGCCTCCCTGAGCCTGTCCTGCCAAGCCTTCACCGCTCCGCTCTCACTGAAACTTTTCGGTTCCTTCCCCCAGTTCTTCCTTATCACCAACCTTCTGGCCATGCCGCTGATGACAGTCCTCATGATCAGTGCTGTTCTCTGTGTCTTCCTGAGCGCCCTGGGGCTCTGTCCAGGCATTGTCACACAATTCACAGAAGCCCTCTGCAGACTTCTGATCAGGATATTGGAAATCGTCTGTATGATGTAGAATTACTGCTCTTCCAGCACGAAGCCGGGAGAAGTCCAAGCCCTCATCACACCGTCTTCGTCATAGACCAGACATGCTTCGAGACTGTCATCGGCAAGAATGAAATTGGAAGCCTCTTCGAGTCCGACCACCATGCAATAGGTTGCAAGAGCATCGGCACGGGTGGCATCGGGGGCAACCACGGTGGCGCAGAGAAGCGAATGTGAGACAGGATAGCCGCTGCGGGGATCGATGGTATGGGAATATTTCCGTCCGTCGCGGACATAGAATTTTCTGTAGTTGCCGGAGGTCACCACTCCCCTCGGCTCTCCTCCAACCCTGTACAGACCCTGGAGCACTGCTCCGGACTCATTGTTGCCGTCAAAAGGTTTGTCTATGCCTATGCACCACGGCTGGCCCGAAGGATTGACGCCCTCACAGAAGATCTCGCCACCGACATTTATGAGCATGTCGTGAATGCCCTTGCTGTGGAGATAGTCAGCCACGAGGTCGCAGCTGTATCCCTGGGCTATGCAGTTGAAATTAAGTTTCGGACGCTTTGTCTCCATGGCCTCCACCTCGTCAAAGGTCTCCGGAAGAATTTTCATGCCGCAGTCCTCAAGCACTTCACTGACCCTGTCGTCCGATGGGAGGCTGTCATGGGTGAAGCCAAAACCCCAGATGTCGAAAAGAGCTCCTGCAGCCACGTCTACAGCTCCTCCCGTCTCCTTCCATGATTCGCGGGAAAGACGGTACATCTCTCTGATTACGGTGTCGGAGGCTACTCTCTCGCCGGCATTGAAGCGGCTCAGCACCGAACCGGGATTATAGCCGGAAACTGAATGATCCACAGCCTGAAGGACAGAGTCGATACCGGCTTTCAGTTCCTGCAGCTGATTCTCGCCCATTCTGCCCTGACCTGCCATCTTGCCGGCACGCAATTTGACAGAATAGACACCGCCCTGGGCCGGACCGCTTATGAGGACATAATCGCTGCCGGGCCTGCAGGAAACTGCAACCATCAGAAGCATGGAGAGTATGAGTGTAATGCGTCTCATTGGCATCTTTGGGCAATTGGTTTTGCAAAATAACTTGAAAATGTGCATATTTGCAAGGATATAGAATACTCTATGGAAATGAATATCAGAAGAATCTCAAATATAGTCCTCGCCGTTCTCGTTATCGCGGCTTCCGCCGCATGCAAGAAGGAGGAAGAAAGCACCAAGAAATTCCTCAGCGGAGGCATGTCCTTCGAGGTCGACGCCTATGTGCGCCCGGGCACTACTGTGAAGATGACCCCTTCAGGTGTGACCCACCCTGAAGATCTTCCTATCGGCTACAGCTGGAGCTTCGGAAAGCTCGGTGTAAAGGCCGATACAACCAAGCTCGCGACCGCCGATGACACCCGCGACGGTTCCATCTCCTTCACCTTCCCGGACACTCTGGGGACCTTCACAATCACCGCCAGCGCCTTTGCTCCGGATTACTACAGCAGCACAGGCAGCCGTATCGTGACTGTCGTGAAGCCTGGGCTTGAAGGAGGCTCCCTCTCGGGAATCGAATTCATCGAGGGCGAGGATGAAACCCTTGACGATGTCAGAAGCACCCAGCCGGAAAGCATCAGCTACGCAGTCCGCAATGTCGGCGGAAGACTCTGGATGAGACAGAATCTCGCCTACACCGAGAAAGACAAGAAGATAGGACTCGCCTACCAGGATTGTGAAGCCATGAGCGAGATTCTCGGCAGATACTACAGCTGGGAAGATGCCAAGACCGCATGTCCTTCAGGCTACCACCTCCCAAGCGAAGCTGAACTGATCGCGCTCATTCAGCCAAAGGCAAGTTCAACCCTCACCGCCGACAAGGCATGGGAAGGCTGCAGCGGCAAAATGATGAGCTATGTCAAATTCAATGGCAGCTCAATGTGGGAATACTGGCCGGATGTCAAGGTAACCGACGATTTCGGTCTCAGCTTCCTCCCTGCCGGCTACTGCAACCTCGAAGACAAGAAATTCAAAGGCATCATGGAAATCGCAGCCTTCTGGACCAGCGATGAATACGACAGTGAAAACGGAGTATACCGCTACATCGTGGATGATCAGCCGGATGTCCTTCGCGGAGCGGGAAACAAAAAGTCCTTCGGAGCATCGGTAAGATGCGTTGAGGACTAAACCTCGCCGACTACTTACAAATGGGGCTACCTGCTTCTTCTGATAAGCGGGTAGCCCCAAATGCATAGTATAGAGATTGAACTACTGATTTTCCATCAGTTTCTTGTACTTGAAGCGTTTTGGCTCAGCATTGCCCAGACGTCTCTTGCGGTTTTCCTCATACTCAGAGTAAGAGCCCTCGAAGAAGTACACCTCGGAGTCTCCCTCAAAAGCGAGGATATGGGTGCAGATACGGTCCAGGAACCAACGGTCATGGGAAACGACAACTGCACAGCCCGCGAAGTTCTCGAGACCTTCCTCGAGAGCACGGATGGTATTTACATCCACGTCGTTGGTAGGCTCGTCAAGCAGGAGTACATTGCCTTCATCCTTGAGGGTGAGGGCAAGGTGGAGACGGTTTCTCTCACCACCGGAAAGAATACCGCAAAGCTTCTCCTGGTCCGCCCCGGTGAAATTGAAACGGGAAATGTAGCTTCTTGCGTTTATCTCCCGGTTTCCAAGCTTCACGAACTCGGAGTTCTCCGCGATGGTCTCATACACAGATTTGTCAGGATCTATGCTGCGATGCTGCTGGTCCACATAGGCGATCTTCACAGTCTCACCGATCTTGATAGTGCCGTGGTCTGGCTGCTCAAGTCCCATGATAAGACGGAAGAGAGTGGTCTTTCCGGCGCCATTAGGGCCAATCACACCAACTATGCCCGCAGGTGGCAGTACAAAATTCAAGTGTTCATACAGAAGTTTGTCTCCGTAGGCCTTGGCCACATCATTGAATTCTATGACATTGGTACCCAGACGCGGACCGTTCGGGATGTAGATCTCGAGTCTTGACTCTTTCTCCTTTGCATCCTCATTGGCAAGCTTTTCATAGGCGCCCAGACGAGCCTTGGACTTTGCCTGACGGGCCTTTGGAGCCATACGCACCCATTCAAGCTCTCTTTCGAGAGTCTTGCGGCGCTTGCTCTCCTGCTTTTCTTCCATCTGCAGGCGCTTGCTCTTCTGATCGAGCCATGATGAGTAATTGCCCTTCCAAGGAATGCCCTCTCCCCTATCAAGTTCAAGAATCCACCCAGCCACGTTGTCAAGGAAATAACGGTCATGCGTAACAGCAATGACAGTACCTTTGTACTGCTGGAGGTGAGCCTCAAGCCACTGGATACTCTCGGTGTCGAGGTGGTTGGTAGGCTCGTCGAGCAAAAGCACATCAGGCTGGCGGAGAAGCAGTCGGCAAAGTGCCACACGACGTCTTTCACCGCCTGACAGATTCGCGACAAGCTGGTCGGCAGGAGGGCACTGGAGAGCATCCATGGCTCTCTCAAGCTTGGTGTCAATCTCCCATCCGCCGAGCTGTTCGATCTTTTCTGTAAGTTCACCCTGACGAATGATCAGGTCGTTCATCTCATCGTCGCTGAGTGGCTCGCAGAACTTAAGATTTACTTCTTCATACTCCTTGAGAACATCCATAACTTCCTGAACTCCCTCCTGGACAACTTCCAGAACGGTCTTTTCCGGATCCATCTGCGGTTCCTGCTCAAGATAGCCCACGGAGTAGCCCGGAGCCCACACGACTTCACCCTGGTATGATTTCTCGATACCGGCGATAATCTTCATCAAGGTGGACTTGCCGGAACCGTTCAGACCGATGATGCCGATCTTTGCGCCATAAAAGAAAGAAAGGTAGATGTCCTTGAGGATCACCCTGTTGTTATGAGGCAGGATCTTTCCTACCCCATTCATTGAAAAAATAATCTTTTCGTCTGCCATATAGTCTGATTAAGACTGCAAATATAGGTATTATTTGCGTTTTTTCCTGCCACTGGACACAGCTTCCGAACGTATGTCCACGAGCCAATCCTTCGGTCTGACAGCCATGTATCTCTGGAAGGCCTGCGAAAAAGTTGCCGTATACGAATAGTTTGCAATCCTGGCCATATCAGTAACCCTTATCGACGGATCTTCTCTGGCCATGGCCATCGCATGATCGATTCTGACCCTGTTCACGTATTCCGGAAATGACAGGCCAGTCGAAGATTTTACCGCGCGGGAGACATAGCTTCTGTTTGTGCAGAAATGTACAGCGACCTCTTCCAAACTCAAGTCACATCTAAGGAAAGCCTGCTCCTTCCGGATCCATTCATCAATCTGCATGAACAATTCCATCTCGGCCATTGTCGGCTCCATAGACTCCATACTTTTCTGGTTTTCAACTTTTTTTATTCTTTTTAAGAATTTAGACAGGAGCTGAATCATCCAGCGCCTAAGATTTGTACTGAATTTTTTAAAACTGTATTTTCTCATATCCACAAAAATAACACGGCAATGCCAGCTGGAAAACACCCAGCTGGCATTGCGTTAAAAAAAATGTGATTATAAAATATTATTGTGAATATTTAACAATCAGTACCCGTTGAGGCCTTTCTTTTTCCCAATTTACTGATGCCGGTCTTCATCTCCTCAAAGCCCTCCCCATACACGCTCTTGGCAGGAACTACAGACACGAACGCATCGTGGTCAATCTCCTTGATAACCTCGGTGACAAGAGGAAGTTCCTTGCTTCTAATCATCAGAAGCAGAACATTCTTGTCCTCGCCGGTATAGCCGCCAATGCCCTTGAGGATGGTCACGCCCCTATCCATTTTCTTCATGACGAAGTCAGCAATATCCTTGTTCCTGGAAGAGAATACAAGAATCTGAACCGAAGACTTGGAACCGATGATGACATAGTCCACAAGCGCAGCCGATGCAATCATCATAAGATAACCGTAGACTACATCGCTGAAGCCCTTGTCCGGGAAGAAAAGCACCATGGCTATGATGACTGCGTCGGTAACCATGTAGAACTTTCCAGGAGAGACTGGCCAATACTTGTTGAGTATCATGGCGAAAATATCACTTCCACCAGTACTTCCGCCATATTTGAGTACGATTCCGAGGCCCAGGCCCTCGATCACACCTGCAATGATAGGAATCAGCACATTGTCAGGAATGTAGAGGAATCCGCCCGGCGCGCAGAAGCACATCGGGAACTTCGGCAATATGGCGAAAAAGGCAGACGAAAGGGCGATCACGAAGATCGTCTTGATGCCGAACGACTTCCCGAGGACCGCGAAGGCGATCATCAGGAGGACGACATTTACGGCAAGGTAAGATATGGAAACAGGTATGAGCCCGCCTGTGGCGTACTGGAGAAGGATGCACAGGCCGGTCACTCCACCGCTGGAGTAACCGTTAGGCACCACAAACCATTCCCACGGCATGCTGTAGAGGAAAGTACCCACTATGAGTGCCAGGTACTCCCACGCAGTATTCAGAATTCTCTTTGAATCCATACTACTTCACCACGATGTTTACGATCTTGCCGGGAACGACGATCACCTTCACGATGCTCTGCTCACCGACATACTTCGCAGTCTGCTCCAGACCGCGCACATAGGCCTCGACAGCCTCGCGGGAGGCATCCTTAGGCTGATCCACGGTGAAGCGGGTCTTGCCGTTGAAGGAAACCGCATAGGTCACGTTGTTCTCTACTGTGTAAGCCTCCACATACTCAGGGAACTGAGCGTAGGTGATGGTGTCCTCGTGTCCGAGGGCATGCCAGAGTTCTTCGGTGATGTGAGGAGCGAAAGGTGAAAGGACAATGATGAGCGGCTCGAGGATTTCTCTCTTGTGGCACTCACCGAGTTCATTCACGGCAATCATGAACGCACTGATAGTGGTGTTGTAGGAGAAATGCTCGATGTCTTCCCTGGCCTTGCCGATGAGTTTGTGCAGAGCCTTCAGTTCGGCAGGGGTAGCCTTTTCATCGGTAACGACAAAGTTGTCACGGTCCCAGAACAGCCTCCAGATCTTCTTGAGGAAGCGGTTCACACCATCGATGCCCTTGGTATCCCAAGGCTTGCTCTGCTCGAGAGGTCCGAGGAACATTTCATAGAGACGGAGGGTGTCAGCGCCATAGGTGTCGCAGATCATGTCCGGGTTCACCACGTTGAACATGGACTTGGACATCTTCTCGATTGCCCATCCGCAGACATACTCGCCATTCTCGAGGATGAACTCCGCAGTCTTGTAGTCAGGCATCCAGTTCTTGAAAGCCTCGATATCGAGCTTGTCGTTGTGGACGATGTTCACATCTACATGAATCTCAGTGGTCTCATACTGATCCTTGAGGCCGAGGGATACGAAGGTATTGGTGCCCACGATACGGTATACGAAGTTCGAGCGGCCCTGGATCATACCCTGGTTGATGAGTTTCTTGAACGGTTCCTTCTCGCACACATAGCCGAGGTCATAGAGGAACTTATTCCAGAAACGGGAGTAGATGAGGTGGCCTGTAGCATGCTCGGTACCGCCGATATAGAGGTCCACATTACGCCAATAGCCGTTTGCCTCTGTGCCTACGAGTGCCTCGTCGTTGTGAGGGTCCATGTAGCGGAGGTAATATGCGCTTGATCCTGCAAAGCCAGGCATTGTGCTCTTTTCGAGAGGACAGCCGTCAAACTCCCAGCCCTTCGCACGTCCGAGAGGCGGTTCGCCGGTCTCGGTAGGCTTGAACTCATCAATCTCCGGAAGTGTGAGAGGAAGGTTCTCGGCAGGGAGAGGGGTCGCGATGCCATCCTTGAAATACATAGGGAATGGCTCGCCCCAGTAGCGCTGGCGGCTGAAGATTGCGTCGCGGAGACGGTAGTTGGTCTTGCGGCGTCCGAGGCCGTGAGCCTCGACATAGTCCTTGGCAGCCTCGATAGCCTCCTTGACCTGGAGACCGGTGAGGAAACCGGAATTGATCATAGTGCCTTCCTTTGCATCGAAGCTTGCTTCGCTTACGTCAGCACCCTCGATGAGCGGGATGATAGGCAGGTTGAAGGTCTTCGCGAAGGCATAGTCGCGGCTGTCGTGAGCCGGAACCGCCATGATTGCACCGGTACCATAGCCTGCAAGCACATACTCGGAGATCCAAACCGGCACCTTCTCGCCGGTAAGCGGATTGGTGGCATAGGAACCGGAGAACACGCCGGTCACCTTGCGGGTCTCGGCCATTCTCTCACGCTCGGTCTTCTTGCGTGCGGCGGCAAGATACTCCTCCACGGCAGCCTTCTGCTCAGGGGTGGTGAGTTTCTCAACCCACTCGCTCTCTGGTGCAAGCACCATGAAGGTCACACCGAAAACAGTGTCCGCACGGGTGGTGAAGATGGTCATGTCGTACTCCTGCTCTCCGTTGCTGACTTTGAAGATCATTTCGGTGCCCTGGCTCTTACCGATCCAGTTGCGCTGCATATCCTTGAGGGAATCAGTCCAGTCGAGATTCTCCAGGTCATCGAGCAGGCGGCCTGCATATGCAGATACGCGGAGCTGCCACTGGGTCATCTTCTTCTGCTCCACAGGGAAGCCTCCACGCACTGAGAGTCCGTCTTTGACCTCGTCATTTGCAAGCACGGTACCGAGTTTGGCACACCAGTTCACGGAAGTCTCGCCCTGGTAGGCGATGCGATAGTTCATCAGGATGGCGGCACGCTCCTTCTCGGAAGCTGCGGCCCATTTCTCTGGAGTGACGCCGTCATAACCCTCGGTCTCGAACTTTGCAACAAGTTCAGAGATAGGACGTGCCTTGTCCTGGGCTGGATCGTACCAGCAGTTGAACATCTGGATGAACGCCCACTGTGTCCACTTGTAGTAGGCCGGATCACAGGTCCTTACCTCACGCGACCAGTCATATGAGAAGCCGATGCGGTCCAGCTGCTGACGGTAGCGATTGATATTGTTGACGGTAGTCACCTCTGGGTGCTGGCCGGTCTGGATGGCGTACTGCTCGGCAGGAAGGCCGAAAGCATCGTAACCCATCGGGTGAAGCACATTGAAGCCGCAGAGGCGCTTGTATCTGGAGTAGATATCACTTGCGATGTAACCGAGAGGATGGCCTACATGAAGTCCCGCTCCAGACGGATATGGGAACATGTCCAGCACATAGAACTTGGGCTTGGATTCATCCACCTCTGCCTTGAAGGTGTGATTCTCAGCCCACCAGGCCTGCCACTTCTTCTCGATTTCCTTGAAATTGTATTCCATAATATATATAGTTAATTTTTAATATCCGTTTATTCCGAAGCGCCTGCGCTCCCCTTTTCTGGTCAGACGGAACTCCACGCCCACGGTCATGACTGAACGCACTTTCTGGCCCCTGACACGGGCTGGGCGCCACTTCGGTGAAGCTGACACTACTCTGATGGCCTCGTCATCGAGCAACTGGTCGATGCCGCGCACCACCTTCACATTGCTCACCTGACCATTCTTCTCAATTACAAAGCTCACCTGCACAGTGCCCTGGATGCCGTTCCTGACAGCCGCCTCTGGGTACTTGAGATACTGGTAAACCCACTTGCTCATGAAAATGGACGGGTCCGGGTTATTCAGGAACATAGGCTTTACGTCGCAATCATAGTAAGAGTACACATCCTTGAGATCCGGTTCTTTATGCTGGGTTTTCTCCGGATGGAACAGCAGCTGATGACTGGTATTGGCCAGCGACATGGAGAAATTGAAAAGATACTCCAGTTCTTTCTCCATGAATTCGTAATCCAGTATCGAAGGAGTGTCTTTGACGCTGTTGTGCTCAGGATACTTTCCCGTGGTGAAGAACACAGCCGGGATCTCCTTGTCATAGAAAGCCCTGTGGTCGGAAGGATAAGGCTCTGCCGCAGTGAGTTTCGGCACCACAGGCTGGAGCGCCCCCGCCGCAGTGGACAGGATGGCATTCAGATCCAGGTTCGAAGCTGTATAGGCGTAGAAGCCATCCTCGGACGGGATGCCTAGCATATCCAGATTGATCATTGCGTCAATCTTGCCGCTCTCTCCGAAGGTCCTGTTGAGGAAGTACCAGGAGCCGGCCATGGATTCCGCCGAGGCTCCGAAGCCGACGAAGATCACCGACCGTCTGAACATCACCGCCTGAGTAGACACCTTCCGGGCCAGTTCGATGAGCATGGCCATTCCGGAAGCGTTTCCATTGGCTCCGCTATAGATGCTCTCCACCTGCTGTCCGTCGACAGTCATGACATGGGTGCCAAGATTGTCCATTCTCGCACCGATCACGATGAAATGGTCGGAAAGAGCCTTGTCATATCCCCTTACGAACCCATAGACATTCCGGGAGACCAGCGTATCCGCGCCATCGCGGGAGATTCCGAACTCGGTACCGCCCTTGCTGCAGAGCATATCCACGCCAGCTTCCGAAAGTGCCTGCCAGAGGTACTCCGCCGCCATTGTCTCCCCTTCTCCGCCGGCCTTGCGGCCTTCCATCTGGGCCGAAGCCAGATAGCCAACATGCGAACGGAGCGCGGACACAGTCTCTGAATCGTAGAGGGATTCGTAGGCTGTGCCGTCACGGAACTGGGCAGATGCACCCAGAGACAGGAGTAAAAGCAGAAGAGCAGGGATGAGGCGTTTCATTTCAAAATCATTCTACCGATACGGGGGCCGTATCGAAAATCCATATTCCTGGAATCTTCTGCGAAGATGCACTCAGTTTCTTGAAGTCGTCATACACCCCTCTCAGTCTTGAATTAGGGGCAGCGAGAACCATGGCGTTCTTGCCATATGGGATAATACAGGTTGAAAAACCAAATTCTTCAATCGACTTCGCGAGCCTCTCCGCGTGGGATTCCACACTGAAGACACCCGTAACTATCCAATACCGTGCCGACAGACCGGAAACATCCGCTTTAGGCTGCTGGGATGGAACTCCCAGATAGATGTTCTCCTCGTCGATTGCAGCCCTGACGGCAACTGAGTCGGCAAGATAAGCCTCGACACGGAGTCTTTCCCTTTCGAGAGAGTCCTCCAGAGCCTTCTTGGCGAGGCTGTCTGCCACAATGCGTTCCCTGATGGCGGCGATGTCCGAGCTGGTCGGACGCGAGGCCATCCTGCGCAGGAAATCACAGCTCTGCACTCCCGTCAGGATGCACAAAAACAATATGTAGGTGACACATTTACGCATAATTGGCAAAAATAATCAAAAGTTTTGTAACTTAGTCAATCCGAAGGATAGATATGAAGAAAACAATAAAACTGGAAGAGATTGACCCCATCTCCATCTACGGGGCCGCAAACAGGAACCTCGAAGCTCTGTGTTCCTATTTCCCACACCTGAAAGTAGTAGCCAGAGGCAACGACATCCTCCTCGAAGGCAAGGAGGAGGACATTGAGGATTTCGATGTGAGGATCAAGATGCTCATCGAACGCCGCAGGCACAAAATGAACCTTACCCCCTACGATGTGGAGGAAATGTTCGAAGGCGAGATTGTCGGTACCCCTGTGAAAATGAGCAGTGATGCGCCAATTGTTTTCGGCAACGACGGCAAACCTATCACCGCCCGCAACAACACACAGCAGGCCATGGTAAAGGCATATTTCGAGAATGATCTGATCTTCGCCACCGGTCCGGCCGGTACAGGCAAGACCTACATCGCCATCGCTCTGGCGGTCCGCGCCCTGAAGAACCGCGAGATCAAGAGGATCATCCTCACCCGTCCCGCTGTCGAGGCCGGCGAGAGGCTCGGTTTCCTCCCGGGCGACCTCAAGGATAAGCTCGACCCGTATCTCCAGCCGCTTTACGACGCTCTCGGGGATATGATCCCGCCGAAGAAACTGCAGGATTTCATGGCTGAGGGCACCATCCAGATCGCACCTCTGGCATATATGCGCGGACGTACTCTGGACCGCGCCTGCGTTATTCTCGACGAGGCCCAGAACACCAACCTCGGCCAGCTGAAGATGTTCCTCACCCGCATGGGCAAGGATGCCAAGTTCATTGTGACCGGCGACGCCAGCCAGGTGGATCTCCCCAACAAGAATGATTCAGGCCTCATCCGAGGCATCGAGCTCGTGAAAGGTATCAAGGGTATCGCGGACATCAGGTTCAAGAATGATGACATAGTCCGTCACCCTCTCGTCACCAAGATTGTCAAAGCATTCGACGAGAAATAACAGTTTGATTCGGCGGCGGGGTTGCCGGCTTGCAGACAGCTGTCAACGGCGCGCCCTCCCGCAAGCGGCCACCAACAAAACAAAAAAAGCCGGCTGGAATCCAGTCGGCTTTCGTTTATGTCAGATCTGATTACTCAGCCTTGCCAGCCTTGACGATCTCGTTGTACTTCTCGTAACCTGCAGTGAACTTATCGTCCTTGTTGCGGAGACGGAAGTAGATATCGCGGAGATACTGGGCAACGTTGTACTTCAGGTTCTCGTCCTTTGAGTTGGTGTAGACAGCCTCGAATGGCTCTACAGCAGCCTCTGCTGCCTCATAGTACTTAACCATGAGCTGGTCATACTCTCTCCACTTGCTGTAGTCGAGTGCGTTAGCCTCCTCAGCGATCTTGATCATCTTGTCGTAGAAGAACACGCCCTTGCCGACATGACCGAAATCATACTCCGGATTAACCTCGAGAGACTTGTCGTAAGCTGCGAGAGCCTCAGCCTCGTGACCGAGCTTGGCGTGGGTATTGCCCTCTACATAATAGAGAGATGCATTGGTAGGATCGTTAGCCTTAGCCTTATCCAGGAGAGCGAAGAGCTCATCAGGATTCTCACCGCTGGTGAGGTAGTAATTGATAAGGTTGATGAGGATTGACTGGCTCTGAGGGAACTTTACGAAGCCTTCCTTAAGATAAGCAACGCCTTCCTCTGGCCTGCCGAGGTTTCCGAGAACCTCATTGAGCTTTGAGTAAACCTCGCCGTCCTCATAGTAGTAACCGATCTCATAGCACTTCTTGAAAAGATCAAGAGCACGCTCGTTGTTGCCAGCCTGCCATGCAGTGAAAGCCGCATTGTAGACAGAAGAAGAATCGAGCTGTGAAAGAGGAGCGGTATTCTTAGCCTCGGCAGCCTTCTCGAAAGCAGCGCTTGCAACAGCACTGTTGCCAAGGGTGTACTGGAGGTAAGCCTCATCCACAAGATTGTTGGAGATAGACTCGATGGCAGCCTTGATGTCCTTGGTCTTCGCGCCCTTCACATCAGCCTTTGCAGCCTTTGCATAAGCGTCGAGAGCCTTGTCGAGAGCATCCTCGAAAACAGGCTTGGTAACCTCGATCATCTGGAGCTGGCCCGTGGTGGTATAGTAGTAGTTGCATGCCTTGTAGACATCCTTCTGATACTGCTGGCCACCGAGCTCGACCATCTCGCTCTTTGAAGGCTTCTCCTTGATGAGGAACTGAAGCTGGTTGCGGTCAGCGCCGACCCAGCCATTGCCCTTAGGCGCATTGTAAGCGTCCATATAGGCCTTAGCCTCGGTCAGATAGACCTTGAAAGCTACCGGCTTGCCCTTGGCTGCTGCCTTGGTCTCAGCCTTCTGAACTGCGGCCTCTGCCTTGGTGATAGCTGCGCGTGCTGCCTCAGGGCTCTTAGCCTCACTCTGTGCGAATGCAACCTGAGCTGTCAGGATTGCTACCGCTGCGATAAGAATTCTTTTCATGATTCTATAATTAAATGTTGTTATTCATTTACCTGATCCGTTGCTTCAGCCTCTGCAGCTCCCTCTGGAAGTTCTTCCTCTTCCTGCTTAGGTACCACCGTTACGGAAGCGATGAGATCGTTCTCTTTAATGTTGATGAGCTTGACTCCCTGAGCAGCGCGGCCGGTCTCTCTGATGTCTGTAACTGACATCCTGATTGTGAGGCCTGAGCGGGTGATGATCATGAGGTCATTCTCCTCGGTTACGTTCTTCAGTGCAACTACCTTGCCAGTCTTGTCGGTGATGTTCAGGGTCTTCACGCCCTTACCGCCACGACTGGTGAGTCTATACTCCTCGAAATCAGTACGTTTGCCGAAGCCATGCTCGCTGACAACGAGGGCAGTCTGAGCTGCAGCACCCTCCTCGGAAGGGTTGTAGCATACAACGCTCATAACCTCATCGTCCTCGTCGAGGCTGATACCGCGCACGCCGGAAGCTGAACGTCCCAGAGGTCTTGCATCCTCCTCATTGAAGCGGACGCAGCGTCCGTTGCGGGCCGCAAGGAGAATCTGGCTGTTGCCGGTGGTGAGGATAGCGTCGAGAAGCTCGTCGCCCTCGCGTACGCCGATTGCGTTGATACCCTTGTTGCGGCTGCGCTTGTTGGAGTACTCGGCGAGGCTGGTCTTCTTGACTACACCCTGCTTGGTAGCGAGGAGTACATAGTGGCTGTTGACATATTCCTCTGACTCGATGCTCTTGGCATTTACATAAGTCTTGATGATGTCGCCAGGCTCGATGCTGATCACATTCTGTACCGGACGTCCCTTTGAAGAACGGGTGCCTTCAGGGATCTCGTAAACCTTCAGACGGTAGCACTTGCCATTCTGGGTGAAGAAGAGCATGGTGCTATGCATGTTGGCCACATAGATATGCTCGATGAAGTCCTCATCGCGGGTAGCGCTGCCCTTCATGCCCTTTCCGCCACGGGTCTGGGTTCTGTATTCGGTAAGAGCAGTACGCTTGATATAGCCGAGGTGGGAGATGGTGATCACAACATCCTCATCCGCATAGAAATCCTCAGGGTTGAACTCACCCTCGTCAGGAACAATTGCGGTGCGGCGTGCGTCGCCATACTTCTCCTTCATCTGCATGGTCTCTTCCTTGATAACCTCCATCTGGCGGGTGTAGCTTGCAAGGATCTCCTCGCAGTAGGTGATGAACTTGCGGAGTTCGTCGTACTCGGCCTGGAGTTTCTCCCTTTCGAGTCCTACGAGCTGGCGGAGCCTCATCTCCACGATAGCGGAAGCCTGGATGTCGGTGAAGCCGAACTGCCTGATGAGCTCAGCCTTGGCCTCATCCACATTCTTGCTGCCGCGGATGATATCGATGATCTGGTCGATCACGTCGAGGGCCTTGAGCAGACCCTCGAGGATGTGGGCACGTGCCTGGGCCTTGTCGAGGTCGAACCTGGTCCTGCGGAGGATAACATCGTGACGGTGGGTCACGAAGCTCCTGATGAGGTCCTTGAGGTTGAGGGTGCAAGGACGGCCGTTCACGATGGCCACATTGTTAACAGAGAAGCTTGACTGCAGAGGGCTCATCTTGAAGAGCTGGTTCAGGATGACACCTGAATTGGCGCCCTTCTTGAGGCGGATCGCAATCCTGATACCCTTGCGGTTGGTGAAGTCGTTGATCTCGGCGATGCCGTCGATCTTCTTGTCTTCCACCAGGTCGGCGATCTTTTTGATCATCTCCTTCTTGTTGACCATGTACGGAACTTCGGTCACGATAATGGTCTCGGTGCCGTTAGGAGCAACCTCGATGTCGGTCTTGGAACGGATCACGATCCTGCCGCGACCGGTCTCGAATGCTTCCCTTACGCCGGAGTAGCCCTGGATGATGCCACCGGTAGGGAAATCAGGGGCCTGGATGTGCTCCATGAGGCCTTCCACGTCGATCTCAGGGTTGTCGATGTAGGCGCAGATGGCGTCACAGCACTCGCTGAGGTTGTGAGGAGCCATATTGGTAGCCATACCGACGGCGATACCTGACGAACCGTTGATGAGCAGCAGAGGCACCTTTGTAGGGAGCACGGTAGGCTCATCGAAACGCTCGTCGAAGTTCTTGACCATGTCGACGGTGTTCTTGTCGAGGTCTGCGAGCACAGCCTCGGAAATCTTTTCGAGCTTAGCCTCGGTGTAACGCATGGCGGCTGCTGAGTAGCCGTCCATGGAACCGAAGTTACCCTGGCCCTTCACGAGCGGGTAGCGGAGGTTCCAGTCCTGGGCCATGCGGACCATGGTGTCGTAGATGCTGGAGTCGCCGTGTGGGTGGTACTTACCCATGACCTCACCGACGATACCGGCAGATTTCATGGTAGGCACGGAATAGTCGAGTCCGAGACGGTCCATACCGAAGAGGACACGCCTCTGCACCGGTTTCATACCGTCACGCACATCAGGCAGCGCACGGGACACGATGACCGACATCGAGTAGTCGATATAGGCCGAACGCATCTGCTGGTCGATGTTGACCTGCTCGATCCTTCCCATTGGAACGGATTCTACCTCACGTTCCAGATCGGGAGTGTTCATTTCTTCGTCCATTTTCTGTCTATGTTTTTAATTGTTTCTATAATCTTTCTCGCCCCGACTGCCCCGTTTTTGAAAAATTTCGCCGTAAAGGCCGTTTTTTCGCCGAATACGGGCGTTATGGGTATTTTCACGTAGCTTGCAAATATACTTAAATTTTCGTAAATTAGCGGTCAAATTAAAGGAAAATCGCCTTAAAATCAGAACTTTCCATGACAATAAAGATATCAGACGAACTCAACCTCATCCTGAACTTCGCCAGAGAGGAGGCAATGCGCACCGGAAGCTACGGAATCGGGCCTGACCACCTGATGCTCGCGCTCATACGGCACGGCGACAACCAGGCCTGCGAACTGCTCCGCTACATGGGCATCGACCTGCAGGAAATGAAGCAGTTCATCGACTCGAAGGTATTCACCAACGAACACATCCCCTACTCCGACGCAGACAAGATCAATTTCTCCAGAGGGGCGCACAACGTGCTGAGTTTCACCATTCTGGAAGCTACCAGAATGCGTAACATGGAGGCAAACTGCGTACACTTGCTGCTGGCAGTGGCACGATCCGGGGCAAGCAGCTCCCAGAACTATCTCCACGAGATGGGCATCGACTACGGCAAGCTGCTGGAAGCTGTGGAAAGGACCGGCTTCGGCAAGATCTCCCTCAAGCAGGAGGCTCTGAACCAGAAAAAGAAGGAAGACGAGGAGGAGGAGGGTGTAAAGCAGCACTTCGAGGCGGAGGTGACGGTAGAGGACGAGGAAAAAACGCTGCTCGAGCAGTTCGGCCTGGATATCACCCTTGCTGCCGAAGAAGGAAAACTGGACCCTGTGGTGGGGCGCGACGACGAGATAGCCCGTGTGATCCAGATCCTGGGCCGCAGGCGCAAGAACAGCCCCATGCTGATCGGTGAGCCTGGCGTGGGCAAATCAGCCATTGTGGAAGGCATCGCCCTCAGAATCAAAGATGGGAAAGTGCCGCCTGCGCTTGCCGGGAAGAGGATCGTGTCCCTCGACATAGCCTCAGTGGTGGCAGGCACACGCTACCGCGGCGATTTCGAGAAGAGACTCAAAGGCATCATCTCCGAGATCAGCGGGCGCACCGACATAATACTGTTCATCGACGAGTTCCACACCATCGTTGGAGCGGGAGGAGCCAGCGGCAGCCTGGACGCGGCCAACATGCTCAAACCTGCACTTGCACGCGGCGAGATCCAGTGCATCGGAGCCACGACAATGGAGGAATTCACCAAAATAGTCGAGAAGGACGGAGCCCTGGACAGACGCTTCCAGAAGGTGGTCGTAGAGCCTGCAGATGTAAACTACACCATCAAGATACTCAGCAGTCTCAAGGACAATTACGAGCGGCACCACGGAGTCAGGTACTCCGACGGGGCGATCGAGGCATGCGCAAGACTGTCAGACCGTTACATTACAGACAGATGCCTGCCGGACAAGGCTATAGACGCCATGGATGAGGCCGGTTCCATGGTTCGGATCAGGCGCGGCAAAGGCGGACGCGACACCGAAGTCAAGGCTGCCGACGTGGCAAAGATCATCTCCCAGATGTCGGGAGTTCCCGCGGGTCGCGTGGCCGAGGGCGAGAGCCTGAAGCTCATGAAGATGAAGGAGGTGCTCCAGAAGCGCATCATAGGCCAGGACGAGGCCATCGACACCATAGTCAGGGCAATACGCCGCGGCAGGGCCGGAATCGGCAACCCTAACAGGCCGATCGGATCCTTCCTGTTCTTCGGACCTACCGGCGTGGGCAAGACGCAGCTGGCAAAGGCCCTTGCCGACTACCTGTTTGACTCTGAAGACAATATGGTCCGCATAGATATGAGCGAGTATGCTGAGAAATTCAACTCCAGCAGGCTCGTGGGCGCGCCTCCGGGCTATGTAGGATTCGAAGAAGGCGGCCAGCTCAGCGAGCAGGTGCGCAGGAAGCCATACTGCGTCGTGCTGCTCGACGAGATCGAGAAGGCGCACCCGGACATTTTCAACCTGCTGCTGCAGGTGCTGGACGAGGGACATCTCACCGACAGCAACGGCAGAAGCGTCAATTTCCGCAACACCATAGTCATCATGACCTCGAATGTGGGCAGCCGCGAAGTGAACGAATACGGCAACGGAATGGGCTACAGCACCTCCAGCAGGAATGTGCAGGCCGACAGGACAGCCGTCATCAGCAAGGCTGTCCGCAAAGCCTTCCCGCCTGAATTCATCAACCGTGTGGACGAGATGGTGTTCTTCAACTCCCTCACCCGCCAGGATCTCTCAAAGATCATCGAGATCGAAATCAAGGAATTGCGCGAGAGGGTTGCCGAGGCCGGATTCAAGATCAGCATCAGCGCCGCAGCCAAGAACTTCGTGGCGGATGCCGGACACGACCCGAGCTACGGCGCCAGACCGCTCAAGAGGGCCATCCGCAAGTACATCGAAGACCCTATTTCAGAGTTTATTATCGCGGACAGACTGGCCTCCGGCATGAGCAAGGCCGCTGACGGCAAGGTCCGCACCATCCGCATCGACATCCCCAAGAAAGGGCATCCCGCAGACAGTCTTGTCCTGACTGTTGGAGCATAAACAGCTCCAACAGTCAAGCGTCAAATGACTGTTGGAAGCCTTTTTGCTCCAACAGTCATCAAAGTGCGTCAGCCATGGCCTTCACCTTGGCGGCACGGGCGGCACTGTCAGGGTGCGAGGCAAACATCTGGGCAACCCTGGAAGTGGTGCCGCTGTTGCCGGAAAGCTCCACGAGCTTGTTAAGGGCCTTGTACATACTGTATTTATCACGGCCCGCGTCGATTGCAAACTGGAAGCCGTATGCGTCGGCATTGTACTCCTGCTTCTGGGAATATTTGGCCTCCACATACTTCTCAGCGAGGTCGCCTACCAGAGACGAAGACAGAGTAGCCACCACGCCGCCGACAGAATACGCCATATCCCTGGCGGCAGAAGCCAGATATGCCCGCTTCATGGCAGCCTTGGTATCCTTGTGGACCACATGGCCGATTTCGTGACCGATGATAGCCATAAGGGCGTCGTCATCCATCACATCCATCAGTCCGGAATACACGCGGATGCTGCCGTCGCCGCAGGCAAAGGCATTGATCTCATCAGTCTTGTAGACCTTGAAAGCAAGATCGAGCCCATCCACCTTGATGTCCTTGGTAAGGCGGTTGAGACGGTCCACATAAGAGCCGCTTCTGAGCACCACGCTGGTGGAGTCCATATAATGTACGGTCTGCTGGCTGAGCGCAATGATATCGGCGTCGCGGAGCGAGGCAGCGGTGAGGGTTTTGGCGGTCGCAGAAGCCACGGCCTCCTTGTCAAGATTCTTGAGGGAACCGCAACTGCAAAGCACTGCAACAGTTGCGATGAGGGTCAATACTTTTTTCATATTCTGGATTTAATCGATCTTTCTGAATGCTATGCAGCCGTTGTGGCCTCCGAAACCGAGCGAATCGGAGATGGCGAGGGTAAGGTCCGCCTTTACGGCCACGTTCGGGGTGTAGTCAAGGTCGCACTCCGGGTCCGGGGTATCGAGATTGATGGTCGGAGGGACAATGCCGTCGTGGAGAGCCATGATGGTGGCCACAGCCTCGATTCCGCCAGCGGCGCCGAGGGAATGCCCGGTCATGGACTTTATCGAACTGATATGTGCTTTGTAGGCATCCTGCCCGAGAGCGAGTTTGTAGGCTTGGGTTTCCGCAGCGTCGTTGAGAGCCGTGGAAGTGCCGTGGGCATTGATATACAGGCAATCGTCTGAAGTATATCCAGCCTCTCTCAGAGCGATTTTGATTGCCTCTGCCTGGGTTGTGCCATCCGGACGCGGAGCTGTTGGATTATAGGCATCGCAGGTGCTGCCGTAGCCGCAGATTTCAGCGAAAATCTTCGCCCCACGAGCCTTGGCATGCCCGTATTCTTCAAGTATGATGATGCCGGAGCCTTCTCCAAGCACAAAGCCGTTGCGGTTCTTATTGAACGGAATGGACGCATAATCCGGATTCTCCGACCTGGACAGGGTACGCGCATTTGCAAATGCGGCCATTGCCATCTTGAGTCTAGGAGCCTCTGCGCCACCTGTTATTATCGCATCCGCGTAGCCATGCTTGATAGCCCTGTAGGCCTCTCCTATCGTATTCGTCGAGGTCGCGCAGGCCGTTGCCACCGAAACACAGGGACCGGTAGCACCCGAACGCATGGCCACATGGCCCGCTGCGATGTTCGGGATCATGGTCGGTACGAAAGTCGGAGCCACGAACCTGGCACCACCCTCGCCGACATAGTTAGACACCTCGCGCACAATGGTTGAGAAACCACCGATTCCGGAGCCCACATAGACGCCCAGGCGGAACGGGTCAATAGTCTCCCCTGCCACGAGTCCGGACTGCTTGAGGGCCTGGTCGGCAGCAGCAATGGCGAACAACGTGTACATATCCTGTCTGCGCGCAATCGAAGGCTCTATCCCGTAGGCTGCAGGATCGAAGTTCTTCACATTCGCAGCCACTTTTACAGGCAGGTCGGATGTATCGAAATCGTCGATTGTGACAATTCCGTTGACACCGCTGCAGATGTTTTTCCAGAATGTCGGAACATCATTTCCCACCGGAGAAACGACTCCAAGGCCGGTAACAACAACTCTTCTGTCCATGTTACTTCCTCCTTCTCGCGCTCCTGAGACGGGATGCGGACTGCACCATAGCCTCGTCAAGCATAATATTCTTCGACGCCAGGAAGTCCAGGATAGAAACGACTGCAGGGAAAACCGCGGTCACGTAGGAGATGTGATACTCGATATCTCCCGCGGCCTTTATGAAAGAAACGATATCGAAAACTATCACAGCCTGCAGTCCGAGCAGATTGAGGGCCGTGAAGATCGCCAGCCACATCTGCACCATCCTGGCCTTGAAACCCAGCAGGGTGGCGATCTGGAGAATCAGTATCAGCACCATCAGGATTGCGTACAGAGGCAGTCTCATGAGCCTGTAGCGCAGTATTTCGGTAACCGGATCACCGGCAGCAGTCACATCTGCGTAGGTGATGAAGGTGCAGAAAAACAGAGGAATGATCAGCGCGAGGCCGATGCCGAGATATAGTGTCTGAAGTCTTTGCCACATAAGTGTATCAACATTTATAAGTCTCCCACAAAGATAGGAAAAATGACTTCAAAAAACTATATTTGTAGGACAGTTTGACTTTCGACACTAAAACAGCATAAAATGAGAATAGCAGAATCAGAACTTATAATCAACTCCGACGGCAGCGTGTTCCATCTCCACATGCGCCCGGAGCAGCTCGCAGACAACGTGATCCTGGTCGGTGACCCCGGCCGCGTGGACATGATCAGCGAGTACCTCACCGACCTGGAGTTCCGCAACGCTTCCCGCGAGTTCGTGAGCGTGACCGGCAGGTACAACGGCAAAAGGATCACCGTCCTTTCCACCGGCATCGGCTGCGACAACATCGACATCGTGATGAACGAGCTCGACGCCCTTGCCAACGTGGATTTCGAAACCCGTGAGGTGAAAGAGGAGAAAAGAAGCCTCAACATCCTCCGCATCGGCACTTCCGGAGCCATCCAGCCTGAGATTCCACTCGGTTCATTCGTATTCGCCGAGATCTCGGTCGGCATGGACGGCCTGCTGAACTGGTACGCCAACCGCGAAGAAATTGCCCTTGAGGACTTCGAGGAAGACTTCTACAAGCAGGTAAACTGGAACAGACACCTGCCTCACCCTTATTTCGTGGCTGCAGGCGAGGAAATGGCAAACCGATTCCGTGACTGCGCCATCATGGGTATGACCATCGCAGCTTCCGGCTTCTACGGTCCCCAGGGACGCGTGCTCAGAATGCCTCTCGCCCTTCCGGACATGGTCGCGGAGTTCGAGGCATACCGCCACAACGGCAAGAAGATCACCAATTTCGAGATGGAAGGTTCGGCCATCGCCGGAATCGCCCGTCATCTGGGCCACAATGCAGGCACCATCTGCTGCATAATCGCCCAGCGCTACGCCCAGGACAGCAACCCGGACTACAAGGACCAGGTCAGAAAGCTAGTCGAGCTCTGTCTCGAGAAACTCAGCAAGTAGTCGGCCTGACACATAAAAAGAATGACCGGTCATCAACCGGTCATTCTTTTTTATTCTCCCGCCTCCTTGAGTCTCTCGGCGTTTTCGGCGATGATCAGCTGGTCGATCACATCCTGGATTGAGCCATCCATGAAAACCGGCAGGTTGTACATGGTCCAGTTGATACGGTGGTCGGTCACGCGGGACTGCTGGTAGTTATAGGTACGGATCTTGGCTGATCGGTCACCGGTGCTGACCATAGTCTTGCGCTTTGCGGAAATATTGTCGAGATATTTCTGGTACTCCATATTGTAGATACGGGTACGGAGCTCATTGAGTGCCTTGTCGTAGTTCTTGAGCTGGGATTTCTCGTCCTGGCACTGTACGACGATACCTGTAGGAATATGGGTGAGTCGGATTGCCGAATAGGTAGTGTTGACGGACTGTCCGCCAGGGCCTGAAGAGCAGAAGGTATCCTTGCGGATATCCTTTTCGTTGAGCTCGATGTCGAACTCGCCTGCCTCCGGAAGCACGGCTACTGATGCAGCAGAAGTCTGTACACGACCCTGGGTCTCGGTCTGAGGCACACGCTGGACGCGATGCACTCCCGATTCATATTTGAGGGTACCGTACACATGGTCACCGCTGACTTTGGCAACAATTTCCTTGAAGCCGCCGGCAGCACCTTCGGACTGGCTGGTAACCTCCAGCTTCCAACCCTTGGTCTCGATGTACTTGCTGTACATGCGGAAGAGGTCGCCTGCAAAGATGGCAGCCTCATCTCCACCTGCACCGCCACGGATCTCAAGGATGGCGTTCTTCTCGTCCTCCGGATCCGCCGGAATGAGCAGGAGCTTGATGTTCTGCTCCATCTCCGGAAGCTGAGGTTCGATCTCGGCAATCTGCTCCTTTGCCATCTCGCGGAGATCCTCATCCTTCTCGGTTGCGAGGATTTCCTTAGCCATATCGAGCTCGTCCACGAGCATCTTGTAGTCCTGTCCGGCCTTGATCACCGGTGCGAGTTCCTTGTACTGCTTGTTGAGCTGTACATACTTCTTCATATCGGAAATCACCTCAGGATCAGAGAGCTGATTCTGAAGTGCTTCGTATTTCTCCTGAAGGCCCAAGACCTTCTCCAAAAGTGTGTTTTCTGCCATAGGGCGCAAAGATAGTAAAAAATTCTATAATCCCTGCTTCTTGGCTTCGTCCCAGATGGCATCCATCTCAGCCAATGTCATGGATTTAAGGTCGCGTCCCTTACGCATGGTCTGTTCTTCCAGATAGGTGAAGCGGCGGCGGAATTTTTCGCAGGTTGTACTGAGGGCCACTTCCGGATCCACACCGTAAAGTCTGGCCGCATTTATCGTCGAGAACATCAGGTCGCCGAATTCCTCAGTCAGGTGGGCCGAATCGTCTTCCCTGCTGGCTTCGTCTACCTCTCCGACTTCTTCTTTGACCTTCGCCCACACATCTTCTTTCTTATCCCAGTCAAACCCGCAGCCACGGGCCTTTTCCTGCATGCTGAGGGCCTTGAGGATGGCCGGCATGGCTGCAGGAATCCCGGACATCACCCTCTTGTTGCCGTCTTTTTCCTTGGCCTTCACAAGTTCCCAGGTGTCGGCAATCTCTTTTGCCGACGGAGCCTCTCCTTCCGGCACGAGGCTGCCGTCCTTTCTGAACACGTGAGGATGGCGGAAGACCATCTTGTCGCAGACCTTGTTGATCGAGTCGGCTATGTCGAAGTCGCCGCCTTCCTGGCCTATGCGTGCGTAGAAAACCATGTGGTAAAGCAGGTCGCCGATTTCTTTGGCGGTCTCCTTCACATCATGGTTGATTATGGCGTCACTGAGTTCGTATACTTCTTCCTCTGTCATCGGGCGTATGCTTTCCATGGTCTGCTCTGCATTCCACGGGCATTTCTCGCGCAAGGCGTCCATTATGTCGAGGAGGCGTCCGAAGGCCTCAATCTTTTCTTCTCTGGTATGCATGGTATAATTACAGATAATCTAGAACTTCTTCTCGCGGAGATGGCAGTATGGCGAACCGCCGGTGTGGTCGTAGTAGTCCTGGTGGTAACTTTCTGCAACATAGAACCTGCAGGCCGGGACAATAAGGGTGTTAACCTCATAGCCCTTGGCTCTAAGTACATCTGCGAGAGACTCGGCAACTGACTTCTGAGCGTCGTCTTTGTAGAATACGCAACTGCGATACTGCGGGCCGATATCCGGTCCGACGCCATCTGTCTGGGCCGGGTCATGAATCTCGTAGAACAGCTTGCAGAGGGTCTCGTAGTCGGTCTGGGCCGGGTCGTATTCCACCGCTACAGCCTCGACGTGGCCGGTCTGGTGGGAACGTACGGACTCGTAGGTAGGAACAGCACTGTCATCCCCGGTGTAGCCCGCCAGGACACGCTTCACACCCGGCATTCTGGAGAACTGGTGCTGGGTGCCCCAGAAGCATCCGCAGGCGAAGATAGCCGTCTCGCATCCGGCCGGTGCCTGGTAGAGTTCCACCTTCGAGATGGCTTCGACTGCGGAGGTGACTTTCGCCAGAGCTGGGCCGTGCTTTTTCTGGAGTTCCGGATGAGCCTTCCCCCTGGAGAAATTATGCTGCAGGTCGTGGTATTTAACCATGATGGCGATAGGGTTTCCAGAACAGATGATTCTCTGAAGATACTCCTCGTAAGTCGTTGACTTGTCTCTCGTCAGCAAGCGCAGAGCATTGACTATGTGTTCAGGAATCCCCTCATTTTTTAGGTCTTCGAAGGTGTAGTCCGTGTCTTCCACCACATCGTGGAGAAAGCCCGCTATCTTCTCTTCGTCGGTATTGCCCATCAGCCCCACCGTCATGGGGTGAAGTATGTATGGATAACCATCCTTGTCCAGAACGCCGGCATGTGCTGCAGCGGCGATCCGGATAGCAATATCGATTGGATTCATAGACTAGATTATGCTCTGTGTGCGAATTTTGGAAAGACTTTTAATTGATCTGCTGAACGATTCTGTACTTGTCGAGGTGAATATCGAAGTATCCGTAGCTCGGTTCAATAAGATCTTCACCCTCGAGTTTTTCGTGCAGGTCAAG
>JAKSJK010000120.1 GCA_024398095.1 Bacteroidales bacterium
CTCCGACCCGAGCCTTCTACCCATACATAGAAGGTGTAACAGACATCACTGCAGTGCCGTTCCACATCCCGACGGACCAGGTCTACACCGGTCCGGAAAGCATAGGACTGTGCGATGTACGCGTTGCCACCACCGTCAACGACACCCCGGAAGGCTACCGCATGCACTTCAACTCCCTCACCTGTCTCCTCCGCTTTGAAGTCGATCTCACAGGTCTGGAAGCATACGAACAGGATTTTGAGACAGACGAGATTTCAGATGAGAAATCACTCATCACATTCGGTGAGAATGAGATTATCACAAGCATCGAGCTCTCTGCCGGAGGGGATGAAGACCCCGCTCTGACATGTTCTGAAGAAAACGCTTTCCTGCTTGACCTGACTTCGGAAAATCCTGTTCTGAGAGAAATGCCCGTCCCGCTTGAAGAGGCGACCTATTCAACAAGCATTATAGTACACGTCGATGAAGATCTGCATGTCCCAGTAGCGGGCTCTGATTCAGCCGTCATATATGCGGTTGCCGCTCCTGGGGCGGCAGCAGGTACTGAATTTGAACTGGCCATCTGGACTCAAAATGACTCTACAAGTCACTGGATATTCCTCACCGGCACTTTGGCTGTCAACCTCGAGGCCGGCCATTACTACACTGTTCCTCTAAAAGCATCTGAATTGAACCTCATGGGCACAGTGACTTGCTGTGAGTTTCCATTCGTTGAGGGAAATGAGGACGGAGAAGGCGGTGACAACATCGAAGACTAACATAATGCAATAGGGAAATACCAAAATTCCCAATCAATATTTAAAAAATCGTGTTCCTGTGGCAAGAACACGATTTTTTTTATAGTTTTGCGCGATTTTTTGCGTACACATATTGTTATACAATATCAATTCAGAAAAAATGAGAAAGTGCTATCAGGAACTGTGTATGGTCCGTATCCTGTGCGAGACGGAAGAAGGATTTCTCACAGGATCCAAAGTTGATGAAATCAAACTCGAAGTGGAAGTCGATGAGTATATCACCATCGACGAGATGACCGTTACATTCGAATAAGGAGGACCAGACAATGAAAAAATCAATCAGACTTATTTCGGCCCTCTTTCTCACAGCGGCCGCTGCAACACTCTCCGCATGCAAGCAGGACATTATTTTCACTGACGTTCCGGAAGGTGAGCCAACACGCTTAACCCTCGAGGTCAATGTTCCCGTGCCAGAGGAAGTCATAATGACAAAAGCCACAGACCTGCAGGAAACCCACATCAGCAAGATTGCGCTTCTTTTCTACAAGTCGGCGTCATCCCGCCCGATTGTAATCGAGCAGCAAAGTCAGACACTGAAGCAGAAAATCAGCGAAACCAATTACATCTACACAGTCACCTGCGATGACGAGGAAGTAACCAGCGGCAGCTGGTACCTCTACGCCATAGCCAACTATGACGCAACTGACTATGGAACCGTGAAGCTCAGCGAGGTAAAGCAGATGACAAAAAACCAGATCGACTCCTACATCATAAACCAGGCGAGTCCGCATCTGGACATGATTGACGACGGTCTCCTGCTCACCGGACGCTATGGCGACACCGGCGAAATAACCCTCAAGGGCGGCGAAAACGACTTCACCGGGTCCGAGAACAGGATACACCTGAGAAGGATGGCCGCAAAAATCAAGATCAAGGTTGAAGCTGTCGGCGGAGTGAAATTCGCCCCTGAAAGCATCACCATCCACAATTATTCCCAGTCCGCAACACTGTTCGAGAGAAGAGGCTGGACCAACGCAAGCGGTGAACCTGATTACAAAGGCGGAACCTTCCCTGGTACCATGGGCTACAGCGGCAGCAGCAGTTTCACTGACATAAAGACCAACTTCGCTACTGACGGCTCGATCACTTTCTACATGATGGAGAATGCCCAGGTGGCAAAGAACGAGTTCCCTTCCGATAACTATAATTATCGCGAAGCAACCAGCGCAAACTGCGTCTCAACCCTCACCGATTCATTCTACTATTCACCAGACAAAGGAACCTACGTCACCATCACCGGTGAATACCAGGGCCCAGGAGCAAAAGAAGTGAGCGAAGGAGTCTGGGAGGTCGACAACGAGAATACCGTCAGCGGTGATGTCACATACACCATGCATCTCGGAAACTTCTCCACGACCGCAAACACCACAGACGCAAAAATCGGCAGGCAGGACAACTTCACGATACGCCGTAATACCAAGTACAACTACAAGATACGCGTCGCCGGTGTCAAGAACATAATCGTGGAAGCCAACACTGACGAAGAAAACAACACTGGCGCCAATGGAAACCTCATCGGCAATAAGGCCGGCACCACAAACATCACCCTCGACTCACATTACGAGACAGTACAGCTTGTGATTCCTGCCCAGAAATACGACAGTTACATCATCCAGTCCAAGACTCCTTACGATAAGAATGTAATGTACAAGGTGGTTAATGGTTCCGGCGCAGAAGGAAGTCTGCCTGAAGACATCTCGTGGATAAAGTTCCTGAAGTCGCCAAGCACGACTGCAGTAGCAGAGTATCCGGTCAATGGAGAAGGGCTCTTCGGGGTTCAGGAACTGATGGCCGCTCTCGGGGATGAAATCACCGGCGATTCAGACAAATACCTCCTGAATGATGGCAAACTCTATGTGACCGCCTTCGTCAACGAGTACTTCTATGAAGGCAAGCAACTAACCGACTTTGTGAACAAAGACAGCCGCGAACTCAAGGTAATTGTCGGAATTGCACAGAGTGCCGACAAACTGAGTTCCTATATAGACCAGAGCCTGTTCTCCATCAAGCAGAGGGCTATTGTCAGCGGTTACGACCTCAGCGTTGACAATCCTTTGGGACTTGAGTCTTTGGAAGAAATAAACTCCTCTACTGATAATGGCCGCGTCCAGTTCAACGCAGGAAACGCCGACAACACGCTCGGGACATCAGCCAGCTACGGCTGGAATAATACACAAAAACTTATAGGCGGGAAGTCTGCGAACTGGAGCGACTACTTCACGATGTCATCACTCGCCCACTTCAACAACAAGACAGAAATCACAGTGAGCGGAGAGGGACAGTATGCTGCGTACCAGTGTCTCTCCAGAAACCGTGACGAAAACGGCAATGGAGTCATCGACGATGCCGAACTCAAGTGGTACCTTCCATCCCACGACGAGTGCCTTGCTATCTGGAATGGCTGGCCAGCCCTGTCTGACCTTGCACGTCCAAACACAACCAAGTTGTACTACAGCAGCACAAATGGAGCCTCAGGCACATGGTGGGTCGACGAGGGTTCTGCATTCGGTAAAACTCAGAATCAGACTAAGGTATACTGGGGAACAACATATGGATGGAAAAAGAATGTACGCTGCGTCAGGGCGCTCAAGACCTACAACCAGGAGCCGACAGCCACATCCTCATTCAACTCGTCAAACAATACAATTCATCTTTCAGGACTTGGCGAGGGTTCGATCAGAGATAACGGCAAAACTGGAGAATATGTTCCTCACCACAGAAATGACGGTGCAGACCAGCTGCCGACCTCATTTGTAGTTGCAGCACAGGATCTCACCTTCGATTCCGGAACAATTAACACCATCACTCCGGCAAGAGTTGCTTCTGCAGGCTACGACGATGCCAACAAGCTGAACATAAAACTTGCGAACTACACGGCACTTACCGGCACTGGATACACCATCTATTACCAGATCAATAATGGCGCTCCAACAGCTGCAAACGAAGAAACCATCAAGGGAATCGATCCGGCAAACATTGCCTGGGCCAACAACAGCGACGGAAGCCAAAGTGCAACTGTTACAATCTACTCAAGCAAAAATATCAGCGGCGAAGTCTATGCATCCAACGAAAGTACCGTCGTCTTTACCAGGACCGCGACCGATAGCAGCGATGCATTCAATTATTCCGCATTCACGGAGTGGGGATCAGCTGTCGCATACGGACAGAACGCATACCCGATTGTGAACAAATACGTCAATCACAACAGGGACGCCAGGTCCATCGCTTTCCAGATAGACAACCTCAGCGGAATGTCGGCGTTCAGTTACCAGACTGGCATAGAGAAAGGCAGCAACGTCAAAAACAGTCAAGAATATCCGCGCGTAAATTCTGCAGATCTCCAGTCTCCTACCAGACTGTATGTGGTCCTGGCTGCCAGCAGCAACCAGATCAGTTCTGAAACTGACTATTTCTATTACAGGGTGGGGAACAAGGACGAACAGGCCATTTACCGTTATCACAACAATTTCACCGCAACTATTGAAGATGACGATTGGGTAGATGACGCTGTCACCGTAACCATATACTCAAAATACGAAGGCTACAGCGGCACAGCTTTCCAGACCACAATCACCATTACCAGAACGACATCGCATCCTTACTACTCGGTACAACAGAGCAATGGTACTTTCTCGGAGCCTATAGAAATCACAGCTCAGAGCACTACTGTCACCTACTCCGACGATCAGTTTGCAGATGACATGGTCAAGATCAAGATCTTTGCCCAGGAATTTGACTCACCTGCCTATACAAGCTATGTAGTTGTAAGCCGCTACAATTCAGACTTCAAGTACGATGGAGACTACACCAATGGCCGCAGCAAGATAGTTGAGACCAATATCGTATCCCACGGTCCTGCAAACTTCACCTTGGACGATGTCGCCAATCAGTCGTACTGTGAGATGTACTACAGTGAAATGGCAGATAAGAGCGATCTCGGCAAATGGAGGATACCAAACGAGCGTGAACTTGGTATCATATACATATATATCAATCTATCCAATTCTACAGCCTCAAGGAGTCTGTACTTACGTGATAGCGGCAAATCCTACCCGTACTATATATCCGACAGCCATATCACTACCGACCCTAAGGAAGATGGCTACCGCATCCGCTGCGTCCGCGACGGAAATTAATAAAAGAATCACCGCGGATAACAATATCCAATAGGGAAATACCAGAATTTTTCGGCCAATATCAAAAAGTTCGTGTTCTTGTGACAAGGACACGACTTTTTTTATAGTTTTGCGCGATTTATGCAGTACCGCCGTTAACAAGAAAATATTCAGAAAAAAA
>JAKSJK010000121.1 GCA_024398095.1 Bacteroidales bacterium
GAACAAAAGTTCATGATCCAAAAATAAAAAATTAATGGCAGCACCGAAATATATCGAGACAGACAAACTCTGCAGACAGCTGGTTGACGAGGCGCGGAAAGGCATTTTCCGCCCGGTATATCTGCTGATGGGTGAGGAACCCTTCTATGTGGACATGGTCTGCAATGCCATCATGGCGAACTGCATCAGCGAGGATCAGAAGGATTTCAACGAGATAATCTGCTATGGATCCGATGTGGATGCGGACAAGGTGATCACAGAGGCCCGCAGCTTTCCTGTATTCTCAGACCGACGTCTGGTAGTGCTCAAGGAAGCCCAGGCAATGAAGGATCTGGAAATGCTGGCGACCTACTGCGAAAACCCTCTGGAGAGCACTGTGCTCGTGATCTGCATGATGGGAGCCAAGGCCGACAAGCGCAAGGGGCTGTACAAGTCCGCCGCCAAGGCAGGCGTGGCCGTGGAGTCTTCAGCTTTGAGAGACTACGAGATGAGCGGATGGATTACTTCATTCTACCTCGGCAAGGGACTCAGGATTTCCCCGGATGCGGCCGGATTGCTCGCCGAGTCTGCCGGAATGGACCTCAACAAGGTTGCTGTCGAAACTGAGAAAATGCTTAAGAATCTGCCGGAGGGTACTGTCGAGGTGAGTGCGGCTGACATAGAGCAGAACATAGGCGTGAGCCGTCAGTACAGCGCTTTCGAACTGTCGAATGCCCTGCTCTCCCACGATGTGGCCAAGTCGCTGAGGATAGCCCATTACATCGGCTCATCCGCCAGATTCGCCATGCCTGCGGCCGTCGGACCGGTGTTCGCCCAGTTCTACAAGCTGCTGCGCTACGAGGCGTTCCTGATGAAGAATCCTTCCGCCTCCAATTCGGACAAGGCTGCGCTGCTGGGTGTCAATCCTTTTTTCATAAAGGACTATGACATGGCGGCGCGCTGGTATCCTGTGAAGAAGTGCATGGGAGTGGTGGCGATCATTAAAGAGTACGACTTCAAGGGCAAGGGCGGCAATGCCGGAGAGGCGTCCCCGGGCGACCTTCTGGTGGAGATGGTGACAAAAATCCTCGCCTGAGTGTAGCAAAAGGGCTCTGCTCTGCGTCAAATAAAAGCAATAACGAAACAAAACGATAGAAATGGACTTAATTCAGTGTCAGGACATCTGCAAGAACTTCGGTGAGAAGGTTGCGCTCGACCACGTCAGCGTGAACATCCCCGAGGGCAAGATCTTCGGCCTGCTTGGCCCTAACGGTGCCGGCAAGACGACTTTGATCAGGATAATAAACAGGATCACCATCCCTAATTCGGGCAAGGTGCTTTTCAACGGAAGGATCATCACCCAGGATGATGTGGCCAGGATCGGCTATCTCCCGGAGGAGAGGGGACTCTACAGGAAGATGAAGGTGGGCGACCAGGCTATGTATCTGGCCCAGCTCAAGGGCATGGGCAAGGTGGAGGCCAAGGTCGAACTGCTCAAGTGGTTCAAGAAATTCGGCATCGAGTCCTGGTGGGACAAGAAGGTCGAGGAACTTTCCAAGGGTATGGCCCAGAAGTTCCAGTTCATCACCACCGTGGTGCACCGTCCGAAACTGCTCATACTCGACGAGCCTTTCTCCGGCTTCGATCCTGTGAATGCGCAGATCATCCGCGAAGAGATCCTCCGTCTCAGGGATGAGGGCTCGACCATCGTGCTGTCTACCCACAATATGGAGTCTGTGGAAGAACTCTGCGACAACATCGCTCTCTTCAACAAATCCCATGTGGTGCTTGCCGGCAGCGTGGAGGAGATCCGCCGCAAGTATGGCAACAACAATGTGGAGATTGTCTATACCGATGCCGACGGCCGCCATACGGAGGTTGTCCCTGCCGGTGAGAATGCCAATTCCGTGCTCGAGGCTTACATCGCCAAAGGCGTGACCATCAATGCGTTCCGCGAACTTATGCCGCGTATGAACGATATATTCATCAAAATCGTGAAGGAGGACTAAGCCATGAACATGCGTACTATCAGTGTAATCATCTCACGTGAGTACATGACCCGCGTGAAGAAGAAATCGTTCCTTGTAATCACCTTCCTGGGACCGCTTTTCTTTGCGGCGATGTGCCTGCTTCCAAGCCTCATCATGTTCTTTGCAAAGGACAAGGCAAAGACTGTAGGCTACCTGGATGAGTCCGGCTTCGTTTCCGAGTACCTTGTCAATACCGATCTGGTTACCTACTTCCCATATCAGATGGTGGATGAGGAGCAACTCAAGGTTAAGGTCAACAACGGCGACATCGATGCCTATATGATCATCGGTGTTCCGGATTCAACTCTCAACGTGCCTGTGAAGATGGCTTCCGACAAGTCTATCTCCATGGATCTCAAGGAGTCTGTCGCTTCCCAGGTGGAGGATGCTGTCGAGGCTGCCAGGATCGAGCAGACCGGCATCGAGGGACTTTCCGAGATTATGAAGAATATCAAGCCTTCGATTGACATCAAGACTTCGAAATTCAGCTCGGATGGCGATGAAAAGGCTACTTCTACCGAAGTGACCATGATGATTTCCCTCATTCTCTCGATGATCATCTACATGTTCATCACCATCTTCGCTTCTTCTGTCATGACCAGCGTCATCGAGGAGAAGTCCAGCAGGGTGGTCGAGGTGTTGATCTCTTCAGTGAAGTCTACCGAGCTTATGTTCGGAAAGATAATCGGCGTGGCCGGCGTGGCCCTGACCCAGTTCCTGCTGTGGATACTGCTTACCGGTATTCTGGTCGGCGGAGGCATGGCTG
This sequence comes from Bacteroidales bacterium, assembly GCA_024398095.1. Taxonomy (GTDB): domain Bacteria; phylum Bacteroidota; class Bacteroidia; order Bacteroidales; family UBA932; genus Cryptobacteroides. Next base: position 2,776 of record JAKSJK010000121.1, read on the forward strand.
TCATGGGACCGAAGATTGCCCAGTCGGCTCAGGATATGACCCAGATGACTGCCATGCCTGGCATGGATATGCAGGGTATGGACATGATGGACACCGAGGCCGTGATGAACGCCGTCAGCCAGGATTCCGAACTCGGCGGCATACTCGAGGCAGTGAAGAATATCAACTTCACCGAGCTGATCGTTGCCTTCCTTATCTTCTTCGTGCTCGGCTATCTGCTCTATGCCTCCCTGTTTGCGGCCATCGGTTCCGCAGGTGACAATGAGGCCGACACCCAGCAGCTGCAGATCCCTGTGACCCTGCCTCTGCTGATTGCCTTCTTCATCGCATTCTATGCCTTCAAGGCTCCGGACAGCCCGGTTGTGTTCTGGGGGTCCATGATTCCGTTCACCTCTCCGATCGTGATGCTTGCACGCATCCCTAGCGGCGATGTCATGCTCTGGGAGTATGCCGTTTCCATCGGACTTCTCCTGCTCACCTTTGTCGGTTGCGCCTGGGTGTCAGCGAAGATCTACAAGGTCGGCATCCTCATGTATGGCAAGAAGAACAGCTTCAAGGACCTCTGGAGGTGGCTAAGACAGAAATAATCTATGCGTAGGATACTTTTTACCGTCTGCCTGCTGTGTGCATCGCTCTGGCTTTGCGCGCAGCAGGCAGACTGGTCCAGAACAATGATGGACGGATCCAGGACGGGCTGTACACCTCCTGGACGCGATAATGTGGCTGAGGCGCTCGGAACCGTGGATGGCCGTGTATACACCGCTCCGAATGGAAAGGTCTTCAAGGGCGGTTCCGCTGCAAAGGTTGCTAAAGCCATGCTGGATGCCCAGCCGGCCATGGCGGATGTCAAGCAGGTGGTGGGCTATTCCGAGAAAGGTATGCGCTCGCGCGGGGCGAATTCTCCGCTGGCCAATTTCGCGACCGATGCCCTCATTGCCGGTTCGGAAAAGATTTTCGGCCGCAAGGCTGATTTCGCGGTTATGAATTCCGGTGGAATCCGTGCGTCCGTCGAGCCCGGAACTGTCCTGAAGGACGATATCATGGCCATATTCCCGTTCAAGAACTATCTGTGCCTGGTGGAGTATCCTGGAACAGTCCTTCTGGAGTTTCTTGAACGCCAGGCTTCCCAGCGCCATGCCCATCCGTTCGCTGGCGTGGAGATGACGGTAAAAGACCGCAGACTGGTCTCTGCGACAATCGGCGGCCGCCAGATTGATCCTCAGGGTACTTATTATCTCGCCACCATCGATTTCGTCCTCGGCCCCGGCGACAATATGTGGATGGGGCGCGGTGCACGCAACATACAGCGCAGCCAGACTTTGGTTTTCGATGTGATCATGGATTATATAATGTATATGACCGGGGCGGGCCGGACACTCGACTGCGAGGTGGACGGCCGTCTGATCTATCTGGAGTAGCTATGAAGAAGTTTTTGTTGCTGATTGCCGTTTTTACAGGCTTCCAGACTGCTGAAGTTTCTGCTCAGAGACTTACAGTCCTCCATACAAATGACACCCATTCCCACATGGATCCGGAACGTGACGGCAGAGGCGGTGTGATCGAAAGAGCCGTTTTCATCGACAGCGTCAGGACTGCTGACGGCCGCCGGAATGTGCTTCTCCTGGATGCCGGAGACTGGGATCAGGGCTCGTCATATTTCACAATCCTGAATGGCGATCTCGAAGTGGAAGTGCTCAATGCGATGGGCTATGATGCTCTTGTGCTGGGCAATCACGAGTTCGATAACGGAATAGATGAACTGGCACGTCGCGTAAAGGCTATAAAAGGCGATGTACTGTGCTGCAATTATGATTTTTCGGAGTTCAAACTTGGAAAATATGTCAAGCCGTATGCTGTCTACAGGCGCGGAGGCTACAAAATCGGAGTAGTTGGTCTGCTCTGCAATGTGGGCAGTGTCGTGGCTGCCGACATATCTGAAAAACTGGTCTTTCAGGACCCCGTTGAAGCGGCAGGGAAGTGGGCTACATATCTCAAGGAAAAGAAGCATTGCGACCTCGTGATCGTGCTGTCCCACATGGGCTACAAAGAGGATTGTGTCTTTGTCTCAAAATCCCGCAATATCGACCTGGTGGTCGGCGGCCACAGCCATACAGACCTCAGGGAACCGACAATGGTCAACGACCTGGACGGCAATCCTGTCCCGGTTGTACAGGATTACCGCTGGGGCACTTACGTCGGCCGTATTTCGATACGCTAGAGGATGTTCAGGCTCTGTTCCTTGATTTTTTCAAGCTCGTCCTTCATCGTAGTGA
>JAKSJK010000122.1 GCA_024398095.1 Bacteroidales bacterium
GCTTCGGTACAGATAATACCTGTCTTTCGGAAGTGATGCAAGGTCTATTATTCCGAACACCGAAGAATGGTTCGGCCATGCATCCGTATCGTATGGGGAAGGCTCACCCAGATAATCGAAGCCTGTCCAGACGAACTGGCCCATCATCCACGGGTAATCCTCATCGGCGGCAAAATCCCAGTCCGGAATATTGCTCCAGAGGCAGTGCTCCAGGTCATAGGAACTGCTCTGGTGATCTGCGTTCATCATGTCGGCTCCACTCTTCACCGGGAAATGATACACTCCGCGCGAACTTACCGTGCTGGCTGTCTCGCTGCCTAGAATCACGCCCTGCGGAAGCAGAGGATAGGCCTGGGGGTATCTGTCCACCTTGTAATTGAAGCCGGGGACATCCAGCTGGGCTGCGAAACCGTTGTTCATCACAGCGTCGAACTGATCCATGCCGCAGGTTACGGGACGGGTAGGATCCAACTTGTGGCAAAGGTCCTGAAGCTTGCGGGCCACTTCCCTGCCGCCTTCGGCCCACTGGGAAGGAACCTCATTGCCTATGCTCCACATCACCACGGAAGGACTGTTCCTGTAATGCAGCAGCATATTGGTCATGTCTTTCTCCCACCAGTCATTATAGAAACGGTGATAACCGTTCTCGCATTTGGGCGCATCCCATTCGTCAAACGGCTCAAGCATCATCATGAATCCCATCTCGTCGCACAGCTCCACCAACTCCTCGGCAGGCATGTTGTGCGAAGTGCGTATGGCGTTGCAGCCCATATCCTTGAGCATCTCCAGCTGGTGGCGTATGGCAGCCTTGTTCACGGCAGCCCCCAAAGGCCCAAGATCATGATGCAGGCACACGCCCTTGAACATCGTACGTTTTCCGTTCAGGAAGAAGCCCTGCTCCGGACGCACCTCAATGGTGCGTATGCCGAAACGCGTGCTGACCTCGTCGCAAAGCACCTCTCCCTCCGAAATATCGATGCGCCCGCGCTGAGGGTAATGTCCCCACAAAGTTTCGACCCGCGCACCCTTGAACACGCGTGTCACCGCGCTGTACATATTCGGCGTCTCAGGGCTCCAGAGCATTGGTTTTTCCACTACAAGGTTCTGGGTGAGCGGTATGCCCGCCCTAATCATTCTTGTATCCGTACGCGAAGCCACCTCGTTTCCCGATGCATCGAGAACCACAGTACAAAGAGTGACGGCTTCACCCTCGGCAAGGCCTGCCACCTCCGTTGTCACAGAAACCACAGCCTTATCCTCTGAAACGGAAGGTGTTACAATATGCGTTCCCCACACCGGCACATGCACCGCAGGAGAATCTATCAGGCGGACCTTGCGATAAAGGCCCGCTCCGGGATACCAACGGCTGCTCTGCTCAAGGTTTTCCAGAGTGACATGAATTTCATTGTCACCGTCCTTCAATGCGGAAGTAATATCACAATGGAAGGAATTGTAGCCGTATGGCCACTCGCCCACCTTGACGCCGTTCACGAATACTTTTGCCTCGCTCATGGCTCCGTCAAAAAGCAGGCTGTACACCCTCCCCTGCTCCGGGCTCAGATTTATCGTGGTCCTGTATTCTCCACGGCCCATATAGGGAAGTCCGCCGCTGCGTCCCGTTTTCCATGTAGCCTCGGTCTCGCCGTTCTGCACCACAGCCACCTCCTGCAGGTCATTGCTGCGGTCGAAAGGGCCGCTGATGGCCCAGTCATGCGGCACGGTCACCTCCTGCCATTTCGCAGGGGTGTCAGCAATACGCCTGAACTGCCACTTGGAGATAACACTCTCTGCCGTAAGATCACCCGTTGCAAAAGCCTGCATGGCGCAGGCTGCAAATGCCATTGTCAGAAACAATTTTCTTAATTTCATTATCGCTGAAGCTTGAAAGGATCCATTGCAATTGTGGGTTTCCCGTTCTGGAAAGCACCATAGTCATAGCCGTTGCGTGACTTTTCGCTCTCAGGCTCCCACAGGAACACGCCTTTGAAGAAATCCATACTCTTCGTGCTGTCAAGAATATACTGCAGGGCATCCTTTGATTTCTGCGGCTCTGAAGCGGGCATGCCGAACTCAACAAGCATCACAGGGCGATTGTAAGCGGTATACAAAGTATTGAAATAATTCACCGCCTGTTTCACTTTGGTTTCCCAGGCAGGATAAGCACCGCTCTCCCAATATGAAGGATAGAGAGACAGGCCGATGATGTCATATTTTGCACCGGCGGCTGTCACGAGGTCATAAAACCATTTGAGGGTGTCAGTCTTCCACGCATTGTCGATATGGAGGATGACTTTTGCATCCGGATAAACTTCTTTCACCGCCTTTGCTCCTGCATTGAACACAGTTTCGAAGTTCTTCGCATCCCGGCCCTGCACGCGGCAGGTCTCCCACAGCATGCCGTTGGTGACCTCGTTACCCACCTGTACCCATGCAACGTCAACACCGTTGTCCCTGAGAGTAGTGAGAACCGATTTCGTATGGTCAGAAACGCTCTTTGCGAGGGCTGTCACGCTGTGGTCCGTCCATGAAGCAGGTATAGGCTGCTTGCCGGGATCTGCCCAGCCGTCGGCATAATGAAAATCCACCATCAGGCTCATGCCCAATTCCTGCACACGTTTCGCCTTCACAAGAAGGTCGGCGGCATCGCAATATCTGCTGTGAGTCTCTCCCGCCATAGGATCCACCCACACGCGAAGGCGTATCGCATTGCATCCCAGTTCTTTCATGAGTGCCGTGCACTCGCGGTCCTGTCCCTTGGCATTCTGAAACTTATAGCCTTTGGCTTCCATTTCGGTCACCCAGCTTATGTCCGCTCCCTTTGCGAAAGTGTTCTTTACGGGATCGGAATCAGGTACAGGATCACTTCCCTGAGGTTTGCATGCGCAGCCCAGGACAAAGGCAAGGGCGGCAAACGTGATGTAGGATTTAAGATATTTCATTATTGATTGGAATATTGGTCTGTTACGTCCACAAGTTGTATGGCGGTTCCGGAAAGCTTGCACTCGAAATATTTGTCCGTATTGATACGGTTGATATCCGATGTCTGAGGTTTCTCGTAACCCTGGCTGATCACCATGTTGAAATAATACTTGGAAGAAGTGATCGGAACGGTCTGTGTGTACCATTTCTTGCCGAACTTGGTCACGGTGGCCGAAATAGGCTTGCCAGGCCAGTCACCGTTCAGCTGGGTATTGTTGTTGCTGTCCCAGATATAGAAGAAGACAGGAGTAAAGTCGGCGGCAACATACACGGTGGCATTGGTTCCGTCAAAAGGCTCCTCCTTCTCTTCTTCCTCAATACGTGCAACCGTGGCTTCCCAACTTGATGTATCGCAATCACCGGAAACGAGATATTTGTAGTTGTGACCCTCCAGAATCTGTTTGTAGCCGGCAGGAACGGTGTATGACTTGTAACCCGTGCCACAGACAACGAGAAGTGAACCGTTTGCGCCCTTGACGCTGCGGGCAACATATGAGGCCTGTTTGGCAAGGTCGGTGAATGCGCTCTGGTTGTTCACCCTCACCATCTTGCGGGCTGCAATCATGAGTTTGATGTCCTTCTTGTATGCCTGCCAGTGCTTGTAGAACACGCAAGGGGTGCCGGGGTTTGCAAGGAGCCACGCATTAACGGCAAGCGTGTCTTTCTTGACAGGGTCCTGTGGAGCGGAAGCGGCGCGGTATTCCGTATCGTGATTCTCCACGAATGTAACGGCATAACGGCTGTAGTCTGTGCTTGCGGATGTCTGATCCATGAGCTTGGCCCAGCTGCCATTGTTTGCGGCATCGCGGGCGGTGTAGCGGAAGCAGAAGTCGAAGGCGGCACTCTGGATGGCTCCGTTTCGCTTGGTGCCCGCAATCCATTTCTCCACCACAGCGTGATTGCCGTCCCAGTACTCTCCAACGGAGAATTCAGTCTTGCACGATTCATTGTACATGCCTGTATACATGGCGCTGTAACCCTTCACCATGTCATAACGGAAACCGGCATAGCCGAGGTCATTCTTCAGATAATCCACATATGCCTTGCATATCTTCTGCACATTGAGGCTCTTGTGATCAAGGTCACGGCAACCTGCCCATCCCTCGCCAGTGTCGTTATTTGCGGAAATCTGGCGTCCCTGGGATGCAGCCTGACGCGCTGTATCGCCATTGTCATCATCCTTAACAATATCAGTGGACAGGAACTGATATTCGACACCCTTATAGCTCTCTTTTGGGAAATCGAACCAGCCGTCGGAGTTGTGATGGTTGATCACCACATCGGCAATCATGCCTGTGCCACGGTCCTTGTAGGCCTTTATCATGCTACGGAGCTGCTGCTCATTTCCGAAGGTGGAAGTCTGGTCGAAAAACTTGTACGGCAGATAGCCCATGTTGTTGTGAGTGTCGCAGAATCCGCTGTTCGGCACCCATATAAGGGAGAAATATGGAGCAATATCATCCGCCATGCTCTCCAGATATTCCCACTGGGTATCGGCAAACGAGTCCCAATAGAAGCCCTGGAGCATCACTCCCTCATAGCTCGAAGGCCAGCCAGCCTCATAACTCGGGGTCGGATCCGGTTTCGGATCCGGATCAGGAGTCGGATCGACCGTTTTATTGCATGAAAGCACAAGTGTGGCAGCCATGGCTGCAAGGGAAAGAATCTTTTTCATAAAAAGCGGTATATTAGGGGACAGGAGTCCGTATCAGGGGCTCCTGTCCAAAAGGTAGATTACTGGATAGTACCAGTCTGGTTAGATAGATCAAGATCGATCTGCTGACCTGCTGAAACAGGAACAGCTGGCTGATCGCCACCATCACCACGGAAGACGATCTTGCCGTCGTAGATGTTGAACTCC
>JAKSJK010000123.1 GCA_024398095.1 Bacteroidales bacterium
GAACTTGACTGTGAAAGAGTGGAACACCGACTCCAAGACCAAGACCCGCTGGCTCGACCGCCAGACCACATACGATGGGCAGGGACGCAAGATCGAGGAGGTCGAATACGCTTCCTATGGCCAGAAATGGCGTGAGACCTACGAATACGGCGCAAACGGACGCGTAGTCAAGGAAGTCGAGTACAACGAAAAGAACAAGCCAGTACGCATCCGCAAATACGAGTGGAACGAGGACGGCACCCGCAAGAAGCAGTACAACTATGCGCCTAACGGCAAACTGCTTTCTGTCAAGGTCTTCGAATATATTTTCTCAGACGCGAAATAGATGGAAGTCATTCACCTCGAGGAGATGGATTCCATCAAGCTGATGAACCGTGTGGACAGCAAGTTTGTCACCACGGATCAGATGCTGGACCGTATTCTCGAGATGGCAGACAGCCGCTACAGGGTCCTGGAAGTGGATGGAGCCACCGTCGCTTCCTATGACTCGCTCTATTACGACACCGCCGACCTGGCGATGTACACTGCCCACCAGAACGGCAAGCTCACCAGACAGAAGGTCCGTACCAGGACTTATGTCAGTTCCGGCGACACCTTCCTGGAGATAAAGAGGAAAAACAACCACGGACGCACCAAGAAAAAGAGAATCCGCATTCCTCTGGAAAATTTCGAGAATTTTTCAGCAGCTGAAGGTGCTTCAGATTTCCTGGCGGAGAAATCCTGGTTCACAGCAGAACAGCTTTCCCCGAGACTCCGCACCACCTTCCGCAGGATCACCCTGGTGAACAACGAGAAGACAGAGCGCCTGACGATTGACCGCGGACTGCATTTCCACAATTACTTCAGTGGAAAAGACGCCGACCTGGAAGGCGCAGTCATAATAGAACTCAAGCAGGACGGTCTCTGCTACTCCCCGATGAGGGAAATACTCTCCCAGCTCAGGATCAAGCCCCTGCGCGTGAGCAAATACTGCATCGGAACCGCACTTACCGACCCCGTGGCCAGAAAATCCCGCTTCATTGAGAAGATACGCAAGATAGAAAAACTCACAGATAAAAAATATTTGATACGATGATACTTCAGATGCCAGATTTCGATCCATCGATCGCCGAAGAGTTCGGCTACGATGTCACCAACGGCACGACCTTCCTGGGAGTTCCGCTCATGGAGAGCACAAACCTCCTCAACCTGATCATCCGCTTTGCATTCAATCTGCTCGTAAGCTGGGTGATAGTCCACTTCCTATATTACAGGAAGAAATCCAACGGTACAGTGGGCAGAAAAGAGTACTATCTCACCTTCCTGGCCTTCGCATCAGCCATGTTCCTGCTGATCTTCCTGATGGAAAGTGTCAAACTGCAGATAGGCCTGACGCTTGGTCTGTTCGCCATATTCGGTGTCATACGCTACCGTACAGAGACCGTTCCCGTGAGGGAGATGACCTACCTCTTCGTGATAATCACGGTAGCAGTCATCAATGGCCTCGCGCTAAACATATCCTATGCCGAGCTCGGCATCGCCAACCTGCTTCTGGTGGCTCTCATCGGCGTTCTCGAACTTGTGTTCGGACACAGGAGCAAGGTGCTCACAGGCAGCAAGGTAATCCTCTACGACAAGATAGAGAACATCGTGCCTGAGCGTCGCGAAGAGCTGCTCAAGGACCTGGAATCCCGTCTCGGACTGAAGGTGGAAAGCCTGGAGATCGGCCACGTGGACTTTCTCAAGGATGCAGCCTGGATCAAGATAAGCTATGTGCTCCAGGAGGGCGAGACCAGCACCATTGGACACATAACCCGCGCAAAGGATTTCGACAGGGAAAAATAATGAGGCGGTTTCTTGCGATATTTGCCGTGCTGGCGCTGTTCCAGACGGGGCTTTCTGCCCAGGTTTACGAGGACCTGGAAGCAGATTTCCGCGGGCGCATCAGCGCAGGAGCCGAGTTCAAGGTAGCCAAGGGACTGAAGCTCGAAGTCGGGGCGGAATTCCGCGGCAAAGACCTCCTGCGGGCGGTCGACCGCATCGATGTGGGAGCCGGCCTGGGCTACAAGCCCTGTCCGTATTTCAAGATGGGAGCCTACTACGACTTCTTCACCACCCCGAAGCTGGAGGTGGGAGAGGAAAACACAGACTGGAGGATGTTCCACCGCGCCAGCGTGGACCTCATCGGCATGTACAAATGGGGGAACTGGGGCGTGAGTCTCAAGGAACGTCTCCAGTTTACACACCGCGTGGGAGACATGAATGTCTACCAGAATCCGCGCAATTCCCTGGTGCTGAAAAGCCGAGTCAAGATGGAATACATCTGCCGCAGTTTGCCGCTGATCCCGTCGCTCGCCATGGAGCTGCGCACTCCCCTTAACGGCGTGAGATTCAATTCTCCCGACGCTACCACCCCTCCCGGAGGCAACATCAGCTACACCGATGCATATCTCAGCCGCGTCAGAATCGAGCCCGCGCTGGCCTGGCGTCTCAACTATCAGAACAGATTGACCTTCAGCATCCTGGGAGATTACAACATGGGCAAGTCCTTTGATGCCAAGAAAGACGGCACGCTGAAGAAACTTGAGGACGGCAGCTACGCCATCTATTACAGCAAGTCCTTCAACACCAGCCTCTGCGTAGGTTACACATTTATTTTCTAGATACAGAAAGAGCCCGACACCGGGCTCTTTTATATTTCCTTCCACTCGATGGACTTATCCCTGCCCCACCAGGTCATCTGACGCTTGGCGTAGTGGCGCGTGTTGCGCTGGATAATCCGCACAGCCTCCTCAAGAGGGATGGTGCCGTCGAAATAGTCGAAGAGTTCGCGATAGCCCACTGTCTGCAGCGCCGGCAGGTCACGCCACTGATAGAGAGAACGGGCCTCTTCCTCCAGTCCCTGCTCCATCATCACTTCCACGCGTCTGTTGATCCGCTCGTAAAGCACATCCCTAGGACGCGTGAGGCCGATTTTCTCAATCTCGAAACTGCGCTTTTTCAAAGGATTGGTCTTGAACGAGGAGAATTTGCGGCCGGTCATGAGACAGACCTCCAGGGCCCTGATCACCCTCTGTCCATTGGCCATATCGATAACCTCGCAGGACTCGGGATCCAAAGCGCGCAATTGAGCGGCCATCGGCTCTACTCCCTCTGTGCGCAACCTCTCCATCAGCTGAGAACGGAGAGTCTGGTCTGCGGGCGGGAAGTCATCCAGACCGTTGCAGACTGCGTCAATATAGAAACCCGACCCACCGGCCATCACCAGCGTTTCGTGGCCTTCGTTGAAGAGCTTCTCCAACAGCGCCACGCACTCCAATTCGTACTTGCCGGCAGTGTAATTCCCGTGGATCGTATGGTCCTGGATAAAATAATGCCGTACCCGGGAAAGCTGCTCAGCATCCGGTACGGCAGTACCTATTGACATTTCCTTGAAGATCTGGCGGGAGTCGCAGGAAATGATGGGAGAATCATACTTGAGCGCAAGGTCAATGCTGTAGTCAGTCTTGCCTACAGCAGTGGGCCCGAGTATGATGAGAAGCTTCTTCAATTAATCCTCAGATTCGTCTTCTGCGTAAATCTCCTCCTCCTTATCGTCCTCCTCATCCTCATCATCGAAGTCCTCGTCGTCATAATCCTCGTCGTCCGGATCCTTCTTCTTGTCGGCCGGCAGATCCTCGAAGGCAACATAGCCGTTCTCGAACTCAATAGGGTTAGGTCCCTTGGTCTCCACCAGAAGAGGATAGATAGCGGTCTTGCTCTCCTTGAGGCCTTCCTCGACGAAATCGAGGAGAACGCTCTTCTTATTGGTGGTATCGTAGAAATAAACGAAAGAATCGAGACCTTCCTCATGGCACTGTCCGAGGGTAATCTCGTCAACGGTACCCTTGCCAAGGTCGATCTGGCTGAAGCGCGCGAGGGCTGCACCGTCCGGATCTACTGCTTTGAAAAGAATGGTCTGGTCCTGAGGGAAGTCCATATCCGCCCTCATCTGCTTGTGGAACCTATATAAAGAAGTGGTTGACTTCACCTCGTAAACGCGGCCAAAGCCCTTGAGGCCTGGAAGTGACACCTTGTACTTTAGAATCATATCTACGTTTTCCTTAAAAACGCGGCGAAGATACAAATAAATTCGTCCTCCGTTGCAAAATATTTTCAAAAGGAGTAAATTTGATTTTGTATGGAAGACAAGAGCAAAGAATTCGATGCCTTCAACAGCATAGCCGCGCCTTCGGAGGGACTTTTCAAAGACAATGGAAGCCGCTTCATCGCACTCGCCTACCCTGTCGAGACAGAGGAGGAAATCAAGGCTATTGTCAGCAGTCTGAAGAAGGAATATCACGATGCACGCCACCACTGCTACGCCTACAGGCTCGGCTACAAGGCGGATGTTTTCCGTGCAAATGACGACGGCGAGCCCTCCGGTTCGGCAGGCAGGCCGATTCTCGGCCAGATCGACTCGCTGGGGCTGAGCGATGTGCTGGTCGTCGTAGTCCGCTACTTCGGTGGCATCAAACTGGGCATTCCCGGCCTCATCCGCGCATACAAGACCTCCACGGCAGACGCACTCTCAGCCGCAGCAATCGTAACAAAGATTGCCACCAGACGCTTCCGTCTGAGCTATGACTACCTGGCGATGAACAGCGTCATGAAAGTCATCAAAGACCTGGACCTGGAAACCTCCTCGCCTGAATTCGGTCTGGACTGCAGCCTGACCGCGAAAGTCCGCCTGGCCAAAGTGGACGACTTCCTCTCGCGCGTCGGCGACATCGACTCCTGCCGCTGCGAAGAGATCGAGGGGTAGTACCTAGTCCTCCTGCTTCTGATACTCCTTTGGATTGACGCCGTATTCGGC
>JAKSJK010000124.1 GCA_024398095.1 Bacteroidales bacterium
GGACACGGTGCTGCTCATGCGGCGCAATTCCATTCCGGAAATCACGCCGGCAACTATAAGCAGGGCCGCAATCGCGCCCAGGGCCAATGAAATCTTCCTTCTCATTATCAATAAAGTCTGAGAGTGAATGTTGCCTCCGGATACTCCTTGAACCAGATTGTGTAATCCCCCAGGGCTACACCTGAGTCAAAGCGCAGGTACTGGAGATATTCGCTTTTCTGGATAGTTACACCTGCAGTCTTGTCGCAGCAGAGAGTGAATACTTCAGGAATACGGCTGGTATCCAAGCTGGAATTCACATCGTACATCGAATCCGGATTCAGCACAAAGAACATATTCTTTCCGGCAATATCGGAACGCCTCACACTGGTGGCAACGCCCTTCGGGAGAAGCAAGCTCTTCTCGATTGAGGAATATGCTCCGGAATTTCCGTACATAGAAACGGAAGTGATTGCGGTAGAGAGCGAACAGTTCAATGTTTTCCCATTGTATTTTCCGGTTGCACTTGCAGTGCTTCCGAGTGAAGCCGGAGGCAAGGCATAGAGATAATACGACTTACCCTCGGAAGGCTGCGTCCATCCGCTCACTGTACTTACAGGGAACTCGATGCCGTACTGTTTGTTCAAAGAGAGGAAGTCATCGTAATCCAGCTGCTTTTCGTTATAGCCGTAGTACATCTGCATCAGGAGGCCTGGAAGCGCCTTATGGGCGACTCCGACAGGGACTGCCTTGTAATAATCCCCGTCCTCATCCTTATCCCCGGGCTTGCAGAAAAACGGATTGATATTCTTGTCTACAACCAGAATCTTCCTGACCACGGACAGATTGCCTGCGCTCACCTTGACCATGCCCCAGCCTGTCTTCTTGAGATTGCGGACCACATTTACGTCAAGATCCCAGATATCCGGGGTTAGATTCTGATATTCAGGAGTAAACAGATCTGAAGGATACACTGTTGCATTGAGCGTCCTCGGGTCATCCTCGGTACCGCCCAGACAGAGAACAGATGTTTTGTCGAAATTGGCTGTTATGGAGCTGACTACAGGTTCGGTGACCATTACCACGCAGGTAGCAGATTTTCCATCAGGGGTTGAAGCCACGACATTTGCTTTCCCGACGCTATTGCCCCTGACACTGCATGATCTGCCCATCGGAACGATAGAGACGCATGGGTCATCGGCTGTCCATTCGATGTAATCACCGTATGTCGCATTTCCAGGGTTCACGGTGACAGACAGAGTGAGACTCCTGCTGACCATGACCGTCTGTCCCGCAAAAGTGAATGACAGAGAGGTCAGCGGGATGAACTTCACCACAACCGTTGTCACGGATGAGTTGCTGCCATCGTCATTGAAAAGTTTGAGAGTAGCCTCGTACGAACCGTCCGCAGGAGCGGAATCGCTGCAGGACACCCACCACTCACCTTTTTCGAATGCCGCACTCAGGTAACCGGAAGGGTCGTCGGTAATGACAGCGGCAAGATTGGCTGCAGAAGCATCCTCCGGCATATTGACTTTCACACCCAGGCTGGACTTGAAGCCAGGGGCCACATAGATGACTCCGGGAGCGGACCAGCTTTCGATAAGAATCTTTCCCACTATCACCTTGAAGCGGATCTTCTTGCCATTGACAGACTTCGCAGTAATGGTTGCCTCTCCTACTGAAACAGCTGCGACATAGCCGGCATCGGCCACCGCGACACTCTCATCCGAAGAAGACCATTTCAGGAACTCGCCATTTTCAAGAGGGAAAATATCCAGGAGCACCATGTGGGACTCGCCCACCCTGAGGTACAGCTGTCCGTCGACTATGGCCGGGTCTACGAGCTCGAGAGTCTTCACGCCCTCCTTGGTGCAGGAGAGCGCAGAGACCGCCAAGAGCAGCGATATGGCTGTTTTGAGAAATCTTTTCATTAATTGACAAGTTTGATCTTAAAGCCGACTTCAGGATATTTCTCGAGGTAGAATTCATAGGTTCCCAGAGCGGTACGAGGGTTGAAAAGTACCCTGTTGTAGGTCGCATCCAATTCATAGTCTCCCGCTGTCTTCGCCTTGAGGGCAAATTCATCTGCCCAGGTATTCATTTCCGCTGACATTGAGCTATCGTCCTCGATGTAGACATTGGTAGAATTCACCACAAAGAGCAACGGCGACGAAGAATACGATGAGGTTGTACCGCTGACGACACTGCTCTTGGAAACAGTAAATGTACCGCCAGAAACAACTGTAGGTCCATTGGAGTATTTCGCCTGCACGCCCAAGGTGAAGCTGCTGATTGCCGTGGTCAGCTTGCAGCTTGCAGACTTCGATCCCCATGTACTGGTCACAGTAGTGGTCTTGCCGAGGGCGGCAGGTGCCTTGCCAACAGGATCGGTCTCTTTACCATCCTCATACTGAACCCAGTCAGATCCGCTGAAGACACTGTTGACCTTGCCGAATCCGAATGCATCCGAGAGATAGAGCGCAGTAGAGGCATCCAGATGTTCACCTCCATAAATGGTCTTGAGGAAGGAGTATCTGGCAGGAAGAACAGCGCGGCTGGTAGTAGCGATATACCTGTAAGTCACGTAATATCCATCCTTGCTTACGACCTCACTGCGGCCGAGAGCGAAAACGGAATTAGGGCCTACGACATTGACAGTCAGAATCACCTCTTTTCCGCCACCGGAAACCTTGACAGAACCGGTTCCGGCCTTCTTTGCATTCTTCACTACATTACCTACGACATCGAACATATCCGGAGTCATATTGGTAATCGTAACCGGGATGAATGAAGGGGAAATGGTATAACCGATCTCCTTCTCTGAACTGCTCTCAGTCTTTCCGCCCACGCAAAGAGGGTAATCGGACTTCAGATGGGCAGTGAGCGATTTTGCGTAAGCCTCGACAACATTGATGGTACAGGAAGCTGACTTGTCCCCATCGACGGTCGTTGCGGTCACGGTTACGCTACCGGCAGACGCGCCTGTAACAGTACACTTGGCTCCATCTGTTGTGATATTTACGATTCCGTCAGGTTCAGCCTTCCACTCGACGTCTTTGTTGCTTGCATCGGACGGTGTGACAGATGCAAAGATATCCTGTTCCATGCCGACCATGAGTTCCGCAATGGATGCAGGCGACACAGATACTCCTGTCGGCTTCTTGTAGAAAGCCTGGAGCACAGTGGTGGTAGATTTGGTCCTTTCAACATCGTAAAGTTTCAGATTTGCCTTGTAGCTTCCATCTGCCGGAGCCGATGAACTGCAGCTGACCATGAGGACACCCTCCTGGAACCATGCGGAGAAATAGCCCTGCGCATCATCCTTGATTTCCGGAATCAGGTTCTCGGCACTGGCACCCTCCGGTTCCTTGATAGTCACAGACACCTTTGCCTGGCCACCTGGAATCACGGTTACCGATGTCGAAGCCGACCAATGCTGTATTATGGCCTTCTCGACATAGACCTTGAACTGGATTTTCTTGCCATTTACAGACTTGGCCGTAATAGTTGCCTCGCCAACGGACTTTGCCAGCACATAGCCGGCCTCGGCATAGGCCACCGACTCGTCTGAAGAAGACCACTTGAGGAATTCTACATTCTCCTCCGGATATACATCCAGCACAACATAGTGGGAGTCGCCCACGCGGAGCAGCATTTCGCCCTCCACGACAGCCGGATCTATGAGAGCCAACGTCTTCACGCCCTCCTTGGTGCAGGAAAGCGCGAGAAGCGATACGAACAACGCCAATGCAATTCTGAAGATTTTTTTCATAGCGGTAATATTCTGATTAGAACTTGAATGAGTCTTTGAGGGCTGTGGTCTTGTTGAATACAGGCTTCTCAGGAGTGCTGTCCTTATCCTTGAAGAAGTAGCCCACGCGCTCGAACTGAACGGCTATGCCGCTGTTGTCCTCGAGGAGGGCTGGCTCTGCATAACCCTTGGCAAGCACGAGTGATTCAGGATTGAGGAAGTCCTTGTAATCCTTGTCCTCTGGCACCTGGCTCATATCGGCGAGGGTGAAGAGACGGTCGTAGAGACGGAGGTCAAGCTCCTTGGCGTACCCGGTCGATACCCAGTGGATGGTGCCCTTGACAGAGCGCCACTCGCCGCTGCCCGGACGGGTTGAAGGGTCGTAGGTGCATTTGAGTTCGACAACCTTGCCGTTTTCGTCCTTGATGATCTCCTCGCATTTGATGATGTAGGTGTATTTGAGACGTACCTCTCCGTCCGGCTTGAGTCGGAAGTACTTCTTCGGGGCATCCTCCATGAAGTCGGCACGGTCGATGAGGAGTTCGCGTGTGAACGGAACCTTGCGGGTCGCGCCTTCCGGTGCGGCAGGGTTCAGAGGGCAGTCGAACCACTCGGTCTGGCCCTCAGGATAATTGGTGATGGTAAGCTTGATTGGATCGTCGGAAACCACCATGTAGCGGTTTGAGCGCTCGTTCAGATCCTGGCGGACGCACCACTCGAGGAGCTGGATGTCCATCAGCTGGTCACGCTTGCTGACGCCGATCTTGTCGCAGAACATCTTGAGAGCTTCGGCTGTATAGCCGCGGCGGCGCACACCGCAGAGGGTAGGCATGCGTGGGTCGTCCCAGCCTGCCACGAGGCCCTTCTGCACGAGCTCGAGGAGCTTTCTCTTGCTCATGAGGGTGTAGGTGAGGTTCAGGCGGGCGAACTCGTACTGGTGTGAAGGATAGATTCCGAGGGTCTGGATGAACCAGTCGTAAAGCGGACGGTGAACGTCGAACTCAAGGGTACAGATTGAGTGGGTGATGTTCTCGATGGAGTCGCACTGGCCGTGGGTGTAGTCGTACATAG
>JAKSJK010000125.1 GCA_024398095.1 Bacteroidales bacterium
GGCCAATCCGGAACTGGTCAGGCAGATTGCAGCTGAGGGCCACAGCATAGGTTCCCACAGCTGGTCCCACGACTGGAGGACTAACCTCGGATTCGCAATCGAGCACTCGGAACAGATACGCAAGCCTCTCCTGGCCGTCAGCGAAGTCTGCGGCGCCGGTTCCGACATGTACAGACCTCCGATGGGCGTCACCACTCCCCACCTCCGCACGGCAGTACGCTGGTCAGGAGTAAAGGTCATCGGATGGGATGTGCGTTCATTCGACACAGTGATGAAACACAGCCGCGAAGAAGTGGCGGCGAAAGTCATATCCCAGACCCGCCCAGGCTCCATCATACTGCTGCACGACAGACTGGCCGATGCAGACAGGCTGGCCGAAATGATAATCTGCGGTCTGGAAGAAAAAGGATTTGAATTCAAGGCACTATGAGGATTTTGAGATATATAGCGGCTGCGGCCGCCGCCATAATGGGCTGCACAGTTCTCGGAGCACAGGATATACGTGCCGACTTCGAACGCGAGGTCGCCGCTAACGCTTCCGTGAAGAAGATCGACTGCAAGTTCAGCCAGACCAGGAGTGTGGCTGTGCTCTCGCAGGATGTAGTCAGGAAGGGCGACTTCAGCCTCCGCCAGCCGGGTGACATTCTCCTCCAGTTCGAAGACGGAGAGTATATCAAGATGGGCGAAAGCGAATTTGAGATCAAGAGCGAAGGACGCGTCAGCAAGATGAAGGTCAACGCCAACCCTATGCTCAAGGAACTCAAGAGAGTGCTCGGGGCTTGCATGGGCGGCGATGTCGCCAGCATAATGGCAGGTTTCGATTCAGAGATCAGTGCGACCAAGGCAGAATACAGCGTGAAGCTCTGTCCGAAGGGCAAGAAGAACGGCATGATGCAGAGCCTGGAACTGCAGTTCTGCAGGAAGGATATGTCCCTGGACTGGATGAAGATGACCGAGCGCAACGGGGACTTTACGCTTTACAGATTCACAGACAAGAAGATAGAAAGATAATGAGACTCGAGAACGACTTCTACAAGCTTCTTTCACTCAGCGCCACTGAGAATGGCTGGGAGGCCACGGTGGAACTGAATCCTGAACACCGCATCTACGAGGGACACTTCCCCCAGCAGGCGGTTGTGCCGGGAGTCTGCACCCTTACCATGATACGCGAGATCCTTTCCATGGCTCTCGGCAAGGCTGTGCGCTTCTCCCACATCAAGGAATGCAAGTACGTGAGCGCGCTGCTGCCTCAAAAGGGCATGCAGGTGGATTTCGTGATGGAACTTCAGGGAGACGTCCTTAAATGCAGCGCCTCCAAAGAAGGGGAAACAGTTCTCAAACTCAGCGCCACAGTGGCAGACGAATAGAATGGAAGACAAGAAGGTACTGGTAGTAATACCTACATATAATAATGAAGGCACGATCCTGCAGGTGATCTCCGACGTAAAGAACTATGCGTCGGACATACTCGTGGTCAACGACGGCTGCACCGACAGCACCCACGAGCTGATCGCAGGCGTTGACGGCATCGAGCGTCTGGAATACGAAAAGAACGCAGGCAAGGGCGTTGCTCTCAAGAGGGCGATAAGATGGGCAGTGGAGCACGGATATGACTATATGCTCACCATCGATGCCGACGGGCAGCATTTCGCCAGCGACATCCCCGCCTTCCTCGAGGCTTCGCAGAATGAGCCTGACACACTCTTCATAGGCGCCCGCAACCTCAACGCGGAGAATATGCCCGGCAAGAACAGTTTTGCCAACAGATTCTCCAATTTCTGGTTCAAGGTGGACACGGCGAAGACCTTGAGCGACACCCAGTCAGGCTTCAGGCTCTACCCTCTGGAGAAGCTCGGAAAGATGCATTTCATTACCGGACGCTACGAATTCGAGGTGGAAATCATAGTCAGGGCAGCCTGGAAGGACATTCCGGTCAAGAACATCCCCATCCAGGTCTATTATGCACCGGCAGAGGAGCGTGTCTCACACTTCCAGCCGCTGCGCGATTTCACCAGGATTTCCATCCTCAACACAGGACTCTTCATCTGGGCCATCTTCTTCCACTATCCGTGGCTGCTCCTGCGCCGTTTCGTCAAGAAGGACCTCCTCGAGCTGAAGTCCATCATGAAGACCATGCACCCTGCGAAGTTTGCCACAAGCGCCGCATTGGGCATTTTCTGCTGCATCTTCCCGGCCTGGGGCTTCCAGGCGGTACTGGCAGGTTTCCTTGCATGGGCTCTGAAACTCAACAAGATCGTGTCCATCGCGTTCTCGGCCCTGAGCCTGCCGCCTGTGATCCCCGCCATAGTTTTCTTCAGCTGCTACACAGGCGCAAAAGTGCTGGGACAGCCTCTTATGCTGAATCCGTCTGAAATCGACATCACCAGCTGGAAATCCCTGGTGAGCAGTTTTGCAGAGGCTGGAGGACAGTATCTGCTGGGCTCTGTAGTTTTCGGGCTCCTCTGCGCAGCCTTCACATTCGTATTCTTCTACGGATTCCTCACCACGCTTAAATCAATCCGCAGGAAATGATAAAGGTTCTCCACAGACTCTACGACTGGTTCGAGGCACACAAAGTCTGCTTCTGGCTGATTCTGGTCCTGAGCAGCGCCGTTATGGGCTTCTTCGCACTCAAGGTCGACTACCAGGAAGATATAACCAGTTTCTTCCCTAAGGATGACGCGGCTTCCACCGAGGCCTTTGAGAATCTAAAGCTCAAGGACAAGGTTGTGTTCATGATCTCCGGCAGCGAAGATCCGTATGAACTCGTCGATGCCTCATACAGCCTCAGCGAAGAGCTGGAAGGCATCGTGGAGGCAGGCCTGCTCGAGTCTGTGACCGAAGGTGTCGATGCAGGCACGATCAGCAGCAGCACCGGCTTTATCTACGAAAACCTACCTATATATATAAATGATTGGGAGAGACTGGAGAGAATCTGCAGCCCGGACTCGATTGCCGCTTCAATAGCCGAGTGCTACAAGATGCTCAGTTCCCCTGCCGGAATGCTGGTCGGGGATGTGCTGATGAAGGATCCTCTGAACATCGCTACGCCTATGATGGGCGGATTCAGGGACTTCGATACCGGAGCCGGCTACGAGGTTTTCTCCGACCATATCTTCTCCTCCGACATGTCCACGCTCCTGATGTTTGCCAACCCGTCTACGGGGATGGGCAGCACCGGTGTGAATGACCGGTTGACATCTATGATCGAGGATGCCTGCAAGAAGGTTTCCGAGGAAAGCGGCATGAAGGTGGAATACTTCGCTGCCGCCTGCGTAGCTGCATATAACGCCCGCGTCATCAAGAGGGACACCATACTCACCCTGCTGATCGCCATCCTGGTGATCGTGCTGGTTATAACCCTCTCTTTCCGCAGCAGGGCAGCCATTCCGCTGATACTCATCCCGGTAGGCTACGGCGGACTCTTCGCACTGATGCTGATAGGATTCATCCAGGGCAGCGTTTCCGCCATTGCAATCGGAGCCGGCGCGGCAGTCATGGGAGTCGCCCTCAGCTACTCTATCCATGTAATCGCCCACAGCAACCACACCGCCGACCCTCACAGGATAATCGAGGAACTGGCCTACCCTCTGACCATAGGCAGCCTCACCACAATAGGCGCATTCGCAGCGCTCATTTTCACCCACTCTTCCCTCCTCCACGACTTCGGACTGTTTACCTCGCTTACGCTTATCGGCACCACCATATTCTGCCTGGTATTCCTGCCTCACTTCATCAAAGAGCAGAACACAGTCACAAAGAGCAAGACGCTGAAGTTCATCGAGAAGATCGTGGACTATCCACTGGACCGCAACAAGTGGGTTGTATCCGGGCTCATCGCGGTCTTCGCAGTATGCTGCTTCACCTGCTGGAAGGTCAGGTTCGACAACGACATGAACCACCTCAACTACATGCCTGCCCACCTGCAGGCGGCTGAGGAGAAACTGGCCGCAATTTCGGGCGACGACAGCGGACAGACCTTCCTGGTGACAATAGCAGAAGATATGGACTCAGCCCGCGCAAGGCTCACCCGCCTCGATGGAGTTCTGGATTCCCTGAGCGCTGCCGGCGCAGTGAGCGGTTTTGTGAGCGCAGGCAACTATATCATCCCGACAGATCTTCAGAAAGAAAGAATCGCGAAATGGAATGAGTTCTGGGCCGACAGACGTGAGAGCGTCAAGGCTGAGCTCCGCAAGGCCGCAGTGAAGCAGGGCTTCAGAGAGAACGCCTTCGCAGCATTCGAAGATATCCTCGACAAGGATTATGAGGTCTGCAGCTATTCCCCAGAGATGATAGCAGACATGCCGCTGCTTTGCGACTGGCTGGGCAACGAGGAGGGCAAGGCTCTCATAGTCAGCCGTCTGAAACTGGACGAAAATGCAGATAGAGAAGAGATTTACAAGGCTATCAATTCGGCAGAAGGCGCATCCATCGTGGACCGCGGCTACTATGCCAACAAGATGGTCAGCGGCATCAACGACGACTTCAACTACATCCTTTTCATCTCGTCCCTGATCGTCTTCATAGCCCTGCTGATCAGCTACGGGCGCATCGAGCTGGCCCTGCTGGCCTTCCTTCCGATGGCTATAGGCTGGGTGATCATACTCGGTCTGATGGCTATCTTCGGGGTGCAGTTCAACATCGTGAGCATCATCCTGGCTACCTTCATTTTCGGTATAGGTGACGACTTCAGCATCTTCATCATGGACGGTCTGATGGCAAGGCGGAGGGACGGGTCGGAACTCCTGTCCTCGCACAAGACGGCCATCTTCTTCTCTGCATTCACCATGCTGG
>JAKSJK010000126.1 GCA_024398095.1 Bacteroidales bacterium
TACTAATACATCAGATGCTGTTTGGATTTATTCTTCCACTCGGCATCTGACTTGTATTCGGTAAAATAGATCACGAGATCCGCGTCGGACTTATGATCGACGAAATAGACCTTCTTTTTGGCATCGGACCTATAGTCCACAAAATACCACAACCCCTTGTTGCCATCGGCGTCGGATCTGTACTTGCACTTGTAAACGACCAGATCGGCGTCGGATTTATACTTGGTAACATAAACCTTCACATCGGCGTCACTTCTGTACTGGACACTGTAGACTGTCTGGGCCTTGGCCTCAGATGAGCCGGCAAAAGCCGCCACGAAAACAACTGCAAGCAGGATGCAAAACCTCTTCATAGGACAATAAAACTAATTATAAGACTCAATAACCTCGATCAGATGATTACGGACATCGGACCACCTGTAGTAAGGACCTTCGCCGGGAACGGAAGCAAGTTTCACCTCCTCTCCGCAGAGAGTCATCTTCACGAGCACATCATCAGCAAAATATTTGCCATGCACAGGGCAATAGAACACAGTATTGAGGGTGGCGCCCATAGGCACGCGGTAATTCTGCCAGATGTTCTCGATCTCGGCTGCGGAAGAAGGCATCTGTCCCATACCGTCGACATCCAGGCAGGTCAGGAAATACAGCAGCGCGCTGTCGTGGCCGAAGCGCAGAAACACGCTTGGACGGCCGTCAGAAGCATAATTCTCAAGGGCCTCATCCACAAACTTCACATAGTTCTCCACCAGAGGGAGATCACGGTCATTGACCGGGCCATTCTCCATCCAATACATGTAATTGTCCGACTGCCAGACCTTGTAGAGCTCCTCCGGGGTAAACACATCCATCATATCTATGCCGGAATCGCTGTCCTGGGCATTCAGCACGAAATTGAAAAGGTCGCTAGCCACAAACCAGCGAGGCTCGCGGTAGGTCGCAATCCAATCCGGATCCTTGAAAATCCTGGCCAAGATGGCCTTGTAGTCCAGAATGCTATCGATGAACTGAGGCCAGGTACCGCCCCAAGGGTTCACACGCGTATAACGTCCGGCAACGGCAGTACCGCCCTGACGCAGAGGATTCTCATTGGCGTGAGGATTGAGGTTATCCAGATTGATGCGGGAAGTCTCCTGATAGATATCCAGATGAGGATCGATGGCAGTCAGAGCCGTACAGAAAGCATCCATGCTCATGATGCAACGCTGCACCTGGGTGGCATAGGCCTCGATCTTCGGATCGTGTTTGAAGATTGCAGGATACTCACGATACATCTCACGCGCGAAATCCTGATGCTGTCTCCAGCCCAGGCGGGTAAGATCCCCTTCACGATGCTGCGAAGTGGCATAATGCGCCAGCATCCTCTCCGCCAGTGACACGCCGTACGGAGTCAGGGCAGAATCGGCGAGCGCTGCACGCATAGGATTCACACTGCGGTCATTGGTCTTCGGATCGATGATGTAACGCGCACCGTGACGGCCGTAATGGCTGATATGGAAAGGCTTGTAGCCCTTCGGAGCCGGGGTGAGCGGTCTCAACTCGTTGCCAGCGGCCGTTTTGCCGTCCAAGTTGGCATAACTATACCCCTTGCCGCGGAAATAGACGCCTCCGGCCTTGTAAGGGTCAGCGGCAATCTGCTCCTGAGGAGTCAGAACCGGGACATCGGCAGCCTTTGGAGTGCAGGCGGCCATAACAAGCAGCAAAGCGGCGGCAAGACGTATCTTCATATATTATATAAGTTTAAAATCATCCGCATCGTCGAGTACAGGGAACGAAGCACGGAATTTCTCAAGCGAAACAAGGTCCAATTCGGCAGATACCAGGCACTCGGTATCATCCGGGCAGGCTGCGACCGGCTGTCCCCACGGGTCCAGAAGGACTGTACCACCGTTGTAGACGCAGCTCGGGTCTGTGCCGACACGGTCGACGCCCGCCACAAAGCACTGGTTCTCGATGGCACGGGCGCGCAGGAGTGTATCCCATGGATAGCGGCGTACGGTCGGCCAGGAAGCCACGCAGAGGATGGCGTCATAGTCTCCCCTGTTGCGAGCCCAGACAGGGAAACGCAGATCATAGCAGACCAACAGGAGGAAACGGACTCCCCTCCACTCCACTATCACTCTCTCTGCACCTGCATTCACGAGGTTCTGCTCGCCGCTGTAGGTAAAGAGATGCTTCTTGTCATAGGTAGCAACGGAGCCATCCGGCTTCACGAAGTAGAAGCGGTTCCAGCGTTTGTGTCCATCACTGACGGCAACGCTGCCGGCCACTGCGCAGTCAAACTCTGCCGCAACGGATTTCATAGCCTCCAGAGTACCCACGGAGCCATTCTCAAGCAATTCGGCATCGCCGTTGAAGCCTGTAGAAAACATCTCCGGCAGCACATACAGGTCCGCACCCGGATTCTCCGCCACGAAAGAACGCATCTTCTGGCAGTTGGCCTGGGGATCGCCCCAGACAATATCCATCTGTATCAGCGAAATTCTCATAGGCTGTCCACGAAGTCCTCCAGCTGACGGAGATCGTTGTCCATAGGGGTAAAGTGCTTTTCCTTTGCCATCATGGCCTTGAGAGCCGCCGGGATCTCTGTCTCCACGCCAGGAAGAGCCTCGGCAATCACCTCGGAGAACTTCGCAGCGTGTGCAGTCGCCAGGTAGAAACCATCTGCCTGCGCCGCCTCGTAAGCCATATAGCCCACTGCCGCGTGCGGATCCGAGACGTAGTTATATTTCGAATATATATCCGCTATCGCAGACTTTATCTGAGCATCCGAATAGGCGTAACCCTCGACTTCGGACTTAAGAGACTCGAACGAATCGCCGTAGAGGCACATCATGCGCTCGTAGTTGCTAGGGGCGCCCACGTCCATGGCATTTGCGACGGTACGCACTGACGGACGCGGACGGTACTCGCCGGTCTGAAGGAACTCCGGCACCACGTCGTTGGCATTGGAACCGGCCACGAAGCGGCGCACAGGAAGGCCCATCTTCGCAGCAAGCATACCGGCGGTGATATTGCCGTAGTTGCCGCTCGGAACGACCACATCCGGAGCCTCCCCGGCTGCACGTCCCTGCTTCCACTGTGCCCAGGCGTAGAAGTAATAGAAGGACTGCGGAATCCAGCGGAGCACATTGATGGAATTGGCCGAAGTCACATAGTGTCCGGCACGGAAATCAGTATCGTTGAATACAGCCTTTACGAGTGCCTGGCAATCATCAAAACAGCCTCTCACTCGCACAGGATTGATATTTCCGCCGAGAGTTGTCATCTGGCTCTCCTGCAGCGGGCTGACCTTTCCTTCAGGATAGAGGACCACTACCTGCACTCCCGGGACATTGTGAAATCCGGCTGCAACTGCGCTGCCAGTGTCGCCCGAAGTCGCGGTAAGCACGGTCAATTTGTCGGAACTTTCATTCAAAAGTCCGAGCATGCCGCCCATGAAGCGGGCTCCGAAATCCTTGAACGCGAAGGTAGGGCCGTGAAAGAGTTCCAGCACAGCCTTGCCTGGCTCCAGGACATGGAGCGGGCAGTCAAAATCATAGGCCCTGCGGATCATAGCTTCAAGCTTGTCTGAAGGCACATCATCTCCGAAGAAAAGCGAAGCCAGGTAGATGGCCATGTCGGCATAGGAAATCTTTGCCAGCCTCTCCACCTCGGCCAGATCGGCCTGAGGAATGGATTCCGGCATGAAAAGTCCCCCGTCGGGAGCAAGTCCCATGAAAGCGGCCTCCTTGAGGGAATGAACCGCTTTCTTTGATTTATCTCTGGTACTGTAGTACTTCATCAGATGGTGATATGAGTGAGCTTTGCGCCCTTGTTGGAAACCTTTACCACATAGACCTCACTGCCGATTTCAAGTGCGTCGAAGTGGTCCTTCAGAATCTTGCCGGCCTTGTCTGCAACCTGCTTGTTGTCGCAAAGGGCAAATACAGACGGACCGGATCCGGAAATATTCATTGCCAGGGCGCCGGCCTTCAGTATCTTGCCCCTGAGCTCGTCGAAGCCCGGAATGAACTGCTTTCTGTATGGTTCTGCTACATAGTCCTGCATGGAATGTCCGATGAGGGAGATATTGCCCGTGCAGAGACCCGCAACCAGGCCGCCGACATTTCCCCACTGACGCACAGCATCGTGCATAGGCACAGCCTTAGGCAGGATTTCGCGGGCTTCTTTGGTGGTAACGACGATGTGCGGATGCACCACGGCGCAGTAGAAATTGCCCGGAACCGGCAGCTGAATGAGGTCGAGAGGCTCGTAACCGCGGATGAGGACTATGCCTCCCATGACCGCAGGTGCCGCGTTGTCGGCATGGTAGCCGCCGGACGCGAGGTTCTCACCCTCCATAGCGCAGACCACGACTTCCTCCTCGCTGAGTGGGCAGCCGAAGAGTTCGTTCATACCGAAGGCTGCCGCAGCCGAAGATGCAGCAGAGGATCCGATACCCGAGCCTGGATATATCTTTTCACAGATGGTGACATCGATCTGGGCCTTCTGACCGATCTTCTTGAGGAAGGAACGCACCACCGGGGTTATGACGTTTTTCTCGATATCCTCAGGGATTGGCACATCAGTCTCGTTGGTGATAGTAAGGCCGTCGCCCTCGCTGGCGGTGATTTCAAGGATATCACCCACCTCGTCGAGCGCGAGACCAATCACATCGAAGCCGCAGCCCATGTTGGCGATGGACGCCGGCGCGAAAACTCTTACTTTCTTCATAGCAGTCCGTTTATAT
>JAKSJK010000127.1 GCA_024398095.1 Bacteroidales bacterium
AAGAGTACGTATGCGAGAGAAGCGCAGCTGATGGTGATCCACAGGAGGATACCCTGGAAAAGAGGACGGACACCCACAGCCTTCAGGGTCTCGCGGGTCAGACCGGCGCCTATGAAAAAGAGAGAAAGGGTGATCACATGCTTGGCGAGAAGATTTATGGCGCCGCTGATCGAAGAGCCAACAGATGCAGCCCTCTCCCCTATCAGAGCAGCATTGGACAGCAGATAGGTATTCACAAGGATGGCGACCACGAACCAGATGATAAAGGTAGGGATGGTCTGATACCACTTCTTGGCAGGTGCTCCAGCCTCCTCCTTATTCTTCATCAGGAACGGGGTGATAAGCACCAGCACCACTATCCAGAGAGCGCGGGTAAGCTTGATTGTGGTGGCAACCTCAAGAGCCGACACTCCCTCAGCGGTCATCATTTCCGGATGCATGGCATCGTAGGCGGAACCTGCACCGACAACGGAGCTGGTATCGTGGATCGCTATGGCAGCCCACATACCGAACTGCTTCATTGTCATACCGATGGCATCGCCGATATACGGAAATATGAAGAGGGCGACGGCATTCAGGATAAATACCACACCGAGGGCCACCGACATGGACTCTGGCTTTGCCTTGATGGTCGGACCTACTGCGGCAATTGCCGAGCCTCCGCAGATTGCAGTACCAGAAGAAATCAGATAGCTTGTCTCGCGGTCGACCTTCAGAAGTTTGCGTCCGATCAGCCAGCCCATGAAAAGGGTGCCGAACACACTGACAATCGTGAAGAGCATTCCCTCCTTTCCGGAAGCCAGCGCCTGGGTGACATTCATACCGAAGCCCAGACCGATGACAGAATACTGCAGCATCTTCTTGGACATGAGTTTTGTGAACTTCTCGTAGGTAGCGCCGAAAGTCAGCGCAAACACTATACCCAGCAGAAGGGCAACAGGCGATGACACCCAATGCGCCAGCCAGGACATGGCACCGAGGTCCAATCCGAACTGCCTGACTGCAAACTCTGCGAGAAGCGAAACCGTCAGGACGGTCACAATCACGATATATACGACTTTCTTCATATCAGCACTTTGTGTTACGACTGCAAAAATACATAAATCCTACAACAGACGCACAATCTGACTCTCTCCGGGTGCCAGGAGGCGGGTTTTACCAAAGGACACGAGAATGCCCTCCTCATAGAGCATGACCACTTCCCTGCCTGGAATTGATCCGGTATTTGTCACCCGGACAGCCTTGGAGCCGTCAGCGGCAGAACTGAGTTCTTGTGAGAAAGTAGTATAGCTCAATCCATATCCAAACGGATAAGACACATTCAAACCCTCCAGGCCGAAATAGCGATAGCCCACATTCAGACCCTCTCGGTACTCGGTGTAATCGATGTTGCGGCGTCCCTTATCCTTAGAGCCGCCAAGCATTGCAGTGGAAACAGCGGCGGAATTAGTGGTTTCCCCTGCCGGGAAATCTGCCGAAGAAGGCACATCGGAATAATCCAGAGGCCAGGTCATGGAGAGGCGTCCGGATGGATTCACCTTGCCGCTGAGCACATCCACGATGGCATTTCCGCCCTCCTGACCGGGCTGCCAGGCAAGTAAGACAGCATCCGGAAGGTGCTTCCAGGAAGCGGTTTCAATCACTCCGCCAACATTGAGGACCACCACGACCTTCTTGCCGACGGCGTGAAACTCGCGGCATACATCCTCAATCAGCTGATGTTCGGTCGGATTTAGTTTGAAATCGTCCTCCACAGCCCTGTCCTGCCCCTCGCCGGCCTGGCGGCTCAAAGTAAGGATGGCCATATCGTCGGATGCGGCAGCGGAACGGACAGTCTCCACGTCGACTGACATCTCCGACCACGCACTCTGTCCGACCATCACATAGCCTTTGCGGCGGTTGGACTTCTTGGACATATATTTTTTATATATCGACGAAAGCTGCCCATCCAGCCGGTAGCCGGCATTTACGAGTCCGTCGGAAAGATTCACGACATAGGGCCTATTCACATTTCCGGAACCGGTTCCGCCTGGAATCAATTCATAGGAGGCGCAGCCGAACAGGGCAATGTTACGGACTTCCTCCATTGGCAGGGCGTCTCTATTTTCGAGCAGGACCATGCCATCCGAGGCAGCGGTCCTGGCCACAGCGGCATGCACTTTCAGGTCAGGAGCATTGCTATATTCATAGTTCTTGAAAGTCGGAGTCTTCACAACCAGTTCCAGAACCCGTCGCACGCAGATATCCAACTGACTCTCATCCAGTTCCCCCTTCCTGACCTTGCGGACTATCTGGTTGATCTGCTTTTTCAGACCAGGTTCCAGCAGATCGTTTCCAGCCGCGATCTGGGCGACAGTATTGCGCATGAAAGTCCAGTCACTGACCACCAATCCCTCAAAGCCCCACTCTTCTCTCAGGACTTCAGTGAGCAGCCAGCGGCTCTCCTGGGTATACTCTCCGTTGAGTTTGTTGTAGGAGGACATCACGGTCCATGGCTGAGCCTCCTTTACAACGATCTCAAAGCCCTTGAGGTAGAGTTCCCTCAGAGTTTCCTCATCGACAATGGCGTTGTTGCCAAGACGGTTTGTCTCCTGGCTGTTTACTGCAAAATGCTTGACAGAGGTTCCCACGCCCTGACTCTGGACGCCCCTGACAAAGGCTGAAGCAATCTTTCCAGAAAGGTAAGGATCCTCGGAATAGTACTCGAAATTGCGGCCGCAGAGAGGATTGCGCATAAGATTCATGCCCGGGGCCAGTATCACATCCACGCCGTATTCCAAAGCCTCATTGCCCATCGCTGCGCCCACAGCCTCAACAGTCTCTGTATCCCAGCTGCATGCCAGAAGCGAACCCACCGGGAAACCGGTGCAGAAATGGTTTTTCCGTCCTGGTTTGATTCGGACACCGGCAGGGCCGTCGGAAAGCACGATCGAAGGAATGCCGAGACGCTCCACCGACCTGGTAGTGCCGGCAGCTCCCGACACCTTGACTGGCTCGCTGCTCATCATCCTGATGTCCAGCATGTTGCCCAGCCCGGAACCGACCACGAGACAAGCCTTCTCCCTTAGGGTCAGTTCCTGAATGATTTCATCTATGTTGGATTCGCCAAGCCTGGGCGTCTTGTTCTGGGCAAGGCAAAGCAGGGAGGCCAGAATAGCGGCCACTGTGGAGATATACCGTTTCATAGCAGCAAATCTACAAAACTTCACGCTAGTGGCCGCATTTTTGACCGATAACTAGAAAGAAATACCTACACCGGCACAGAAGAATGCCTGTTTCAGCACAGGATTGAACATCAGCTGAGCGGAAAGCGGCACAGTTACCTTACTGAATTCGAAATCGTGTCTTGCCGCGAGGCTGCAGTTGACCACATTGAAGCCGGTTGTACCATACGCGGCACTGCGGTAAGGGGACATGCCGACAGCAGCGCTGAAATCTACTGCTCCGATGCTGAACGGAGCGGAAACCTCGAAATAGGACGAATAGTCTGAGTCATTGTACACATTGGTGTACCAGTTGAACTGAACATAGCCCAGCAGGTCGTAACCCACTCCCACCTCAAGGGTATGGGCGCCGTTTTTAAAGAAAAGATCTGTGTCTGCGGCCGGGCAGAAATAGTCGGTGAAGATGATTGAAAAGCCCTTGATCTCGTAAGAGAGGCTGAGATCGATCTCCCTGGATGCAGACTCGCCCACTATGCCTGCAGAACCCCACACATCGAGGGTGAGTCCTTTCCAGCTGATGTAGGCATCAGGCTGGATTGCAGCCCGGTCAAGCTGAGAACCTCGCCAGAGGTAGGAGGAAACGAGGTCGACACCTATACCAGCCTCAACAGGGGATTTGCGAGAGACTGTGGCTGTCGAATCTGCAGGTTCCGCAAAGGAAACAGCGGGGATGAGGAGCGCAAGCGCAATCAGAGAAAAAAGCTTTTTCATCTTGATAGAAATTAAAATGTTAGACAAAAAAGGCTGATCCCCCCGGACCAGCCCTTAGAATAATATATTTGTTAAGTACGTGTTCATGAATGCAAATTTAATAAGATAATCGGATTATGCAAATATTTTTCTTCATTTTTGGAAGAAAGAACAATCTCACGAAAAATATCACTACATTTGGAGGTCAAAAGGAAACGGACTTATGGAATATATCTACACCCACAAAGTACACTATTACGAGACAGACCGCATGGGCGTCACCCATCACTCAAACTACATCCGCTTCATGGAAGAGACACGCGTAGCCTTCATGGAAGAAATAGGTTACGGCTACGAACGCATGGAAGCAGAAGGCGTCGGCTCCCCGGTCATGGGCATCACCTGCGACTACAAGACCCCAACCACCTTCGCAGACCCGGTAGAGATCCACTTCAATGTACTTGAGATGTCCCCACTCAAGATCCGCTTCGGCTACACCATGATGATAAAAGGAAAGGTGGCCTGCACAGCCACCTCCCTTCACTGCTTCCTCGACTCGAAAACCGGCCGTCCGATCAAATATATGGAGCGCTTCGCCGAACTCGAGGCAGTACTTAAAGACTACATGAAATAGTCCGTCTATTTCACAAGGTCATTGATAAAATCCACGAAGATACGGAAGCCGGCCTCAGGCATGGCTCCGTGGTCGTATCCCTTGCATTCCACCAGGCGTACATCCTTCGCACCGTTGAGCTTGAGCATGCGCCAGAAATA
>JAKSJK010000128.1 GCA_024398095.1 Bacteroidales bacterium
TCCATAAGATAGCTGGTTAATTCGTTGCAAATATACGGATTTTTCTCATCATTCGTCAGTTTCGATGATGCTTTTTGTGGCACCTCGGTGTGGTTTTTTGTGGTAGATTGATAAGACTATTTGTGGTGTGTATCGTTATAGGGCATTCCCCCATCGTTACGGTAATCGTTACGGTATTGATACTGTAGACATCCCAATCATCAATACTCCCATGGGAAAGCAGCGCGGAAAGATTGTATTCGCGGTGGATGGCACCACCCTTACCGGCACGATGGACTTCATGGGCCGCACCTACAAGTTTGAAAGCGGCATCGCCACCGCCGAAGGCTATTCCTACGAAATCAACGCCAAGGTGATGCTCCGCCGCCTGAACGCCAAGGTTCGCAGCACACGAAGCGGAGATGCCATAGAAGGCACTCTCACCGCCCCGATGGGCTCTATTACTTTCAACGGAAATAAGTCGAGATAAGTGGTCAGTTCTTCGGGCTGGCGTTGAGTTTATATATATTTATTGCGATCAAAAGGGTGTTCCGCCCCTGGCCGCGCGGCCTTCCCTGAGAAGTTTTTCTTAAGACTGTTAGGAGAGTCACCGCAACACTAAATGTTCTTGCCCATCTCGTAGGCTTCATTCAGTTTGTCATTATCCTTGATATCGCCAGGAGATGTAACCCCACCGCAGAAGACTGATCCCTTCAGTGAACACTTAGGGAAGCAGTCGATCCATCCAGAAAGACCAGTTTCTGCACGCTTTGGCGTCTCAGGTTCATTCTCCGCTGCCGTTGTCAGGAGATAGACATCACGGAACTTGTAGTCTGTTGTGTATAGAGGGTTGCCGCGGTCGATCATGACCTTCATCTGGCCGCTCATCTCATAGTAATAGATAGGCGTTGCCCAGCAGATGACGTCGGCATCGTGCATCTTCTGAACGATCGACGCCGCGTCATCCCTGATGACACATGCCTTTGAACAGTCCCCTGCCAGGAACATCTCCTTCACGCCTTCTCTCTGGCATGCAAGGCAGCCCTTGCAGAACTGGATGTTCTTCTCACGGAGATTAACTTTCTCTACATCGTGGCCTGCACCCTGAGCGCCACGGGCGAACTCATTTGCCAGGGCATCGGAGTTGCTTCCGAGTCTTGGGCTTGCTGATATAACCAATACTTTCATTTTCTATAGATAATCAATTAAAGTGCATAATCAAGTCTCATTATGTGAACTGGCCGGTCGTCCCCATGATAGAGATGGCTGCACATATTCTCCCTGCCGGTATCCACGAACCCACATTTCTCCATGACTCTTCCTGATGCGGGATTGTCAACGAAGAAGTCTGACCACACGGTGATGAAGCCTTTCACATTGAAGCAATAGTCTATCATCACACGGAGAGCCTCGGTGCAGAGTCCCTGGTTCCAGTATGGCTTTGCCAGCCAGTAGCCGATCTCGGCATCCTCCTCGCCTATCTCGATGTTGCTCTCGCCATAGACATAGTAACCCATGCAGCCGATGGCCTCGCCGGTTTCCTTAAGGGTGATGGCCCAGGTCCTGTCGTTCGTGAAGATATCACGGATGACCGAGCGGCTTTCTTCGATGTCCTTGTGCGGCGGCCATCCGGCTCGTGGACCGACATCAGGATCGGAGGCATACCTGAAGAGTGCCTCTGCATCGGATTCCTGCCATGGACGCAGAATCAGACGGGATGTTTCTATTATCATGCCATATGGCTTATCCAAGTTTTACCGCCGTGCCTGATGCAGTCACCATGAGCATGCCGTTGGCTTCTCCGAGCACCTCGTAGTCGATGTCTATTCCAACGACAGCGTCAGCACCCAGCCTGGATGCGCGTACTGAAAGCTCGCGCAGCGCGTTCTCGCGTGCCTCGATCAGTTCGCCCTCATACGAAGACGATCGTCCCCCAATGATGTTGCGTATGCTGGCTCCGAAGTCCTTGAACATATTCACGCCTGCAACTACTTCTCCGAATACTATTCCTTTGTATTCGACGATGTTTCTTCCTTCAACTGAAGGTGTGGTAGTAAGTATCATATTGTTTTTTATAAATCGCCGCTACGACTGCAAATTTACGAAATCTTTCGCGCTTTCGCGCTACATCCAGTCAGGCACATCCTCAGCTAAAGCTTCGGGCGTGCCTGACAGCCGCTCACGGGGCCGCGGCCGGCCACGGATTTCGTAAATTTCAGTCATCCGCGGCGTATACAAAATGACCTATCTAACACCATGCGGCAATAGACAGGCCATAGATTTGTTACAGACATTGATTACAGCGTCTTAATCTGTTCAAGCGACAGGCCGGTAATATCAACGATTTCATTGATATCGTATCCCTTGGCCTTCATATTTCGGGCAGCTTCGAGTTTGCCATTTGCCTCTCCTTCGGCTATTCCTTCCGCTCTTCCTTCCTCGAGCCCCTTCTTGCGGCCATTCTCTTCGCCGAGCTCACGGGCGAACTCAAGCGCATTCTTCCAATCGTTCTCGGTGGTCATTTCGTCTTGGTATTTGATTGCTTCATCACGGGTGAACTCCGCCAGCATCGAGGCCTCAAAATAGGCTGCAAAATCATTCTTGCTCTCCGCCCACTCGGGCACATCGGCCAGCTTGTCCGACCCGGTCAGCAAATATAGCCAAAAATCCTCGGCTTCAGCAAGCTCGCTGCGGGTAAATCGCCGCTGCGACTGGAAATTTACGAAATCTTCCGCGCTTTCGCGCTACATCCAGTCAGCCACGTCCGTAGCAAAAGCTACAGGCGTGGCTGACAGCCGCTCACGGGGCCGCGGCCGGCCACGGATTCCGTAAATTTCAGTCATCCGCGGCGAGGCGAGAACGAGCTAGACTCTAGAGGTACACTCTATCGTAGGAGATCCAATCGTGGAATAGATGGCCATAGTTGCAGCCCTCGAACTCGACCAGAATTGAGTGGCCAACCCAGCTGGCACGTGAGATACGGCACGCGCAAGGGATACTGCGGTAGTGGTACAGGTCTGAATAGACATCGACACGGGTTCCGTTAGATCCGTCGTAACGGAGCAAACCGTAATTGAAATATTCTTCTGGAAACATGATTAATAATTTTTATTACCTTTATATACTATTGTATCATGGATTCTAACGAAAAATTAAAAATTTGTGCTATTGTTGTTAGAAAGGTCAAAATTCCGCGTACATAAAACCAACAAAACAAAAACGAACAATGAGAGAACTTAAATGCCCTAAGTGCGGCAACTACTTCCAGGTAGACGAAGCAGACTACGCTTCAATTGTATCACAGGTAAAGAATGCGGAATTCGAACAGGAACTCAAGCGCCGTGTTGATGAAGTCAATGCCCGTCAGAAAGCGGAACAGGATGCACTCCAGGCAAAAGCAGAGCGCAGTGCGATGGAGAAAATCTCCGAGAAGGATAAGCAGCTTACTCTGAAAGAGAGCGAGATTGCCCAGCTTAAGAATCAGATCGCAAGCATTGAAGCACAGAAGAAGGCCGAGCTTCAGGTTGCGGTCCTCAAGGAGCAAGAAAAAAGCCGTGAGAGACTCAACCAAACAGAGTCGATGATTCGCGACCTTGAGGCCAAGGCAAAGATAAAGGACGCAGAGGTCCAGAGTCGCGAGAGTGCAATCAAAGAGCAGTATGAAGCAAAGCTCAAAGTGGCTCAGGAACAGGTGGACTACTACAAAGACCTCAAGGCAAAGATGTCCACCAAGATGATCGGTGAAACACTCGAGGTGCATTGCAATACCGAGTACAACACCAGACTCAGGCCGTACTTCCCTAGCGCATATTTCGAGAAGGACAACGATGCGTCGTCAGGCAGCAAAGGCGATTTCATCTTCCGCGACTTCTGCGACGGCAGCGAATATGTGTCCATTATGTTTGAAATGAAGAACGAAATGGACACCACAGCCAAGAAACACAAAAACGAGGACTTCCTTGCTGAGCTGGACAAGGACCGCCGAGAGAAAGGCTGCGAGTACGCTGTGCTCGTTTCACTCCTGGAAGCCGACAGTGACTATTACAACTCCGGAATCGTGGACATGTCCTACAAATACGAGAAGATGTATGTGATTCGCCCACAATTCTTCGTCCCGATGATCACTCTCTTGGTACAGGGTGCGAAGAAAAGCATTGAGTACAAGCGTCAACTCGAGGTTGAGAAGACCAAATCTATCGACATCACCAACTTCGAGGACAAACTTAAGGACTTCCAGACCGGCTTCAACAAGAATTTCGAAGCAGCTGAGAAGCATTTCGAGGGAGTCATCAAAGACATTGATGCAGCTATCAAGAGTCTTGAGAAAATGAAAGACGACCTCTCAAAAACCGGAAACCAGCTCCGTTTGGCTAATAACAAGGCTACCGATCTCAGTATCAAGAAACTGACCTACGGTAATCCTACAATGAAAGCCAAGTTCGACGAAGCAAGAGAGGCGAAGCTGCTTGAA
>JAKSJK010000129.1 GCA_024398095.1 Bacteroidales bacterium
TTGACGGTGTAAGGGCATATGAACTGGCCCGCAAGGCCTACAAGGCAGGGCAGCCCATCCCGGACGACGTACTGCGTGCAGCCCGTATACGCATAGACAGCTGCGAACTCCTGTCATTTGATAAGAAACCCGCCTCACCGGAAACTGAAGAAACGGAAGTCAGCCGCGCATCGTCAAGAATCAATGTAGCCGACGACGATTTCAGCCTGCCTCACGCCTCGATCAGGCTCGCCTGCACCAAGGGGACCTATGTGCGCGCCTTCGCAAGAGACCTTGGAGAGGCACTCGGAAGCGGGGCCTTCCTGAACGCACTCCAGCGCTCCCGCAGCGGAGAATTCAAGGTTGAAAATGCACTCAGTGTGGACCAGGCGATGGAACTGCTGGCAAAATAAGAAAACGGAAATATAAGAGAAAAGATGGCTAAGATTGTTGAAGTAAAACACCTTTCGCACCGCTACAGCGTGGACTGGGCAGTCAGGGATATCAACTTTTCAATTGAAGACAACGGCATACTCGGACTGCTCGGTTCCAACGGAGCCGGCAAATCGACCACGATGAACATCATCTGCGGGGTTCTCAACCAGACCGAAGGAGAAGTATACATCAACGGCATAGACCTCAGGAAGAATCCGGTCGAGGCAAAGAAGCATATCGGCTTCCTGCCGCAGAAACCGCCTCTCCACCCGGATCTCACAGTTGACGAGTACCTGGTGCACTGCGCCGTGCTTCGAAGGATGGACCCATCCAAGATACGCGAGGCGGTGGACGCAGCCAAGGGACGCTGTGAGATCACGCACTTCAGCAACAGGCTCATCAAGAACCTCTCAGGAGGCTACCAGCAGCGTGTGGGCATCGCCCAGGCCATCGTCCACAACCCACGCTTCGTGGTCCTGGACGAGCCGACCAACGGTCTCGACCCAAACCAGATTGTGGAAATCCGCAAGCTCGTCAAGGAACTTGCAAAGGACCACGCCGTGCTCATCTCCACCCACATCCTCTCCGAAGTCCAGGCCATCTGCGACGAAATCAGGATGATCGACCACGGCAAGGTGGTGTTCTCCGGCTCGATGGAGGAATTCAACAATTACATCGTCCCGAACAGCTTCACAGTTACCTTCGGAAACCCTCCTGCGGCCGAAGAGCTAGCCTCTCTGGGAGGAATACTTAACATCGAGGAACTCGCAAAGGGCAGTTTCCGTGTGCGTTTCGAGGGCGACAGCGGCATCACGGAGCGTGTGGTGGCCAAGAGCATGGAATGCGGATGGCATCTTAAAGAGATTGCCCTCGACCACACCTCCCTCGACGTGATTTTCGCAAAACTCTCAGGAAAACTGAAGAACAATGTCCAGTAACAGCAGCATAAGGATAATCGCACAGACGGCCAAGACCGAACTGGTGTCCCTCTTCGGATCACCTATCGCGTGGGCCATACTCCTGCTCTTCTCCATCAGGACCGGCTCCGACTTCCTGGGCATCTTCTGTTCCGAGGTCAGCATAGTAGACAGCGCAGGCGGCTCCCTGCTCCCACTCAGCAGCATTATCTATCTGGGCGATCACGGATATTTCACAAAGATTGTATCCAACCTCTTCATCTTCATCCCATTGCTCACGATGGGACTAATCTCCCGCGAGACATCGTCCGGCTCTATTAAACTGGCATACTCCTCTCCTGTTACCTCCACACAGTTCGTGCTGGGCAAGTACCTGGCAGCCCTGTGCGTGGGAACCTGCCTGCTGATTGTGCCGTGTGCAAGTGTCATCATAGGTGCCTGCACCATAGTACATTTCGACTTATTGCCTCTACTGGTGGCGCTGCTGGGCCTCTTCCTGCTGATTGCAGTCTACTGCGCCATAGGCCTCTACATGTCTTCCCTGACCTCCTACCAGGTCGTAGCGGCAGTCAGCACCCTCGCGGTTCTCGCCCTTTTCAGCAACATCGGACGATTCGGGATGGAGTATGACTTCGTGCGCGACATCACCTACTGGCTCTCTATGAGCGGAAGGACTGCCTCCTTCATGAGTGGAGTTTTCCGCAGCGACGACTTCTGCTACTTCATCACAATGACGGGACTCTTCGTGACCCTGACAATCTTCAGGATCGACTTCCCGAGAAAGTCCATGAAGGTCTGGGATAAATGCGCCCGCTACGCAATCCTGGCCCTCGCAGTGTTCTGCTTTGCCTTCACCAGTTCGCGTCCGAAACTGACCGGAATCGCAGATGCAACCCGCAACCGCAGCAATTCCATCACCGAAAGCAGCAAGGAAGTAATACGCAGGATCGACGGCAAGATTGTCATCAACAACTACATAAACCTGCTGGACAAGATGTCCTTCAGGTACATCCCATCCAAATTCTACCAGGGCAGGAGCGAATTCGAACAGTACAAGCTGGCAAAGCCCGACATCGAGGAGCACCGAATCTTCTACTACGGTATGACTGCAGAAGTTGCAAATAACGCGAAGTTCGCAGGCAAATCGGAAGATGAACTGCGAGACTTCTATGTGATGATGTACAGGGCCAATCCGAACATCTTCAAGAGCGTGCACGAACTTGAGGATTCAGCCTTGGTAATGTCCGAGGGCAATGTCTTCGTACGTGAGATCATTGGTCCGGACGGCAAGAAATCACTTCTCAGGAACTACTACGACCCGACCGCCATCCCAACAGAGGCCGAGATGACCGCAGCCTTCGCAAAGCTCTGCGCAAAGATGCCTGCAGTCGGTTTCCTCCAGGGCAATGGCGAGCGTTCCATCATCAGCAGCAACCTGGATGCCTACACAGACTTCTCCACAGATACCCACTCCCGCTACGCTCTCATGAACCAGGGCTTCGACATCTACGCACTGGACGCATGCAGCCCGATTCCTGACAGCCTCAACATTGTGGTTGCCGCAGATCCGGCCATGGTCTACACCGAAGCACAGATATCCATCCTGAGGGACTATCTGGAACGTGGCGGAAACATGCTGATCCTCGCCGAATACATCCACAGGGATGCCCTGCAGCCGTTGCTTGCAGAACTCGGAGTGAAACCTTCCGAGAACCAGATAGCCGCTCCTGAGGGAGAAACCGGCGCCAGTCTTGTGCTCGCCCGCCCGGCAGACAGGCTGAAGGAATACAGCACCTGCTTCAAGAATCTGGACAAGGCACAGGCCCTGGTTTCAATGCCGGGTTGCGTCGCTCTGGACACATTGGAAGATAGCCGTGGATTTGCACGCAAGGCCCTCCTTCAGACCAAGCCTGACGCATGGCTCGAAAGCGACTTCGCCGGTTTCAGGGACGACGCAGTTGAATGCGGTACGGACGAGGCAAGGGGCAGTTTCAAGACAGCCATGGCTCTTACCAGGGGCAACCAGAAGATACTTGTGCTGGGCGACGCCGACTGCTTCGCCAACTCGGAGATGACCATAGTCCGCGAAGGTCTCGAGACCAGCAATTTCACTCTCATACAGAGCGCCTTCAGATGGCTGTCCGACGGACAGTTCCCTGTCGAGATGGACCGCAAGCCTTTCCTTGACAACGATTTCCGCATCGCCTCCCGCCACAACAGACTGGTCAGGGGAGCAGTATACCTCGCATCGGCACTCCTGGCGCTCGCGGCATTCCTTACACTCAGGCGCAGACGCCGCGCATAAATCCGGAAGCTTATGAATCTCAGAATAGCAAACAGAATAGCCCGTACGGAGCTGGCCGCACTCTTCTTCTCGCCTGTGGCATGGCTCCTGCTCGTCGTCTTCGCAATCCATGTCGGACTCGACCTGGGCAACATAGTCCACGAGATCGTCAAGATCAAGGTGCTCAGCGGGGACTTCCATTTCAGTGCTACCGCAGGCATTGTTCTGGGTGCAAACGGTCTCTACGAGGTGATCCAGGACAGCATATACCTCTATATCCCTCTGCTCAC
Organism: Bacteroidales bacterium; assembly: GCA_024398095.1. Taxonomy (GTDB): domain Bacteria; phylum Bacteroidota; class Bacteroidia; order Bacteroidales; family UBA932; genus Cryptobacteroides. Next base: position 3,906 of record JAKSJK010000129.1, read on the forward strand.
AATGAATCTGATGAGCCGGGAATACGCCTCCGGCTCGGACAAGCTGCTCTACTCCTCCCCCGTCAGCAGCCTGGAGATCATCTTTGGAAAGTTCCTCGCCACACTGGTGTGCGCACTGCTTTTCACAGTCCTGCTCGCACTGCCGGTGATAGTAATGGCCATCTACATCCCGACCCCGGACTACACCCTGGTCCTCGCCGGTCTGCTGGCGCTGTTCCTGCTGATCGTGACCTACTGCTCCATAGGACTTTTCATGTCCTCCCTCACACAGTATCAGGTAATTGCGGCCGTGTCGACCCTGGCAGCCCTCGCATTCTTCAACTATGTGGGGAATGTCGGACAGAACTCAGTGGCAATCAGGGAAATAACCTACTGGCTCTCCATCAAGGGCAGGGCCAGCGAGATGCTCAGCGG
>JAKSJK010000013.1 GCA_024398095.1 Bacteroidales bacterium
TTGCAGATGTTTGTCCGACTGGTGCAATCGGTACTTCCCCGGTGAGCATCGATCTTGGCAAATGCCTTTTCTGCGGTGAGTGCGAGAGATGCTTCCCTAGCAAGGTTCACTTTACCGACGACACCCACATGGCTACCAACGTGCGTGAGAGGCTTATCATCCGCGAGGGCGAGGACAAGCCTATCGAGGTAGACAAGAATGCGATCCGTCCCGAGGTCCGCAAGCTTTTCCGTCATTCTCTGAAGCTCAGGCAGGTTTCTGCAGGCGGCGACAACAGCTGCGAGGCCGAGCTGAATGCCACCGGCAACGTACAGTTCGACATGGGCCGTTTCGGCATAGAGTTCGCGGCCTCACCAAGGCATACGGACGGCGTACTCGTCACAGGCCCTATTTCAGCGAATATGGCCAAGGCACTGGAACTGACATACGAGGCTTGCCCGGAGCCAAGGCTGGTAATCCTGGACGGTACAGACGCCATCAGCGGCGGCATGTTCGCCGATTCTCCGGAGCTCGACAGAAGTTTCCTGGAGAAGCACACAGTTGACCTCTATATCCCAGGCAATCCAGCCCACCCTCTCACTATTATCAACGGCGTTCTGGATCTGACCAGAAGCAAGTAGCATAGAAACGGCCGCCGGAAAAACCCGGCGGCCGTTTCTATCAAGCCAACAGAAGTTCTGCCTTGAAGGCCGAAAGAATCTTTCGGTCCGGTTTTGAAAGGCCGGTATCTGAAACAAATAGATCCACATTGTCAAGCGAGCAGATGCAACCTGCACCACAGCGTCCGAGTTTGCTTGAATCGCTAAGCAATATCAACCTATTAGCGCAACGAATGACCTTCTTGGTAAAAAGGGCTTCCTCGACGGTTGAGCACATTACGTAGCCGTCCTTTCCAATACCGTCCGCTCCAAATACAAGTGTAACGCCCCTGAGAGTATCAAGAACTTCAGAAGAATACTCTCCTCTGACAGACTGGGACTGATGGTGGACAACACCTCCCAGAAGATGCACGGTGTAGTTCGGATTGGGAGAAAGCATCGCGGCAATCTGAATGGATGGGGTAAATATTGTCAGATGCTTGTCTGCAGGCAGTTGCTCACAAAATGCAGCCACGGTTGATCCTGCAGCTATGAAAAGAACCTCGTCCTCCTTAATATGTTGGACTGCCAGCGTGGCAATCCTTCGTTTCTGGTCGGACATGATGAGGCTCTTATCACTGGTGCTCCTTTCCACTGCCAGATTATTCTTCGACATTGCAGACCCATGAACCCTGCGCAGAAGCCCATCCCTCTCCATGATTGAAAGGTCCGCACGTATGGTAGCCGTTGTCACGTCCAGAAGGGCGGCCAGTTCGTTGACCTGCATATATCCGCTCTTGTTCACGCGGGCAAGAATAATATCTCTTCTCTGATTTGCACTGATCATAGTCTACTTGCTCCTGATTTCAAATTTGAAGAGAATCGGATAGTGGTCAGAAACATACTTCACACCATAGTCGCCACCATTGAGAGTCTTGAAACAAAGAGGGGTCGCATTCTTATAATATATATAATCTATTACAGAGCCCGAAGTTCCCCAACCGTTGAATGTAGCCTCTGAATCCGTCTCCGGCGAGAGTTCCCGCGCATCGCTCAGATAGGCTCGGAAATTCTCGTGGCATGCAGCCTCGGATGTGTTCATATCACCGACTATCAGCTGCGGGAAATTGCCGCAAATCATTCTCATCTGTTCCACATTAACCTTAGCCCCTTCGATTCTGGCTTTCTTGCCGCTCACATCCAGATGAGTATCGAAGAAATACAGGATTTGGATGCTGTTCTTTTCCCTCAGTTTCATCCAGGCTGTCGCACGGACACCTCCGGCATCCCAACCGACCACAGCCTTGTTTGGCGTATCGCAGAGCCAGAATCTGCCGTTTGAGAGCAGATCGAATTTCGCCTTCTTATAGGCTGTCACCTTGTTGTTGGTTGGGGCATAGAAGCCATACTCCGGAAGTTTCTCCTCCAGATACGAACACTGCTCTGCTGTACACTCCTGGAAGCCGATCAGGTCCGGGGCCTCTGTTTTGATCATATTCACGACAGCAGCCTTCCTGTTGGACCACGCCCTATCACCTACATCGCTGGCCTCGCCGGTGTGACGGATGTTGAATGACATAGCGGTAACTGTTGCACTCCTGACAGCGGGAGAGGATCCCCCGCTGTCATCTGGCTTGCCGCATGACGCCAGCACCAACATGGCGATAGCAATTATACTTTTCGTCTTCATTTACTTCTTCGTCACAGTTACTTTATCGAGCCACATCCTGTTCTTGCCTCCCTGCTTCTCGCCAGCGTTTCCGGATGCAATCACAATACGAGTATTGGCTGTAGCTCCATTGACAATGAAGGAATGTGACTCAATCTTCCATCCTCCCTTCTCGGCAGCACTCTTGTTGCTGAAGGAAATCACTCCATCAACCGCACCGTCAATAGTTCCGTCAGACCCGGAGTGAAGAGATGCAGAGCAGGTTGCACCATCGGTGATACCCACGAGTTCGCCTGCCGCTGCTGTAGGAAGTGCATACGGAATCACATCAAAGGTGACAGTCACATCCGTCGGCTCTGTAAGAGCCCTGAGCTCAGGAAGCACGAGGTAGCCATTGAGAGAGCCGGTTCCATACTTTACACATCCAACTGCCGGGTATAATCTGTACTGGAGTGCAGACTCAGATGCGAGAATATCGGCATCGAAGGCATTGCCATGGTTCCACTTGCCCCAATAGGTGTTGAGGTATGCCAGAGGGTTGGAGGTTGTCCATGCGTTTCCTGAACTTCCCGGAGGATAGCAGATTACCTTGCAGTCAGACATTGAAGTGGACTCGTCGACAAACTTGGTAAGGTCGTAGTTTGTACTGTAGGTAGTGTTAGGACCAAATGAGAGATTCACCAGGTCTCCACCTATCCACATATTATTAAAGTCCTCGTAGAAGACATATGCTCCCATATTGACATCAGCTTCGGATCTGTATTCAAGAACCTTCCACTCGGAATCCCTGTATTGGGTTGCATCGGTAGAGATACGTCTTACTGCAATCTTGTAATCAGTAGAAGTCTTCAGGTTCGCAAAGGTGAAGCGGCTGTAGTATATTCCACCACTCTGCGCGTAATTGCCCCCAAGATAGCTTCTGAGAACATTGCCGCCAGCGTCTCGCAATTCCAGGTCAAAGGTTCTGCTTCCGTCCAGTTCTCCAGCCTTACCGGCAAACTCTACGATGGCAAGGGCTCTTTCGCTTTTATATATTTTTATCTCTGGAGCAGAAAGCTGAGGCAGAGTAAACAGAGTGGTAACAGACAGAGCGTCAGATTCTGCTGAGTTGAATGCTTCGTCACGACCATAAATAGCCTTGACGGAGACGAGATAGTCGGTCTTCGGTGCAAGTCCGTCAAAGAGAACGGAAGGCTTGTCAGTTCGCAGTGTCTTCCTGAAGTCTGGATTTTCGGCAGAAGCAATATAGGCTTCATAAGCAGTTGCATTGGTTACAGGATTCCAACCGAATTCGACTGAAGATTCGTAGGCCGTCGCATGGAGGTTTTCCGGAACTGCCAGTGGTTCTCTGACAGCAGTTGCGAGAGCAATCTCGATATTGCTTATGAGGAAGCGTGCACCAGGAGAACTGAGATCCGTTGCCGCCCACTTGATCCTTGTCTGAGACGTTGCTCCAACAACCGTGAAGTTGTAATGAACATACTCCTTTCCAGCAGTAGAAAGAACTCCTGCAGAGAGTTCACCGCCATTGACAGCAGAAACGGTAACCTCCTTGGTGTCGCCTGCCCAACGCACATAATCAAACTGCACGGATATGTCGGTAGGGTTCTCGATAGCATCCAAAGGTGGAGTCATCAGATATCCGCCGAGCGCGCTGGTTCCGATCTTCAGGTATCCACCATGCTCATATACCTTGCTGCCCTCATAGCCGCTCAAACCTCTCGCCGCCATGAAGTCCTCCATGCCAGATCTGAAGAAATCTGTCGTACCTGGCTGAGTTGATGTACAGGTCGTCGTCTGGTCGTCCACGGTTACTCCAAGAGCTTCTCCGAGTACTGAACGGATTCCAGAGGTTCCTTCGAGATAATGTCCACCCCAAGGAAACTTGCTTGCAGGAAGCAGAAGAAGGGTTTTCTCGTCAAATACATTGGCCGTGAGCCTGGTCTTGAAGACATCTGCGCCGTTATATATCACTCGGGCATCAACCGTTATATCACCCATCTTGACCGGCAGGCCTGAGAAAGGAGCCGAGATGGTGCCGTTCCCGGCATTTGGAATAACCATCTTGTAATCCGTGAAGGTGATTCCCTCTGAGGCATCTCCAGAAACATAGGCTGAGACGGTTACCTCCTCTCCTCCCTGTGCCTTGGAATACGGAACGGTGATAACGGCACCCGGTGCTGCGTTCAATCTGAATGCCCCGCTGATGGATGGAGTCCCCAACTGGAAAAATCCGGATTCCTGCGTTGCGTTGATCTCAAGGCACTTGCCATCGGAGGATTCCAGATAAATGATTGCGCTTCTCTGGTCAGCCACATTGGCCTCGGCAGTGACCGTCACTGTTGTGTAGTCAACACCGTTGCCCGAACCCGATGAAGGGTCGAAAGTGAGCCAGGAAGCATCAGATCTCACAGTCCACGGGGTGACGCTCCTGACTGTAAAGCAGGCAGTGGAATTGTTATATGCAAGGCTTATCCTATCGGTATCGCGTGTAAGAGTACTCACGCTTTCGACGAGCTCCTGCTGGCATGACATGGACAGGAGAACAGAAACCGCCAATGCAATAAAAGCTTTTGTTTGCATCATTTTTTCTTTTATGACACACAATCAAAGGAGCGCCAACCATCAATGTTCGCACCCGGACGGTTCAATATTTGCCTGCACCACAAAATTACAAAAAAAATCAAAAATATTCGCAAATAAACGAAAATCTATATCAATTTTTTTATAGATTTGCATCAGAAACAAAACAATAACCAGACACGCAATGTCAGGAGACGATTGTTTCAACCCCGAAATCCGGTCGATTTGCTTGCAATAACATATTTTAATAACAGCAGACAATGAAACCAAAATTTGCATTTCTCATCACTGCCCTTTTATTGTGTTCCGCGTCGCTGCATGCACAGAATACTGTATGCGGAGTCGTTAAGGACAAGAACGGCGAGTCTCTCCCGGGGGTTGTTATCATGGTGCAAGGTCATAACGGAGGCACGGTCACGGACTCAGACGGAGCATTCACGGCAACTGCGTCAGAATCCGACGTCCTTAATATCAGCTGCCTCGGCTATAAGACAAAAAGTATCCCGGTACCTTCTTCCGGCACTATCACAGTTATCCTTGACGAGGATTACACCACACTGGATGAATCAGTAGTAGTAGGTTACGGTGTTCAGAAGCGCCGCGACATAGTCGGCGCCATAGAAACCCTCGGCGGAGAAGCGCTTTCCGACAGAAAAACGGCGTCAGTATCCCGCTCACTTCAGGGACAGATTCCCGGTGTCACACTGACCTTTACCGATGGAAAGCCGACGACTAACGCCTCTGTCAGAATCAGGGGCAACGCCACATCCATCGGCTCCGGCGGCAGCGCACTCGTCCTTGTCGACGGAATGGAGACCGACATGAACACCGTAAATCCTGATGACATCGAGTCCATCTCGGTTCTCAAGGATGCATCTTCCGCTGCAGTCTACGGAGCGAAAGGCACCTTCGGAGTTATTCTCATCACCACCAAAGCAACAAAAGACGAGAACATACATATTTCATATGACGGCAGTTTCTCGATTCTGGGAAGAACTGTCGTACCTCAAACCGTTACCAACGGTCTGAAATGGTTCCAGGAGTACAGGGAGGCTTATTTCAGCCGCTACCAGTCATACTCCAATTCCATAAACAACGCACTCCCCTCCTATACCGCCGACTGGTACGAGGAACTTCAGAAACGTGACGCAGACCCTTCATATGAAAAGTGGAGAGTCAATTCAACCGGACTCTATGAGTATTTTGGCAACTATGACTGGCATGACATCGTCTTCCGCAAGGCAACAACCGCAAATCAGCACAATGTCAGTGTAAGCGGAGGCGGCAAGAAAGTCAGATTCCTTGTCTCTGGACGCTATCAGGGTCAGGACGGAATCTATAACTACGGAAAAGAAAAGTTCGAGCAGTATAACATCCGCGCAAAAATTGACGCCCAGGTTTTCAACTGGCTTAAATTTTCCAATAACATCTCTTTTATGAGAAGAGTAAACCATCAGCCACGCGTTGCCGAGGGAAGCCAGACTATCCAGCGCCAGATGGAAATCGTAGGCTCTCCACTCATCGGTCCAAAGAACCCGGATGGCACCTGGACACACGCTGCGACATATATCGGCATAGCTGGATTCGACAACGATTCCAGCTGGTGGCAGTACACCAAGAACGACATTAGGGAGAAGGCTGAACTTACAGGAACCTTCTTTGACGGTCAGCTCACGGTGAATGCAGACTTCACCTATTATCTTAATTATACGGATCGTCAGAACTGCAGAAACATACTTACCTATTACTCTGGTCCCAACACAACCGGAACGCAGCCTGCCACATCCTTCCTTTACGACTACAACTACAACGACAGGAGGTGGACCACCACAGAAACGGTCACCTATGTGCCGAAACTGCCGGAAAACCACAGCCTGACCCTGATGGCCGGTTTCAACGCCGAAGATGAAACATATATCAAGACAGAGACCTACCGTGACAACATCCTTTTCCCAGACAAGGTAAATCCAAGTTTCATTGAGGGTGAGAACTTCACATGGAAGGACAACGGTTCATTCTCTGCCTCTCTTGCAGGCTTCTTCTTCCGCGCTCATTACAACTACGGAAACCGTTACCTCGCCGAATTCAGCGGCCGTTACGACGGAAACTCCAAGTTCCCGGCCAACCAGCGCTGGGGCTTCTTCCCTTCCGGTTCCGTTGCATGGCGACTCTCCGAAGAGCCGTTCATGAAATCCACCAAGAACTGGCTTGACAACGCCAAGATACGTCTGTCTGTCGGAACAGCAGGAAACGGCCTCATCAGCAATGCCTACGCATACCTCTCCACAATGAGTCTCAGCGACTCCTCTATTGCGGATGGTGGGCAGAAATTCAAGTATACCAACGCCCCAAGTCCTGTCCCTGACGGACTTACCTGGGAGCGCAATACCACATACAACCTCGGTCTCGACCTCGAATTCCTCAACGGAAGACTCAATTTCGTTGCAGATATATATAGGAAGAACACCACAGACATGTATGTTGTCGGAGCAGAACTCCCTGCAGTTTACGGCAATTCCGCTCCTAAGGGAAACTACGCCGACATGAAGACGAATGGATGGGAAATCAGCCTGGGATGGCGCGACGCAGTCAAGGTCGGAGCGCATGAACTGACCTACGGCATCAAGGCAATGGCGTGGGACAGCCGCAGTTTCATCACCCGCTACACATCCAAAACCGGCACTCTTCCAACCATCTACAGCACTGCCTACTACGAGGGTATGGAACTGGGAGAAATCTGGGGATACAAGATTGCCGGACTCTTTGAAAATATGGACGAGATCAGCAACTGGGCCGACCAGTCCAAATTCAAGTACTTCACAGGCGGATGGCAGGATGGCGACCTCAAGATCGAGGATGTGGACGGAAACGGTGTGATTGACAACGGATCAAACACCATCAATGACCACGGCGATCTGGTAAAGATTGGCAATGCTCTTCCACGCTATTGCTACTCACTCTCCTTCAACATCGGATGGAACGGCATCAACCTCAGCGCAATGCTCCAGGGAGTAGGACATCGTGACTGGTATCCTGAAGGTGGTTCTGGTTATTTCTATGGTATGTACAACCGCGCATACGGCTTCTGCCTGCCTTGGCAGACAGAGGAAAACCGCTACTCCGATATCAACCCCGACCCTAACGCATATTGGCCAAGGATGAGGGGCTATCAAAGCCAGTACAGCGGTGGTATCATGTTCCATGCAAATGACCGCTTCCTTCAGAATGCGGCATACCTCCGCCTCAAGAACGTCACCCTGGACTACACCTTGCCTTCAAAGATCACCAAGAAGGCACACATAGAAAAACTGCGCTTTTACGTCACCGGTGAGAACCTCCTCACATGGACACCTCTGTCCAAGCATGCCGCAAACTTCGACCCTGAAGCTATAAGCCTCGGTGACAGCGAGTTCGGTATTACCACAAGCGCGGGCAGCAATGCTAATTCAGCCCAGGGAGCCGGCTACAGCTACCCTACCATGCGCACTGTCACACTCGGTGTCGGCATAACCTTCTAAAGCGATTGAGTAATGAAAAAGATATTTCGCATATTCTTTATTGCAGCAGCGTTCTGCAGTCTGGAGTCCTGCAACGATTTCCTTTCCAAGGACACCATCGCAAGTCTCAACTCGGAGACCTTCTTCACAGACGAGACATCGTTGAAGCTCTACTCCAACAGCTTCATACAGAACATGATGCCGGCAGCGGCCGATATCGCGGAAAGCAATGACAGCTATACCGACGTCTGTGCGACCCGCAATGGTCTGAACATGTTTACTACTGCCTGGACCTCGTCGTCACAGACTGGCTGGGCATATACGAACTGGACAAACCTCTATCGTGTCAACTACCTCCTCGCCCACCTTAGTGACGTTAAGGGAGTTCCGGAGAGCAGACTCCAACACTATGAGGGCGTGGCCCGTTTCTGGAGAGCCTTCTTCTATTTCTACAAGATGCGCACTTTCGGAGATGTTCCATGGTACGACAAGCCGATAGACCAGAACGATTCGCTTGCGCTCTACAAGGCGCGTGACTCGCGTGAGATTATTGCCAGGAACATTCTGGCCGATCTTGATTTCGCAGTTGAGCATTGCGACGCGAACATCAACACCCAGCAGGCCGACAAGTGGAAGTCACTTGCCTACAAGGCACGTTTCTGCCTCTATGAGGGAACCTACAGAAAGTACCATAGCGTGAATCCATCAACCGGACTGGCATGGTCCGAAGACGAAAGCGAATTCTACCTCAAAGAATGTGTAAAGGCATGTGAGGAGATAATTAATAACGGTCCATTCAGACTCAACGAGAATGTCTCCAAGACAAACTATAGAAGCCTCTTCAACTCAGAGGGTGTGAATCGCGCCGAAGTAATCTGGGAACGCGAGTACAGTGCAGACCTCAACTTCGGTCATGAAGTCAGCTGGAACTACTGGAATCAGAACAGCCAGCGATGGTCGATGACAAGGCTCATGGCCGACATGTACCTGAAACTGGACGGCAGTCGCTACACCGAGGATGCGAACTACGGCAAGGACCTCTTCCCGAAAGAGGTTGAAGGTCGTGACTATCGCATGTCGCAGACCATCATCACTCCTGGCTATGAACGAGAGGTCAGCGGAGTAGTTGGCTCATATGCACCGAACGCATACGGCACACTCACAGGATATCAGATCATCAAGTACAGCTATGACGATGACAGGCATATGAATGGAAACAATGCCACCTGCATCCCTGTACTCCGCTATGCCGAGGTTCTTCTGGCCTATGCCGAGGCGAGCTGCGAACTTGATCCAGCTCAGAAGCTCAGCGATGAAATTTGGGAGAAGACCATCCGTCCTCTTCGTACAAGGGCCGGTGTCGTGGGTACAAAGCCGGAGTCCATTGATGCAAAACTTGCAGCCTACTATGGCATCACCAGCAGCGACCTCGTCGAGATACGGCGTGAACGCGCTGTCGAGCTCTTCATGGAGGATAGCCGCTGGAACGATCTCATGCGCTGGCATCTGGGACACCTTTGTGTGCAGCCTTGGGAAGGCATCTACATTCCTGGAGAGAATGTTCTCATGGACCTGGATGCAAACGGCACCCCAGACACCTGCTACGGCAGTGGCAAGCAGGACGGCGTCACCTATTTCGACCCTAGCCAGGGCACCTATGCTCTGAGCAGCCAGGGACGTCTGGTCTACGATGTCAAGCGCAACTGGGAGGACAAGATGTATCTGCGTCCGATACCTCACACAGCTAATTCAATCAACCCGGCCCTTGGTCAGAACTCCGGTTGGACAGATTAACAATCCACATGAAGAAATTACTTTATTCTATTGCTGCACTATGTGTGCTAGCTTCCTGCAACTGTCAGGATAACCCGAATGTCAAGATTCTGGCTCACCGTGGGCTTTGCTCTACAGGCGATCAGTTCACTACAGACGAGAACACGCTGGATGCACTCAGGCGTGCCCAGGAAGAAGGCGTTGACGGTGTCGAATTCGATGTGCACCTCACCGCCGATGACCAGCTTGTTATCCGCCACGACAACAAGATCGAGGGCGAGCTGACTTGTCAGGGTAGCAACTTCGAGGATATACGCGCTTATGTCCTGCCATTCGGAAATCAGATTCCGACCTTATGTGAATGGCTGGACCAGGCGAAGAAGACTCCGCAGATAAAGATGATGCTTGAACTTAAATCCCATCCTGCCGATAGAGAGAAACTGCTCATCACCAAGTGTCTGGATGAGATTCGTTCCCGTAACATGCTTGACCAGATGTACATGCTGTCTTTCAAGGCTGAAACACTTGACGAGGTACTCAGACAGGAACCTGGGATGAAGGTTATTCTCAACTCCAACAGTCTGCACGGCTCTATGCTCCCAGAAGATGTCAAGGCTCATGGATTCCAGGCCGTATCCTACAATGTGAGCGTCATTCTGAACCACACCGACTGGATCCCTCAGTTCCAGGAGGCCGGCATTGAGACTTTCCTCTGGATGGTCAACGATGTGAATCTCCGCAAGATTGCCGAGGACTACGGCTTCACATGGATTACCACTGATTTCGCACAGAAACTTAAATAGCAGATCTCATCTAGTCGATGCTGACGAGTTTGTATTGGCGCGATCCAAGACCGATCATGTCGACATCGATGAGGCAGCTGGATAATCACCAGCGCTGCCGACTGTAAAGGTCGGGGTGCATGGGTGATGGCTTGCAATCTCACAAAATTGTACTACATTTACAAAGTCAAACAAACACAAACAACTAAACTTATGAAAAAAATAATCATTTTCCTTGCAGCAGTTCTCTGTCTGGCAAGTGCCTGCACAAAAGAAGGTGCCGTCGCAACAGATGGTAACGCTGAAATTGCAGGCAAAAAAATCGATAAGCTCAGATGCACATACTTCCATGAAGAAGGTCAGGGATACAATGTTGTTCTTACCCAGAAGAATGTTCTTGGATTGAGCGAAACAAAGATTGAAGAGAAATGTAAATACATTCTGGACATTGACATACCAGAGGAGAAGTTAGGAGTCATGCACTCTCTGCCTGCTGACTTGGACGGAGACAGTTGGAGTTTTTATATTACTCTCAAGATTGGAGACGACTACCAAAGATTCTATGACGATGCATTCTCTGAAGGAAATCTATATGTCAATATAAACGAAGAGACAAAAGAGGTCGAAATCTTTATCAACATCACCAATAGCGATGGAGATACCATCGTTATCAAGTTCTTGGGTATAGCAGCAGAATCAAAGGATTACGTATGGTCCTGCAGCTAACCAGCTTTTTGACTCACAGAGGCGACCTTCCGAGGCCGCCTTTTTTGTTGCCAACAATCTGCAGGGACGCGGGATCAGCGGCCAGGTGACCAGTCGATGCTGACCAGCCTGTACTGACGCGAGCCCAGACCGATTTTTTCGCCGTGTTCCATGATGTGGGTGCCGTGTTTCTTTTCGATGCGGTCCAGGAGCGGCTTATTGTTGTTGTGCTCGTCGTTGTGGATCTGTGTGACTATGTCGTAGCATGCCTGGTCGACAGCTACCGGATCGGTAGATGCGACGATTCCGTAGTCGGCAATGAGCGGTTCTGCAGGGTGTGCGTTGCAGTCACAGTCGATCGACATTCGGTACATCACAGCTATATACAGTACGCGGCCTTCCATGTAGTCGTGTACGGCTTGTGCTGCTGCTGCCATGGATTCGACGAAGCCGTCTTGGTTGCCGGTGTGTGCCCACATCTTGATTGGACTTGTGGTTTCACCCGATGAGTGGATATACGCTTTGCCGGCCGATGATGCCACTCCGATCGATGCGTTTTTAAGTACACCGCCCATTCCGGCCATCTGGTGGCCTTTGAAGTGGGCGAGGTTGATCATCCAGTCGTAGTTGGCAAGGTGGCTGCCGACGAGGTCATAGTGGATCCAGGTGGTGTCGCGTACCGGAATCTGCAGGTCGCCTTCTGCGTCCATGATGTCTACAGGCGCCACATTTTCAAATCCCCTTTCGCGTATTGCTTCAAGGTGTTTCTTGGTTGTGTTGCGGGCTCCAGGATATGCGGTGTTGCATTCTACAATCGTGACCTTGTTGCCTTCTACTGCATTGAGGTCATCGATGAGCGGTTTCATGACTTCGGGACGGATGTATCCGGTTTCTGAAGATTCGCCGGTGGAAATTTTGAGGGCTATACTGCCGCTTGCGGGCACTCCCAGCGCATGGTAGATGCGGACGATTGCTTCCGGTGCCAGGTCGCGAGTGACATAGACCGTCGCAGTGTCTGCTTTCTGTTCTGCGGTGAAGGTCGAGTTTCCTTTCGGAGTGGCACAGCTGATCAGTGTGCACATGAGGAGCGCTGTGATGCTTTTCTGGATGAGTGTGTTCATAGTCGTTTGTTTGTTGTCGGCAAAATGTCTGATTAAACATGCAAACTTAGCATTATTAATTCAATAAATGTTACCTTTACAAAACCAAGACAATAAATAGTGAGGTGGAAAGGTGCTCGGTAAGGCGGGTAAAAGATACAGGGGAAATATAAATATCATAGACGATATCAGATAATGACACTGAGACAGAAGGAAGCCTGATGAAGTACAAAAGGATCATAACGGCCCTGATAATGGCGGCCCTGCTCCCTGTGATGACATCATGCTCACAGGAATGGGCTTTGCGCGCAAAGTTCAGGGAACTCGATCGTACCATAGCCTCAAAAGAAAGCTACCGCCAGAACTTTGAGGGGAAAATGCAGGAGCTGAGGCACAAGTACGAAAATGCGGCCACCGACTCACTGAAATGGGTATATGCTGATTCCCTTTTCATGAACTATTCCTTCTACTCCATCTCTTCCGCGTCGCTTTTCCTGCCTGTCCTCGAGAAATATTCCGAAGGCAACGCCGAACTGGAATTCAGGACGGACATCGACAAACTTCTGAACAAATGCATCAAAGGAGATACTTCCGGGTTTCACAAAAGCATAGCATCGCTTGACACATCATTGGTAAAGGATTCATTCAGAGCCAGGTACCACAAAGATATCCTTCGAATATTGGCTTATGCCCCCATCCGCAGCCAATACTATGACCTGAAGTACTCCATAAGGGAAGAGGCCAGCAATTCAGACTGCGAGCCCGAAGGAGTGAAGCTGCGATTTGCCGCACTCAACATCAGGCATCAGGGAGACACTCTCAAGGCCCTGGACATGCTCCTGGAGGCCTACGACAAGATAGATGACCTGTACAACAAAGCCAGGGCGGCCTACAATATTGGCCAGATCTACATGAAGATGAAAGATATCCGGATGGCTGAGTACTGGACGGCAGAGGCGGCAATCCTGGATTTCAAGATTCCGCGCAGAGAGTACACCTCGCTTTACCAGCTGTCGATACAGCTCTTCCAGAACGGACAGTACAGGCCGGCAGCAAGGTATGTGAACATAGCGGTCAATGATGCCATCAGCAGCAACCACCGAATGCGATTCTCGTCATCGGCAAAGCTGCAGCAGCTGGTACTTGACTCTCTCAAAGAGAGCGAGGCCCGGCAGAGACGGCTGAGATACATGGCATTCGCATTCCTGCTGATCGCACTTGCAGTTTTCAGCATGCTTCTGATCCGCCTAAGACGGCAAAGTATACAGCTCAACAAGTCCTACGAAACAATATCCAATATCAACAAGGAGCTCCGCGACGCCAACAACATCAAGGACAGCTACGTCTACCGGTACATGAACCTGTCACTGAAATATCTCGGCCAGGTTGAAGAATACAGACACGAACTGAGGATGGCCCTGAAGTCCGGAGGAACTGATGCCGTGCTTGCGATGCTGAGGACTCCGTCGAAATATGAACTTGAATACAAGGAATTCTACAGCATATTCGACGAAACGTTCCTGGGGCTGTACCCTGATTTCATTGCACAGGTGAACGAACTTCTCAAGCCCGAATGCAGATACGACGAAAGCGGTTCACTAAATACAGAACTGCGAATTCTGGCTGCCATCCGTCTGGGAATTACAGACAACGCACAGATAGCATCATTCTTCAACTGCGCCCTTTCATCGGTCTACACCTACAGGTACAGAATCAGGAAAAACGCCATCTGCAACAAGGAAGATTTCGAGAACAGAATCAAGAGCATCACCTGAAATCAGGTTTAGACAACTTTGGATTCCTACCACACCCCTCAAAGGCTAACAAGCTGAATTTCAGCCGTTTGTCTTTGAGGGATTTTTGGATTATTATCTGATGTCATAGGATTTATACTTATTAAATAATAATTTTGCTTAAACCGCTAAGCCACTAAAAGATAACACAGCCAGATGAAAAGACTTTCCTCAATCAGTGCCACAATCCTAAGTTTTCTAGCACTGGGTTCCTGTTCATACAACATCCTCGGAACTGTCACCTCGGACGGAGTTCCTGCGAAAGGAGTACTGATCTGCGACGGTGAGCAATTTGTCAAAACCGACGCAAAAGGCAGATACAAGATGAAATCCACCAAGGTCGACAGCATCATATTTGCCGTTACGCCTTCCGGCACGACAGCCGAGCTCAAAGACAACATCCAGCCCGGATTCTGGGCTGCTCTGACTTCAGATGCAAAGAATGCCGAGGTCCACGATTTCTCATTCCGTTCTGAAGACCAGTCCACCTATTCTGTTTTCTTCGCTCCAGACCTGCACCTCGGAGCGGTCCCCCACCGCCACGAGATTCAAAGGTTTACGGAAGATGTCCTCCCGAAAGTAAAAGAATGGGCTGAAGAGTTCAAAAAGAAAGGTCCGGTTTATACCATGGCACTCGGAGACATCACACAGGACAAGTTCTGGTATGAGTACGGATTCAACGGAATTGACGGCTACACATTCCTGGACGGTTGCGGATATCCTACGCCGATGTATGTCATCACAGGCAACCATGACAATGATGGCGCCGTATCAAGTGACAACACCGACTTTGACGCAGCTTGGCAGTATAGAAAAACATGGGGACCGGACAAATACTCGGTAAACATCGGTGGAGATCATTGGATTTTCATGGATAACATCCTGTATGTCAACGATGTGAAAGAGGATCTGAAATCTTCGTCGACAATCCACAACTACGAAGTGGAATTCACTGGCAGGCAGATGGACTGGCTCGCGAAGGATCTGGAATTCGTTTCTGACACGACCCAGATATATCTCTGCGTCCATGTTCCTTTCGTAAATTCCATCGTCAAAGGGAACATCAAGCACAAGAGGGAGCAGATCGAGGAGATATTCACCCTCATGTCAAGGTTCGTCAAGGACCCGATCTTCTTCTCCGGCCACATACACCTGTTCGACTTCATGGAATTTGAAGAATTTCCACGTCTCCACCAGTTCAACCTTCCTGCTGCATCCGGCGACATGTGGGAAACCTTGGACGGACACCCCGTATTCGGAGGTGACGGTGCCGATGGCGGTATGTACACTGCCACTTTCAAGCCTGGCGGAGGGTTCGAAGGAAAGTTTCTCTCCTACGTCAATGGAGAAAAGAGCTTCAGGGTCTACGACATGAACACAGTTGGAGACTACTGCAATTCCAGCCCCGACTTCGAGCATCTGAAGACCAGTTTCAAAGGGGTTGACAAGTACGGCACAGAAGAATTCCAGAACAAGATCATGGTCAACTATTGGTGCTGGCAACCAGGCGACAAGGTGGAAATCCTTGAGGATGGAAAACCTATGGAAGTCAGCAGAATAGAAAGAATGGATCCTATCCATGCCTTCACCTACCTGGCTCCAAGGGCCCGCAGAGGCAAAGGTGCAGCCAAGAAGAAACCCGTAGAAAAGTGCATTCACATGTTTGAGTCACAGGCAAATGCTCCGGACTCACAGATTACGGTAAGGATAACAGGCGGTGACGGTCAGTTAAAGTACGAAGAGACACTGACCCGTCCGAAGTCATTCAGCATTGACATGAAATAGTTGGAAAGAGAGATGATTACCTATATTTATAAACATATATGCAGAGCTCTGGCAATTGCCGGACTCTCGGTGATTCTTGTATCATGCTCTGAAAATGGTCCGGGCAAGAAACCGTCGATGAGCTGGCCGGAAGTGGCGGAAGGAGTCGTGCGCTATTCTGACGGTGCTCCTGCATCCGGCGTAGTGATCAGCGACGGACACAACTGCACCGCAACCGACAAGAACGGCAAGTATTCCCTGAATCTTCATGTAAGCGCACGCTATGTTTCGTGCAGCCTTCCATCTGACGCCCAGATTGAAACCGGCGGAGCCTACGGTCTTCCAATGTTCTTCGTAAAGATTCTCCCGGGGGCAAAGTTTGATTTCACCCTCAAACGCTGTGATGTCCAGAAGAAATTCCGTCTGCTGGCCCTGGGTGATCCCCAGGTGGGTTCAGAGTCCGAGGTGTCACGGTTTGCAACCGAGACCATAGCCGATGTACAGTCCTACATCGAATCGAAAAACGGCGACATGCCGTCTTTTGCCATGACTATGGGAGACATGGTCGCAAACAAATGGACACTGTTCCCAAAGGTATTCTCGGCAATGAACATTACAAAGACCGGCATCCCTGTTTTCCAGACTATCGGCAACCATGACCATGAGTACCCGACAAGTTCGGATGCTGCGGCAAGCGTGACATATGAGAACTATGCCGGCCCGCTGATGTATTCCTTCAACAGAGGCGACTGCCACATCCTGTCAATGGATGACGTAATCCATACTGCCCAGAACGCCAGCGACTACGATGACGGTTTTCTGGAGTGGCAATATGAATGGGCGAAACAGGACCTCAGTTATGTCGATCCGTCCAAAACGGTGATTCTGTGCATCCACATCCCGTTCCGCGACGGCTTCAGCAACGGTTTTTTTAAGGGCAGCGGATACAGAAAGGAGATGCTCGAGCTTCTGGGCCGTTTCGACAAGGCAATAATCATCGCCGGCCACACACACAATGTCCTCAACAAGGGTGTAAACAAGGGTTCTTCCTGGACCCTTACAGGAAATGGAAAGAAGATAGACGAGTACATCGTAGGCACCGCATGCGGTGCATGGTGGAAGGGTACGATCTGCACAGACGGCGCCCCTAACGGATACGCTGTATTCGAATTTTACGGAACAAAGCTTGTCAACCAGATCTACAAGGGAGTACGATGCGATGAGGATTTCCAGATGAGGGTGTACCGCGCGTGGGAATTCCCGGCATATACTTCTTCCGAGGCGGGTATGACCCTTAAATGGGGCCTGAAATCAGAAGCCGGCAGAGGCGTGATAAATGCATGGAACGCAGACGCTTCATGGACCTTCGAAGTGTACGAGAACGGCGTCGCCACCGGAAAGGCTGTGGCTTTCGATGCAGAGCTCCGCGACATGTGGGCAAAGAACTACTTCTACAAGACACTGCTTATCAAGAGCACAAACGGATATCCATCCAGCAGTGCCCATATGTACAGTTTCAACATCACAGACGTCACTACTGACGACATAAAGATTGTAGCCAGGGACGGATATGGCAACACCTTTACCTGCCAGGGCTATACGAAACCTAACGACACCTCATGTGCAAACTACTTAAATAAATAACGCTATATGAAACTACTATCCATCGTAGAAAGCATCCTGCTCAGCATGCTGATGGTATTTGGGATTTCATCCCATGACGCCATGGCAGCAGGAGGAGTAGCAAAAGTCTGTGTGTCAGACAGTTCCGGGCCTATTCCCGGAGTATCAGTCATCATTAAAGGTTCCATCCGCGGAGCAGTGACGGACATTGACGGCATCGCCGTTCTTGAGAATGTCGCTGTCGGCGCCGAGTTGGAAATATCTTGCCTGGGATATGTTTCCCAGACGGTAAGATACAATGGCGAAGCCAGCATCAATATCGTCCTGGCAGAGGAATCTGCAAAACTGGATGATGTGGTGGTTGTCGGCTATGCAACCCAGCGCAAGGTGAGCCTGTCAGGATCCGTATCGGCTGTCAATGTCGGAGAAATCATTGAAAGCCGTCCTATCGTGAATATTTCCAGCGCCCTCTCCGGAATGGCAGCAGGTGTGAGTGTCACAAACGGTTCCAATGTACCGTCAAGCAACGATGCAACAATCCGCGTACGCGGTATCGGATCCCTCAACACGGCCTCCCCACTCGTTCTGATCGACGGTGTGGAAGGAAGCTACAACAGCGTGAATCCGCGTGATGTTGAAAGCATTTCAGTACTTAAGGATGCCGCATCCGCTGCCATCTACGGTTCCCGTGCAGCAAACGGTGTAATACTCATCACCACAAAGAAGGGTGCAAAGGGACGTCTGAAGGTAGAGTATGACGGCTATGCGTCCATCGAGTCGGTACGCGAAGCCTACAAGCCTGTGGATGACTATGCAACCTACATGACTCTCATGAACGGTTACTACGAGTCCGAGGGCTACGGCAAGAACTACCTCTACAGCGAGAAAAGCATCCAGAGATGGAGAGAGAACAACGATCCGCAGCTGTTCCCTAACACAAACTGGGTGAAGGAGCTCTTCAAGACTGCTGTGGCTCAGAACCACACCATATCCCTGAACGGAGGTACCGACAAGCTGAGGACATTCACTTCCTTCACCTACAGCAACAACCCGGGTGTCATGGAGAACTCTGGCCAGCGCAAGTATTCATTCCGCAGCAATGTGGAAGGAAAACCTATGAAATGGCTGACTCTCGGTGCGAACATCAACGGTTCATATGCTGATATTGACAAAGGAGCATCTTACGTAAATGACGCAATCAGCCAGGCCAAAACCAGCACCCCTGGCATGATCTGGCGCACCGAGGACGGCAGATATGGCAGTTCCAACAACATAGAGGAGACAGCAAACCTCAATCACAACCCTCTGCGCGTGCTCAACCAGCGTGCGGGATATAACCACAGATACACCGCACGCACGAAATTCTACGGCACGCTCAACCCTCTTCCGGGATTGACCGTAACGGGTTCATACACATTCCAGTACAATCTCCATCAGACCAAGACCAAACCGGTGTTCATCGACCTTTGGAACTTCCAGAAAGGAGTTGTGGTTAGCACAAGCACCTTGCAGAACCAGCTCTCAATGGACAACACCCAGTCGACCCGCCATCTGCTTGAGGCTGTAGCAACATACAACCACAAGTGGTTCGACGATGCGCTTGACTTCACTGTTCTTGCCGGTGTCAGCCAGGAGACTTACCGCTCAGAGGAGTACAAGACCCAGAGAATGGACCTGATCGACACTGATTTCAGCGTATTCAATGCTGCAACCGGTGAATCCAATGCTGAAGGAAGTTCGGCAGAGTGGGCAATGCGTTCATACTTCGCGCGACTGAATCTGGGCTGGAAAGACAGATATCTGCTCGAGGCCAATATACGTGCAGACGGATCTTCACGCTTCCTCGGCAAGAACAAATGGGGGTACTTCCCTTCCGTTTCCGCAGCATGGCGAATCAGCCAGGAAGCGTTCATGGAAGGTACGAAAGTCGACGAGCTGAAACTCAGGGCATCCTACGGTTCCCTTGGAAACAATGCCGTGGGCAACTACGAGGCCCAGACTTTCTATTCGCAGCACAACTATTCCTTCGGTGATGCCGTAGCTGTCGGCCAGGCTATCCTCGCCCTCGGAAACTCAGACCTTACCTGGGAGACAACCACAGTTGCCAATGTGGGTGTGGACTTCGGCTTCCTGAAGAACCGCCTTACCGGTACCGTGGAGTACTTTGACAAAGTCACCAGGAACATCCTCATCGATCTTCCGGGTCCATATGCCCACGGTTCCGCCACCCTCCCTACCAAGAATGCGGCCCAGGTAAGCAACCGCGGCTTCGAGATCTCCCTCGGATGGGCTGACAAGGTCGGTGATTTCAAATACAGCATCAGCGGCAACATCACCCACATCAAGAACAATGTGGACAAGTATAAAGGCAAAGGAATATACACACTGCGTGAAAACAACGAAGGCACTCTTGTCAACTATGTCGGCGAAGGTTATCCGGTGGATGCCCAGTACCTGCTCCGCGTAGACAGGATCGTCCAAACCGAAGCAGACATGGACCTTGTGAACAGAATGTATGCTGCTAATCCGAAATGCTTCGACACCTACGGCAAGCCTGAGTACGGTGACATCCTGTTCGCCGATATCGCCGGAGCCTTCGATGCTGACGGCAATCCTATCCCTGATGGAATTCTGGACGAGCGTGACCGTACCGTCTGCAGCGACGGCCCGAACCCTAAGTTCTACTATGGCATCAACCTCAGCGCCTCATGGAAGGGCATTGACTTCTCTGCACTCATACAGGGTTCATACGGTACCAAGATCTTCCTTCTCGAACAGGGCTACAACACCCCTACCTTCAACCAGGGATATCAGCTCAACCAGACACTTATCGACAAGTCGTGGAAGCCGGGCGACACCAACGCCGAGTACCCTAGGATGGTATACCAGAAGGACCGTCTCAACACCCAGTACTGCGATATGTACCTGGAAGACATGTCCTTCCTCAAGATACGCAACATCCAGGTTGGATACACTCTCCCATACAAGCTTACCAAGAGATGCGGCATCGAGCGTCTGCGCTTCTACGCAACCCTGGAGAACTTCTTTACTTTCACAAAGTTTGTCGGATTGGATCCTGAAGTCTACGGAATGGGCTATCCGTCCATGAGACAGGCTGTGTTCGGAATCAACCTCACATTCTAAAAGGCTGAAGACATGAAAAAGACATTATACCTAATTGCAATCCTGGCCGCAGGCTCCTTCTTCGCTACATCTTGCGACAGCCTGGAGAGATACCCGGAGGACAAATATTCCCAGGAGAATTTCTGGAAGACCCAGACCCAGGTGGAGATGGCAATCACCTCCGTCTACGCAATCATGCAGAAGCCGAACGGCATGGCCCGCACATTTGCGTTTGACTGCCTGGGCGGTCTGGCTGTGACAACAAGCAACGACACCTACCTCAAGGTGTTCAACGGGACCTATGATGCCACCATCACGAAGATTCTCAACAAGTACATGCTTTGCTACGAATCCATTGCAAGGTCCAACAACATCATCCGCAACATCGGAAAGGCAGAGATGAGTCAGGAACTCATCGAACAGTTCAAGGCCGAGGCACTCTTCCTCAGGGCACTGTTCTATTTCGAGACCAGCAATCTTTACGGCGGCGTTCCTATCTACGATGAGACCTGGGATGTCGGAGCGCAATATGACGATATGCTTCTTCCACGCAACACACTGGAGGAGGTGCGTGAGTTCATCCACAAGGACCTCGATGTAGCCATCGCCCATCTGCCTAAGAAGTGGGAAGATAAATGGCGCGGACGTGCCACCTGGGGCGCAGCAATGGCACTTCAGGGAAAGGTATACCTTTATGAGAAAAACTACGACAAGGCCAGGGAATGTTTCGAGGCTATCATTGAGAGTGGTATCTATCATCTGAATCCGGATTATGCAGCCCTCTTCACAATCCCTGGTGATGCATGCTCAGAGATGATTTTCTCGATCGAATGTGTAGGCGACTACGAGAATTCATTCGGTCTTCCGCTCTGCAACCACATGGGTACAAAATCCACCTACAGCAACACCTGTTCCGGGGATTTCACTGCAAACACTGCCTTTGTGGACACCTATGAATACAAGAACGGAGATCCGTTCAGCTGGGAAACCGCAATCCCCGGCGTAGAAGCAAAGACCATTTTTACCTCCAAGCTTGGCGCTGACCTCAAGAGCGTAACCTACACTCCATACAGGGACAAGTTGCTGCAGATCTGGGAAGAGCGCGATCCACGCCTTGCTGCGTCATACATCCTGCCTTACACCAAGTACAAAGGCAGCCTGCAGTATGTGGACAAGATGATGGAATACGTAATAGCAACAGGAGTAACAGCTGCAAACGGCTTCGTTCAGCCAGCAAAGAACTTCCCTTATCCTTACCGCAAATTCGTTCCGGAAGGAGATCTTGGAGGTCTTATCACCAACACAGCGGAAGCACCTATCAACTTCCCTCTCATCCGTCTTGCCGACATCCACCTGATGCTTGCCGAGTCATATATCGGTCTGAACAGAATCGGCGATGCATGCACGCAGATCAACATAGTTCGCGCCCGTGCAGGCGTTGCACTGCTGAACAGCGGCAATCCGAACCTTGCTGTAAGCAATGCAGCCCAGGCTACTGAGCGTCTGCGCATGGAAAGGAAGTGGGAACTTGCAGGCGAAGGACACAGTTTCATGGATATGAAGCGTTACGGTCTTCTCGAGCAGGTAGCCGGAACTTACGCCGACATTCTCGGCGCAAAGATGGGCACACGCGTAGTAATCGAAAGGGACTACCTCTGGCCTATCCCGGCCCAGGAAATAGCAATCAACAATTCATTAACACAGAACCCCGGCTGGGGTGAATAAAAAAATAACCAAAAATGAAAAAACATCTGACTCTTGCAGCTGCGGTCCTCATGGCTCTCGCCTGCAACAAAAATGAAACCATCACCAAGGTTTTCGAAGTTACTCCTGAAGACGGGAAAATCGAACTCGGCTATGAGGGTGAGGCCCAGGTCATAGGCGTGACCAGCAATGTGGAATGGACAGCAGAAGCTTCCGAAAGCTGGATTATGCTCGACCGCAAATCAGGAAATGATTCCCGTCCTATCTATGTCAGCGCTACAGCAAACACAGAAAAACAGCCGAGGACAGGCTATGTGACTGTTGCAGGTAACAATACAGAATTCAAGTTCACTGTGACCCAGGCTGCCGCACCGGCAACCGACCCTGTCGATCCTCCTGTAGATCCTGTTGATCCGCCTGTAGACCCTGTCGATCCTCCTGTAGGACCAACAACCACTACCACTGAATATTCATTCTTCAACGCTCCGATCGCGGCTTTCGACACTCCTTTCGCAATCAACAGTCTCAACTGGACAGTTACCTGGGATGGCGATGACATCATCACTCCAGGCAAATTGACAGACAACGAAAGCTTCAAGTGCAAGCAGTTCGGTACCGAGAATTATGTGATGCACAAGATTACCATCCGCACCGTCGGTCTGAAGGGCAAGGTAAGCTCTGTAGATGTGAAAGTCGGAAAGTCCGGAAGCACCTCATCCCCGCTGTTCGACCATGTCAGCGTCGGCGGTGTAAACCTCAAGGCTCCAGAAAATGTCGTTCTGCCTCAGAAGACTCCAGCAAGCCATGTATTCACAGTGGAAAGCGGAAGTCTTAGCGGAGATCTGGAAATCCTGATCAAGGAATCCGGCAACGATCCTTCAACCTGCGGAATCCGTCTGGAGAGTGTATCGATAACAACACTTGATGAATAAGAACAATGCCTGAGGCTAAAATGAAGACTGGGCTCCATCTCACAGGAGCCGCTCTGGCAGCGGGTGCAGCCGCACTTTCCGGTTGCACCCAGCCCAGGCAATCCGCGCCCAAGCCCAATGTCGTATTCATCCTGATGGATGACAGCGGTTACTGCGATTTCGGTTGCTACGGCCAAACAAAGACCGAGACTCCGAATATAGATGCTCTGGCTGCAAACGGCATCCGTTTCACCGACTTCTACGCCGGCGCGCCCCAGTCTTCCCCATCTCGCTGCGGCCTGCTGACAGGTCTGCACAACGGTCATACACAGATCCGCGCCAACGACGAACAGTATTGGCGAGGGGATGTATTCAGCCTCAAGGCGATGATGGAACACCCCGAGCTGGAAGGTCAGGCCCCGATGGCCGACAGCACCATCACGCTTGGAAGGCTGATGCAGAAGGCCGGATATACCACCGGTATGATAGGCAAATGGGGCCTTGGCGGTCCGACGAGCAACAGCGTTCCCAACAAAATGGGCTTTGACTTCTATTACGGCTACCTCTGCCAGAGAAGCGCCCAGTGCTACTATCCTCAATACCTTTACCGCAACGGAGAGCGGGAATATCTCGGCAATCCGTTCATGGAGCTTGGCGAAAAACTGCCTGATGACCTGGATGAGTACGACATAGTGAACTACGAGCCGTACAAGGGCACCATCTATAGCCCGGACGCCATGTACAAGGAAGTCGAAGGTTTCATTTCGGAGAACAAGGATCATCCTTTCTTCCTGATGTGGACCACGACCATCCCCCACTCCGCCATGCAGGCCCCGGACGAGTACATAAACCACTATGTGGAAAAGTTCGGCGATGAAGAGCCGGTAGCCCGCGCCAACGGCTACTTCCCATGCAGGTATCCGCGCGCCACATATGCTGCGATGATCAGCTATTTGGACATGCAGATTGGCAAGATGGTACAGCATCTGAAGGATGAAGGAGTCTACGACAACACCATAATAATAGTGACATCAGACAACGGTCCCGCCCAGAGCAAATGCAACAGTTCGGCCTGGTTCGACAATTCCCACCCCTTCCACAGCGAGGATGGCTATACGAAGCGAACCCTTCAGGAGGGCGGAATACGGATGCCGTTCATCTTTACCTGGGGTAACCGCGTGAAACCGTGCGTCAGCCACGAGATAGCCTGGTTCCCGGATATGATGGCAACCTTCTGCGAGATGGCCGGTATCGACCAGCCTTACGAAACCGACGGAATCTCCCTGTGGCCGACCTTTACGGGCAGGTCCCGCAGGCAAACCCATCACGACCACCTGTACTGGGAGTTTCCTGCTTTCAAGAAGGCACGCGGCTACCTCGCAGTGCGTATCGGCGAATACAAGGGACTTGTCAAGAATGTGGCAGACGGCGGAAACACAATGGAACTTTACCGCATCAACGAGGATCCTCTGGAAGAGCACGACCTGAGTGCCGCCCACCCGGAGATCGTGGCCCGCATGTGGGAGATAATCCGCTCCGAGCACACCAGCCACCCCAACCCGATAATGAACACCTCAATCAACTGGCCGGAAGAATACCTATAAAATAAACCACATGAAACGATATACAGGAAAAGCAATCCTTACAGCAGCCGCTGCGGCCACCGCCTGCGGGTGCAGCAATTCTGACAACGGAACACAGCCCCAGCCGAACATCGTCTACCTGATGTTCGATGATCTTGGATACGGAGATCTGGGATGCTATGGTCAGGAAAAGATCGAAACGCCGAATATCGATGCACTGGCGTCAGCCGGCATCATATTCACCGACATGTACAGCGCGGCTCCTCTCTCAGCACCGTCCCGTTGCTGCACTATGACAGGCAAGCATATGGGGCACAGCCAGATCAGGCACAATGATGAGCGCGTGCCTTATATGGCCGAGTATGGATTCAATACTGTTTTCCTGAATCCGGACCAGCAGGGCCAGTATCCGATGTCAGCCGACACGAAAACCATCGCACACATGATGCAGGATGCGGGATACAAGACAGCGATGGTTGGCAAATGGGGCCTTGGCTATCCGGGCAGCGGTTCCACCCCTAATGAGATGGGCTTCGACTATTTCTACGGTTTCAACTGTCAGGCTCTGGCACATTCATACTACCCTACGCACCTTTGGGAGAATGACAAGGAGATCGAGATTGACAACCCGTTTGTGATGCAGGGTGAGAAACTCCCGGCAAACCTGGATTCCCTTGCAATCGAGAGTTACGCGAGGTACGAGGGCAAATACTACAGCTGCGACCTCATGTATGACAAGCTCGAGAACTTCATAGTTGAGAATGCTTCATCGCCATTCTTTGCGATGTGGACTACGACAGTGCCTCACAGTGCGGTCCAGGCGCCTCTCGACGAGGTTATGTACTATGTGGACAAACTCGGTGACGAGGCTCCTCTGACAAACGGTGGCAACTATCTGCCGAGGCGTTATCCGCATGCCACCTACGCCGCAATGGTCACACACATCGACACACAGGTCGGCAAACTCGTGAATAAACTCAAGGAACTGGGAGTCTGGGAAAACACAATCTTTATCGTGACATCGGACAATGGACCAGCCTGCAACGGAAACTCCCCTCTTGAATATTTCCAGAGCGGCGGACCGTTCAAATGCTGCAAGGGCTGGGGCAAGTCCTCGCTTCACGAGGGTGGTATACGCATGCCTTTTGTCGCATGCTGGCCTGGCCACATCAAGGCTGGCAGCAAGACTGACCACATTGCCTGCTTCGCGGATCTCATGCCGACCCTTGCCGAGATTTCTGGCGCAGATGCTCCTGAGAACGACGGAATCTCTTTCTTACCTACCTTGGTCGGCAAGTCGAGAAAGCAGGTTGAGCACGAGGCTCTCTATTGGGAGTTCCCTGGTGCAAAGGGCTGGGTAGCCGTACGTATCGGCCAATGGAAAGGACTCTTGCAGAAGGCAGAGGATGAGGATAGCGCCATGGAGCTTTACAACATCGTCGAGGATCCTCAGGAGACCACTGATCTTGCTGCAGAGCATCCAGAGATACTGGAGCAGATGTGGAAAGTTATCGCTGAAAGCCACGAAGAGCTGCAGGACGCTCCAAAGAAATTCAACACCAGGATCAATTGGCCGGAGTAGGTTCAGCAGCACCTGCTGACGAACCAATACCGGACTATGACGGGTTGTAAGGCAACTCGATCTCGACTAGTTCCTCTTCGAAGAAGTGGCTCTTGACATAGGTAGCAGCCATAAGCTGCTGGTCGAAATAGCGCGACATGTCCTGTTCATCCTGCCGGATAGTCCAGAAAAGAGCGAAAGGCTTGGCCTGAGTGTACATCTGAAGCGTAGCGGAAACGTTGAAACCGTGGTGCGCAACGGTCATGATATCTGACTTGAAGACCGGCTTGACGAGTTTGTTGAAGATGCCGGCCTCTCCTCCGCGGCAATCGCCGGTGAAGGTAATCATCTGGCCACCAACGGTCAGGCGGACCATATTGCTGGAATTGTTCTGGTCACGACTGGTGTCGCTTTCCCCCTGGGCATTCTTGCCGGAAAGGAAATATGTACCGAGCTCATCCGGAGTGAAAAGGACCTCGAGTTTCGCTCCCGCAAGGTCCATAACCTGACCACCGCGCAGGTAATGACATGAAGCTCCGAGATCTTCTGCAGCCTTTACGATGCTGTCGTGCAGCTTGTTCAGGGTAGACAATTCGTAATGGCTCTGCCTGGTATGGTTGGTCATGTTGAACGCAACGGCGTCGCAATCTATTTCCGACTTGTATTTTGCGGCAAGTTCTATGAGTCCTTTCATGTGATCCTCGTGAGGATGACTGATGATTATCAGAGCGATATGCACCTTGCCGTCCTTGAATGTGTTGCGGGAGTGCATATATTCCATAAGCTGGTTTGCCGATTTCGCATAGCCGGTGTCATAGACGAAATAGCGGCCGTCCGACAGTCTGACGACATATCCACCCGGATGGCTCTGGGTGTAGATGACATTGTCCTGATAGACCTGCATCATCAACTCCTTGACGTCCCCTTTTGTGCCGGAAATGGACCAGATGCTTTTGCCGTACTCCAGTTCGGAAACAATGTTCAGCAACTTCGTCGTGCTTCCATAATAAGATACGGATACGAGGTACTTTCCGTTTGAATACGATGCATATTTGTTCGCGAACATCGAATTCTCGCAACACTTTTTGTAGCCCTGCGACTCGAGGTCTGAGCAATATGCAGTGAAATCATTGAAACTGAGGTTCTCGTAGGCAACCTGCATCGCAGTGTCGTCGACTGTGACAGCACCGGTCTGGAGGACGTATGCAGGAAGAGTCTTGCCGATGAATGGAGGAATAAAGCCTTTGATCTCAGCCTCAGGAGCTTTTGGCATTGATGCCTGCTGGACAGTCAGCGTACCGCCGTTAAGATGCCTCACAAGGGTATTCCCGATATCAGTTGCGAGTTTGTGGTACGAGGCGGAATCGTGTGCGGCAAGAATGATTTTGTTGTCAAAACACTTTGCAAGATAAGATCCGTATGTGAAAGCTCTGTAATCATTCCGGGCGTCTTCATAGGCGTCGTCACCGATAATGATCTCAACAGCTCCCTTTCCCTTGCTTGAAGTCTGGATAGCCCCGGAGCCGCCGGAGAGCGCATTCAATTTGTTGTTTATCTGGTTTGCAGCCCACTTCGCCTCAGTCGGCGCATCAGAAGCACAGACAACGCGGCAACAGAGCACATTGTTCTCGATGAGTTTGATTCCGGATGAAGTAGGATTATCTATTTCACTTGATCCTGAATTCTTCGAGCAGGAAAGCAGAAGAACGGCGGTAAAAAGCCAGAGCAATCTTTTCATATGAAACATATTTATTATTGTAGAACCTGATGAATTGCAACTTTGATGACGCCATCCAGCTTGTTTTCAAAGAATGTATATTCTCCCCACTCGCATCCTATGTTCTCGGCATGGATGCGATCTACCAACTGTCCTTTGTGGAATAGCTGCACTGTACCTTTTCCGTTGCCTCCGTTCCAAAGACGGTTATGGCGCTTCAGTCCGTCAGGAGCCTCATAGTTGACAAGAAGCATATCCTTCTTCTCACAGGTGATATCAGTAATCATCCTGCTTCGCCAGGTCCGCTGGTCTACATGCCAGATAATCTGTGTGTCGGTTTCCCTGCAGTCGAACTTAGTCCGACAGAATGTCCAGAATTTGGAAAAGTTGAACTCGAAGCCCTTGCCTTCATACCAGAATGCAGAAAGGAGTTTCCTGTCGAGAACAATCGGGCCACACTTCGGACGGCCGCCGCCTATGTCGAACACCGAGTCTGTCAGCTTCTTTCCGCTGATTTCGCTGGTAAGGTTGCATGATGAAAGCCATACCCACGGACTGGTGAAATCCTTGCCCCAGTTCTTGTCTGCATAGCCATAGCAGTCTTCGGGACTTATAATGTACTTGCGTCCGTTCCACATTACAAATCCCTGATACTCAGTTGCCATGCCTTCCGCATGCCAGAACATCTCAAAGAGCTGAAGCTTGCGGAAGAGCTTTCCGGCACCGTAGCCTACATTGAACGCAGTCTTCTTGCTGAGTTTCAGGTTCCAGGACATCTCCCCGGCTTGGCACATCCACTCCGGATGATCAATACTGTCTTGAAGGCTCACACATACACGGCCTTCAGTGAAGGTCTCCCCTATCTTGCAGTCATCCGCCTCTATGCTGAACGGACAGCCCATGTCCACTTTAATTTTCTCCCATCCGAAGAATCTGTGAAGCTGGGCCGCGTCAGAGCCCCAGCTACCGGCCTTAACCATCAGATATGAAGGCCTGATGCCTTTTTCCTGATTTTCCGCAAGCTGGCCGAATACAGGATGGGATGTTCCGGAAGCAGGATTACACAGGAAAAACTCAATGAAGAATGGGCGCGCCTCTCCCGTTTCCGCGTCATATCCCGTGAATGAATGCCACCACCAATCATAACCCTGTCTTGCCTGTGCTCCTGTGAGCTGGCAGGTATTTCGAGAGAT
The DNA here is from genome assembly GCA_024398095.1 of Bacteroidales bacterium. Taxonomy (GTDB): domain Bacteria; phylum Bacteroidota; class Bacteroidia; order Bacteroidales; family UBA932; genus Cryptobacteroides. Next base: position 29,660 of record JAKSJK010000013.1, read on the forward strand.
ATCGTGCTTGTTGAACATATGTTTCGGTCCTTACTTTAAAGACTTGCCGTCGATTAGAATTCTTCCCCTACAGGAACGGTGTTTTCGTCTGTAAGGATTATATATACGATGTCAAAGTTAGAACAAAGGTAAAAATTTTCGGAGATATTTTACGACGCCAGATAAACAGTTCCCAACAGTGCCAGAACTATCTGCATAAATGTGTGCAAATTTACATAAAAAGCCTAACTTTGGTACCGATTTTCTGCCAGATATGACCGACCAGCTCACACCCCTGCAGCGGCACAACTGCATGTCGCACATCCGGGCCAAGAACACACGGCCCGAAATGGCCGTCCGCAGGTTCCTGCACGCGCATGGATACCGCTACCGCATCCATGTAAAGGAGCTGCCCGGTTGTCCGGATGTGGTATTGCCGAAATATCATACTGTCATCTTCGTCAACGGATGTTTCTGGCACGGTCACCGCAACTGCAGGTTCGCTACCAAACCCAAGTCCAATGCCGATTTCTGGCAAAGCAAGATCCGCAACAACATCCGCAGGGACGAACTGTCTGTCCAGGCTCTGGAGGCCATGGGATGGAGGGTTATAAGCGTTTGGGAATGCGAGTTGAAAAATGAGTCCACACTCCCCTCCCTGGCAGATCAAGTTCAGGATAACGGCCGGTCGTATGAATCAGAGCAGGCCCGCCGAAAGCAGCGTAATGCGGAACATCGCGCCATGCTCAAAGCCGCTCAGGAGCGCTACGAGGCGGCGATGGCCGAACTGGGCTTGAAGATTTAAATCCGTATATTTGCAGATATTATGACAGAGTTGAAAACCATACAGGTCGTCGCTGCACTCATTATCCACGAAGGACGCATCTTCGCCACACAGCGAGGCTATGGCGACTGGAAGGATTGGTGGGAGTTTCCGGGAGGAAAGCTTGAGCCCGGTGAGGCTCCCGAGGAAGCCCTGGTACGCGAGATCCGCGAGGAACTTGCCACAGAAATCAGCGTGGACCGTTATGTGACGACTGTTGAGTGGGACTACCCCACCTTCCATCTGTCTATGCGCTGCTACCTTTGCAGCGTCATTTCCGGCACTCTCACACTTCTTGAGCATGAGGCTTCCGCATGGCTCGGCAAGGAGCAGCTTCACAGCGTCAACTGGCTCCCCGCTGACGAAGGCCTCATCCCCGAGATCGAAGCCATGCTTTAGCGTCCGGACAGGAAGGTAATGCCGAAGAATCGTCTCACTATTTACTCTTTACAGGCAGGATGAAAGAATTATTCTGATAACCATATGTGTTTCCACTGTTCATGTAATCATTTCCCAAGAAATAAAACTGGATTGCAGTATAGTTGCTACTGAGTGCCGGCTTATTTACTGTCCAGAGATATGCGTTATTCTTATCGGTACCTTCGCAACCCGGAATAACAATCGCCCCCTTATCTGTCCAGCAGAGTCCGGCGCTATTGCCATTATAAGTCACGGATTTGTAGTGTGCCACAGCCTGGAGCTCCCGAAACTCATCTTGTGTAGGCATTCTCCAGCCATGGCCGATAGTCTGTGCGGCAGCATCGTATTTTTCTGGCAGGACATCGAAAGACAGGTACTCAGCATTGACATTATGTTCTGCACTGGCATCGTAGAAAACCCATTCCTTCATTGACTTCTTTCCCGGTTCAAGGCTTCCCCACTGGTAATAATCGCCGAAATCACCGATTTCAGCAGCACCGAGAAGCTTGCAGGACCAATAAACGGAACCGCCAAGGTCGATGGCATTCTTGTCGAACTCGCAGGTCTGCTTTTTTTCCGGAATACCGCAAGGCTGGCTGGTAATTTTTGAAAGCACCTTTTCCGGGTTTGCACCGGCAAAAATATCCTTGGAAGACTCCTTGGAGCAGCTCATAAGAGCCGCAAGCGAGGCAATAATCAATACAATCTTTTTCATATCTAAAACAATTTGTGCACAAATTTAATAAAATTATATTTGCAGCATGAAAGCCAAGAGAACTATGATAGCTTTATATGTGATGCTGGGCATCGTGCTTGCGAGTTTTGCTTTTGTGATCTGCAAGTTCCCGCTGCGCGACAGGGATCCCAGAGCAATTCCCCAGCCTGGCGAAGTGCCGGTGGTGAAGTCAGACCTGAAAAACCTGCCGGAGGGAGATCTCTATGTATGGTTCGGTCATAGCTCCTTCATGCTCAGGCTGGACGGGAAGACAGTCCTAGCAGACCCCGCACTGATGAGTTTCTCGCCGGTCTCATTCATAGGCAAAGCCTTCCCCGGAACAGACATCTACAGGCCGGAAGACCTGCCGGAAAAGATCGATTACCTGCTCATCTCCCACGACCACTACGACCATCTCGACAAACAGACGGTAAAGGCCATCAGAGATCGGGTCGGCAAAGTTGTCTGCCCACTTGGGATCGGCAGCATTCTCGAGAAATGGGGCTATGGCAAGGATCAGATAACGGAACTGAACTGGGGCGATGCCTATCAGGACAGCCTCGGCTTCCACTGCCTGCCGACCAGACACTTCTCGGGCCGCGGACTCAAACGCAACCCAACAGTACAGGCATCATATGTCATTGAATCCAAGAGGAGGCAAGTCTTTTACTCAGGTGACGGAGGATACGACTCCGAGCGCTTCAAAACTATCGGAACCCAGTTCCCGGATCTGGACCTGGCGATCATGGAAAACGGTCAGTACGACAAGCAGTGGAGCACCATACACACAATGCCTGAACATCTCATACTCGAGATACAGGAACTGTCGCCACGGCGCTTTGTAACGGTGCACCACTCGAAAGTCTGTCTCTCGCGTCATGCCTGGGACGAGCCGCGTCTGAACGAAAGAAATGCTTCCGAACAGAGCGGCATTCCAGTCATTGTGTGCAAGATTGGCGAAATTCTGAATCTCGACCTGTAGCTGACTACTTCGACAGGCCGGTCTGCCATACAGGACGGATGGTAAAGCCGTAGTAACGCTTGTCCTTGGTCAGATACACATCGTCGTAGAGTTTGCCGTCTACCTTGATCATGTGGCAGCTCAGTACGTTGATATCCTCGTCACTGTAGGTCGTATCACCATTGTAATAAAGCTGGCCTGAGGCGAGAATCGTCCCAAATGGCTCAATGCCTCCCTTGACGGGGTAGCACGCCCCAATTGTACAAATGTATCAATAAGAAGTAGAGAGCCTGTTCCGCTCCTTAAAAATGCACAATAAGAGCATTACTGCTCACTTTCCGGAACATCTTCTTCAATATTACTGGTCGACAATCGCAGTTCGCGATATTCATCAATACCGAAAGAAGAACTCTCATTGAAATAGTATTTCCCGTATAACTGAATATGATTCCAGTTCAATGGAGAGATATGTTGGAGAAGACTCTCATCCAGTCCACCTATATTTCGTTTGTGTTCTATTGCTCTCGTCAAGTAAACAGTGTTCCAAATTACGATAGCATTCAAAAGGATGTTGAGACAGCTTGCTCTTTGCAACTGCTCCTGAAGGTCTTTTTCACGAAGATTTCCTGACTTCCCAAAAAACAAGGCCCGTGCAAGTCCATTCATCGCCTCTCCTTTGTTCAATCCGACAAGGATTTCCCTTCTGAGGCTTGTATCAGAGAGATACTTCAGAATGAATATGGACTTTTCGATCCTTCCCATCTCTTTAAGGGCCTTTGCGATGGAGTTCTGCCTGGAGTAAGAGCCGAGCCTGCTCATTACCGTATCAGCCGAAACATATCCAGCCTTGATGGAATAAGCAATTCTGAGGACATCATCGTAATTCTCTTCGATAATCTTTGTGTTTATGTTTCGCATTGAAACACCCTCAAGCGTTCGAGCCACTTTGACCCCGGGAATTGTATAAAGGACGCAGTCAGAAATATCTCTTATTCGCGGGGCGAACATAAAGCCAAGAAGATGCGAAAGCCCGAAAATCTGGTCAGTATAGCCAGCCGTATCCGTATAGTGCTTTTCAATCTCGAGTTCGGACTCATGATGGAGCACACCATCTATTACATGTACCGCGTCACGGATATTCGTATTGATAACGTTAATATAAAACGTTGAATATTCGTCACTTGTATGTCTGTACAGTGTCACGCCCTTGGCTGAACCATAATGTGGATTATGTGATGCAAGCAATGATCTGACTCCGCATATTACTCGCATCCCGTCACTTGAGGATGTAGTTCCATCACCCCAGTTCTTTGCCAACGGCAGATGGTGCTGATAGTTGACCAATGTAGCTTGTGCACGTTTCAATGTATCATCGTATAGTCTCCAGTTGGCCATAGTACTCAGGCTGGCATACGAGACATCGTCAGTGCTTTCCGACATCTTTTGGAGACCAATGTTCAATCCCATAGCAGAAATTGCGGCTATGATCGCCGGTTCATCTTTCTTTGCCGGTCTCTGACCTGTTGTCATATGTGTAAACTCGTTCAGGAAGTGTGTCCATCTGTTCACTTCGAAAAGGATTTCGGATATAGTCACTCGTGGCAGCATAGAGTATAAATCTGCACTTAGTCTGGACGCGCCTTCCGGAACATCATTCTCCAGCCGTTCTGGATGGAGTCTGCAATCTTTCTTTTTCAGTTTGGAGAATTCGTCCTTCTGGCGGTCAATTGCCGCAAAGATATCCTCCAAGTCTTTCATTCGTGCTTGAATATACGAGTTGTAATCCGCCCCAACACCTAATTCCGATTTGTCAAAACTATCAGCAGGCACGAGTTTGGATTCAAGGCTGTTGTACTTGTCGCTTCCTTCAACCCATACGTCTCCAGACCGGATTTGGCCACGAAGTTCCATCGTTGTGGCAACAAGATATGCCTCCCTTTTTATCTCACCAGCTGAAATTTTCACATAAGGCATCCAATCATCCTTTATGAATGACAGAGGGGTGTCGGAAGGCAATGCCGGTTTTTTATCAAATGAGGCTTGGATAACTGCCAGTGCCTTCATTAAATCATTGGAGGAACTTCCAGACGGTCTGAAAGAGATCTGTTTCAACATGAGCGGAACATATCTTCTCAACACATAGTACCCGGACAGCATTTTCTCATGATAGGTCAAATCCCCCTCGTGAGGAGTAAACTTGCTTTCGAGTTTTTCACGCAGTTCATCAAGGGTGGTCACACGCTCAAGCACCGTTCTCAAGTCTTTTCCTGATTCCAAGGCATCATAGATGCTCTCGCCCAATTTATGGAAATACCGGTAGTTCCTGTCTATCTCTTCCTTTTTGTCCATGAAGAATGCCGATGCTGACTTCTTGGCATCTGACTCCAGTTTGGCGATGATTTTATCATTCATTTCAACGGCCATGTCCGTTAACCAGAACTGCTGCTGATAGACCAACAATGTGAGGAGCGCATACTTCTTCTTACTCGCAAATCTTTTAAGCTTATATGGGGTGTACCGTTGTGCCTGCTTGGAAAGGACCTTCAACATGTTGGGATGAATATCGTCAATCCTGTCAGGAAGCCCGACATCTTTGACCGATGCCAACTTGTCCAGGATGTCCTTGAATGTATTGCTGTTCCATTTGCCCGACACTTCCTTGATGTCAAAGAGTCCGGAAGTCCTTCCGCCGTCCAGTTCCATCAATTTGTCCAACTGTTCCTTCTGCGAATCTGATAGAAGTCCGTCAATCATATTGTATATTCTTTCCTCCTCATTGTTGACGGCATCGCGTACGCTTCTCTCGATAGATGTAATTCTCGGTGGAATTATTCTGTGGGCTATAGCATACCGTATGGTCTCCTTGATGATTGACATCAGGTCATTCATCTTTTTGGCACATTCGTTTATGAAGGAGTCGATTTCCGGGCATGATGAGTAAAGACGGTAGCCATACACTGAACAGATCTCAAGGATATGATTATGCCTGGTGTTGCGATTCTCACCGTATTTTTCAATGCACGCAGGCGGCACCTGAACCCGACTTGCAACATATTCAATCACCTTAGGCGCCACATAAGACAATGCACTGTACGGCCAGCCCTTATGCCTCAGGCAACATAAGGTCATCGCAAAACCCAAGCGGTTCTCGTCACCCCTGTGGGTGTTCACAATCTGCAGGTCTTCTTCACGCAGGGAATAGAAATACTCGAGCTCATCGTCAGTGATCGTCTCCGGCACGGAAGTGAACTCGAGTCTCTGCGCATCAGACAAAAGTATCTGGCTTGGCATGGTTGTTATTGTTGCTTCTGTTGCTTCTGTTGTTTCTCCTGTTCCTCCTTGCGACGATTGATGTATTTGTACAGAGTGCGTCTGCTGACACCTGTAGTGCTTGTTATCTCTGACACGGGGTAATTCCTGGAGTCATACAGAGTCAATGCCTGTTCGATAAGTTTCTTGTCCTTTGGAGGTCTGCCACCCATCCTTCCACGAGCTCTAGCGGAAGCAAGACCCTCCATTGTGCGTTCATGGATGAGGTCCCTCTCGAACTGGCTCACTCCGCTGAAGATCGTAAACAGAAGACGCCCCTGCGGGGTTGTGGTGTCAAGCCACGGTTCCTTGAGCGACCGGATGTTCGCTCCGGCCTTCTCTATCTGCTCGACCAAATCGAACAAGTCCTTTACCGAACGGCTCAATCTTGTAAGCTCACATATTATAATTGTGTCTCCCTGACGGAGCATGTCCATCATTCGGAGAAGCTCCGGACGATCCTTTCTGGTTCCGGTGAACTTTTCCTGAAATATGCGTTCGCAACCCTGGGCATTGAGGGCATCTATCTGCCAGTCCAGATTCTGGTCGTCCGTTGAACAGCGGGCATATCCAAGTACCATACCTATTATATATTATCTGTTGCTAGTGTTGATGAGATTGACGATGACCTTGACCATCATGTCCATCTCGCCGGTCTTGCTTTCCGCAATCATCAGAGTCAGCGCTACAAGGGCATTGTCGGCGATCCTTTTGCTTCCATCCTCGCCATAAAGGATTCCGTTGTTCTCCATGAACCAGAGGAACAAGGTCGCGGCAATTCTCTTGTTGCCGTCAGTGAATGAATGATTCTTTGTGACCAGATAAAGAAGCACGGCAGCCTTTTCCTCTATGGACGGATATAAGTCCTGCCCGTCCCAGGTCTGGTAGATCTGTCCGATGGAACTCTTGAAGGACTCGTCTTTCTCCCTGCCGAAAAGTGTACTTTCGCCGAATTTTTCCTTGAGCCCGTTGATGACATCCATTGCGTTCTCGTAGGTGGCGTGGAATGTCTCTTTCCCGGATGTGTTCCTGATTTCAAGGCTCTGGTAGTCATATCCATCGAGAGTATCGAGGGCATACGTGTAATCTCGAACGACATCGAATATCGACCGGACCTGCTCATCTGCTCCAGTTTCAAGTCGCAGCAGCGTACGTCCCATCGTATCTACAAGTGCCTTGAGCTCGTTATAGCGCTCCTGAATGAGGTTGTTCTTGACGGCATATCCCTTGATGAGATAGTCTTTCAGGACGGAGTTGGCCCAACGCCTGAAAATTATACCGTTTCTGCTCTTAACCCTGAAACCGACCGAGGTAATCATCTCCAGGCTGTAGTATTCGGGATATTGAGTCTGTTCGAAGCCTTCCCTTCGGCCGTATTTCTTGGGTGTCGCAAATTTTGCGACTACCGGCTCGCCTGCCAGTTCCTCCCTCAAGGCGTTGTTGACATGTTTGCCGATTGTCTTCACATCCCTGCCGAACAGTATGGCCATCTGCTGACGGGTAAGCCATACCGTTTCGTTTTCAAGCTTCACTTCAAGACTGGTCTGCCCGTCCGGGGCCTGATAGAGAATGATCCCGCCCTTTCCTTCCTCTTCGATGATGATGTCCTTGCCCATTTTCGTTCCGATGCTGAATATTTCTGTTTACAAAGATAAAATATGGGGTATTATTATATTTTGTTTTTCGCCCAAATTTGTAAACAAAGATAGACATATTTTCTACCCAGCCAAAACCTTTTCGAGAAAATGTGCACAAAACGAAGGTTTTGTATACAAGCAATCCGTATATATCATGAACATATATATATTATATATATGGAATACTATACGCATGTTCTTTGTTTTGTATATTTGATTTTCAAATATAATATCTATCTTTGCATATGATATATAGATTATAGGATATGAATACTGCTGCAATTCAAACAAAAAGAAAGAACATTGACATCCGCGAGGATGTATACCGCTTCCTTTCCATTAAAGCTGCCGCTTCCGGTACCAACCTCAAAAGTTACATTGAGGCTCTTCTCGAAAAAGACGTGGAGGACATGAATGAGTCTGCAACATACCAGTACCTTTGTGATGTCCGTCCCGACGGAGATGTTGTGCTTACAGAGGAAGAGACTAGGGACTTCGAGAACTGGCTTGGTTTATGAAGATAAAGTACTCGAAAGATTTTGAGAAATCAGTCCGCAAGTTGTCAGGCAAGACATTGAATTCCGTCAAGAACACGATTCTTGAGGTCAAGAATGCCACAGGCCTGGACGGAATCACCGACTGCAAGAAACTTGTCGGCTATGACAATGTCTATCGCATCCGCATCGGAAGCCTCCGTGCGTTCTTCATCTTCCACATTCAGATCATTGATGACTGCGTATTCTTCAAGTACCTTGTACCGAGAGGCGAAGCCTATGACAAGAAATACAAGGAGAAACTTCGAACGGATGACAAATAGAGCAACCTATAACTCGGAAATTTCTAACGTTCAACAGAGATACCATATTTTTAATCTATTAAATCCTAGTTATCGGCTATATTAAGAATCGAATTAATTGAAAAGAGATTATGAAATATTACATCAAAATTGTTATTCTTTCTATTTTGGCTCTTGCTTCCTGTCAAAAGCAAGAGGCTATTCAAATTTACGAGGTTCCTTCGACCGAGTCCCGAACAATCACACTTAATGATGCACTTGATAATTTACAAAGTCTTCGTTCGGAGCTTTTCCCTGAAACCAAGACCTCATTAAATGATGTACAAAGCATTGATGTTTTTGGAAAAATTAAAACAAAATCATCAGTTTCGTCTTTGCCGGACACTCTTTTGTATTTGGTTAATTTTAAGGAAGGCGGATTTGCGATACTTGCTGGACAAACAAAGCTTTTATATCCGGTCTTCTGCATTACTGATGAAGGAGCGCTTTCTTCAAATCAAATGGAAGAAGCTTTGAATAAATTAAACGAAGATTTCTCTACCAAAGCCAACATAGAGGGAGAAGAATTTGAGGATTGTGGAGAGGTTGTCGTTCCGATGATGATTCTCTCGTCTGCAATTAATCAGATGGAAATGACCCAGAATGAGTCATTCGAGTATGATACCGTAACAAAGGCGAATACCTATAGGGATATTACGAAATGCGGTCCTTTCCTAAAAACAAAATGGCATCAAGAGAGTCCTTTCAATGACTTCCAAAAGAAAGGGTATCCAGCAGGTTGCGTCGCTATAGCTACAGCCCAAATTCTTGAATTCAATAGGAAATACGACACCTCAAATATAAATCAGCGATTTGACTGGACGTTGTTGGAAACAGTCAATAATTGCTCGAACGTATATTACTACGGATCCGCTTCTGCTAAACAAGAGGCAAGCAAATTATTGGAGTATGTTGGCAATAAAGATAATTGTAATATAACATATAAAAGCGGAGGTTCATCTGGCAATGCTGATGGCGCAAAGCGAACATTTAAGAATTTTAAGTATTGTAACGTCGATAAGTCCTTGGGATTTGAGAAAAATGATCGGAATAAAGTCATTGCACAGTTGACAAGAGGCTTGCCTGTTTATATGGACGGATCTTATAAATTGAGTTCTGGGCATGCCTGGGTTATTGATGGCCTTTATGTAAGGGAAGTTCTGGATGCAAATACCCATGACCACGTAAGAACAGAGAATCTTTTCCATATCAATTGGGGATGGTTAGGACAATCAGACGGATACTATACACAAGGTGTATTCGATACATCACAACGAGTAGATACAGAGGCAGGAGTTGATACTGGTCACATGTCTTCTAGACACCAGTATACTTGGAATTACAGAACAATTGTATATGACTTAGAATAATTTGTGACCATGAAAAAGGCATTAATAATTCTCTTGAACACTTTGTTCATCCTTTCTTCCTGCCAAAAAGGTGATTCAAATCTAATGTGGTATGGGCCGAAAGAAGTCTCCTCATACGCACAAGAGGTTCGATTCTCTCCAGAAAAAACTGTAAATGTTACATTCAAGATTGTTACTGCTTTTTCTTTTTCAGATAGAGAAGAAGAGAATATTATCTCACAAGAGGAAATCAATTGTAATCTATCACAAAAGGTAACTATAGAGAATGGCAAACAAAAGATACAGTCCGATTGGTATATGGTTTATCAGGATGAAAATTCAGATATAGTAATAGATTTGAAAGAATGTAACTGTCCTGTCAGACGACTCTCTATTATTTTTGATGATACAGTAACTACCGGAGGACACATTATTACTTTCAGACAAGTTGGAAAGTAGACACTTCATGTGGAAAGAGCCAATCTTCTAATAGCAAAGAGGAGAATAGGGCATGTCACCGAATACACATGCAGGATATATTTAATATTCTCAGTGCGGACACTAGGGTGTCCGCACTGATTTTTGATGGTTACTATCCCTATAATTAGATGAATACGCTGGATATAAATAGCGAGTTCGTACATTAGGCAGGCTTAAAGACATTGTCTTTTAACATTCATTACTTGACTGTCACTGTAACCCTCAATCCTGTTGACACTGTGAACATGAAAGGATGGTCACTCCGGTATGTGTCAAGCTTCCGATTGTCTGAAGGAATATTCCATGAGAATGTCGGATCGAGGAACAGGCCAAGATTCTTGCTGATATTGAACTGGATGCCTCCTGCACCGATCAAGGAGAATCCAACGCCATCCTTTGCAATCTTCTGCCCGGCGTCAAATGCAGCTACACAGAAATCCGCCGAACCGCCAGCACCAACATAAACATCCATCCATC
>JAKSJK010000130.1 GCA_024398095.1 Bacteroidales bacterium
GAATGAAAGCCGAGCGTGAGCAGAAAGAAGGCTGGGCCACGGAGCCAATCCCGGAAGGAATGTTCATCCAGTTCTATCCGAAGCCTCACGAGTCTGTCCCGATGTACAAGGGAATCTCCGTCAACTTTCCTGACGGAACAAATCTGACCCTTCAGGAATGTACTGCAGAGGGACTGTCATCGCTCATCAACGTCTATAACAAGCGTAAGGAGGAGGCCACGGCATGTTCTCTCTAGAAAGCAACAGCCGGTACTTCATGTGCCAGCATCCGGTAAGCATGCGCAAGGGCATCGACTCCCTCTTCAACCTGATCCAGTCCGAGTCCCCGTTGTCTCCGATGTCGGGAGATGTGTTCGTGTTCTTCTCAAAGAACCGTCAGTCTGTGAAGATCCTGAGGTGGGATACGGACGGTTTTCTTCTCTACCAGAAACGTCTTGAGAGAGGTAGCTTCGAGCTTCCGAGGGTCAATCCGGTCACAGGTTACTATGAACTCTCATGGGAGACCTTCTCCTTCATCATGACCGGAGTCTCGCTTGAGAGCGTTCAGTTCAGGAAGCGTTACAGGACTCGGTTTATTGGTAGATAATGCATTAAATATCAAGTAAATAACTTCTAGAATACTTGTATAATCCGACTATTTTTCGTAACTTTATTGTATGGGAAAGGTCGGAATGACAGCGGTTTTAAAGAGTCAGTTGGAGGTGGCGAATGCCACCATCGGCCAGCTGATGTCACAGATGGAGCGTATGTCCAAGACCATCGACAACCAGTCCGCCACCATCAAATCCCTTGAGCTCACCATCAAGAACCTCGAAGAACAGTTGCTGAAGAAAGAGGATGTGCTGGCCTCTGCCGAGGCTCAGAAGAAGGCGCTCGGCAAGCTCCTCGAGAAGAAGAACGAGAAGGTTAAGACATCATTCGTTCCCAAGACTCAGGAGGAAAAGGATGCAGAGGATGCCATGCGTGTTGCGGAGCGTAAGGCAAGAGGCAACAACGGGGCAAAGCGCAACATGCACTACGAGATGGAGGTGGAAGAGAAGGACGTCACTCCCGAAGATGACATCGTCCTGAACAAGGCGGCCTTTGAAATCGGCGTAAAGGACTTCATCCGTTACTCCATGGTCCCTCCAAGGTTCATCAAGACCATATATCACAATCACGCCTTCCGCCTTGATGAGAAGGTCTATACAGGTGTCGTCCCCAGAGCACCTTTCCAGAATTCCGAATATGAGGCTTCATGCATTGCCGGCATAGCCGAGTTGCGTTATCTGCAGTCAATGCCGGTAGAGAGGATAGTCAAATATTTTGAAGACCACGGCTTCAGCCTTGACAAGAACACAGCCCACGGATTTCTTAGGAAGACAGCAGAACTCCTAAAACCGCTCTATGAGGCTTGCGGAAAAGCGGTGAAGGAAGACGGCTACGCGATATGTGATGAGACTTACCACAAGGTGCTCATCAATGCAGAGGAGAACAACGGCAAGGGAAGCAAGAAAGGTTATCTGTGGGACATTGTTGCTCCACATCTCAACCTTGCATATTTCTTCTACGACAACGGCTCGCGCTCACAGGAAGTCATCCTGAACCAGATGGAAGGATACAAGGGGATCATCCAGTCTGACGGCCTCAAGGCGTATAAGAAAGTTGCTGCGAATTCCGGTGGTCAGGTTGTAAGGCTCGCGTGCCTTCAGCACTGCAAGCGTGGCTTCATAGACCTGCAGGGGAATCCTGATGCTGACTTCGTTCTCGAGCAGTCCAACCTCCTCTACTCAAACGAGCATCAGCACAAGATCGGCATTGACGGATGGACAGTGGAGGACAACCTTGCATGGAGAAGGAAATATGCTCCTCCGATTCTGCGTAAACTCAGAGCGGCCTTGATGAAGGTGATGAGTTCGACATTCAAATACCCGCCCAAGAGCGATATGTACAAGGCGACGCAGTACTTCCTCAATGAATTCGATGGCATCGAGGAGATATTCAAGACGGGAGACTGCGACCTGGATACGAACAGGATAGAGAGGCTTAACCGGTATGTATCCACATCAAGACGCAATTCACTGTTCTTCGGCAGCCATGACGGCGCCGAACGTGGAGCTATCTACTACACTCTCGCATGCAGCAGTAGACTGTGCGGTGTGAATTTCTTCGACTACCTCACAGACGTTATTGACCGCATGGCCGCACTCCCTCCGAAACAGCCTCATGAAGTGTACAGGAGCCTTCTTCCAGACAGGTGGAGCCCGAAATCAATTCAATAGAGACCGTATTCTTTTGGAACCATATCATCGGAATCTGAACCAGACTATGGAATGGTAGCTTGTTTGCCAGGCCGAATCTATTACGGGTGTAAAAGCATCGCGTACATATGAATTAGATTGAATCATACTGGGCATTTCTGACGAAGATGAAAACCGAGACCTAGAATGCGCTGTAACGCCATTTTCATGGCTAAAGATTTCGTAATTAGCTGATATATATATATATATTTACAAATTGCAAATTTTTAGCTAAAAATATTACGTACAATGAACATGAAAGAAACAACTTATCAGTCACCGAAAGTTGAAGTGATTGATATCTGCGCGGAGAGCATCATCTGCGCATCGGGTGACAATGTGACTGTGTCAGACCCATGGTCAGGAAATGAAGAAGAGGAATGGTAATCGAAGGAGGAAGAATCATGAAGAAAGTAATGACAAAAGTTTTATTGCTCGCAGGCTTTGCTGCAATGGTGTCCCTTGCGGCATGTTCAGAAATAACAACTCCAGAAGAGCCGGCTACCAACGAAATACAGCTTGACATCAAGGTTTCCGACATTGAAGGAAACGTAGATACCAAGGCGGTCAAGAGCAGATGGGAAAACGGTGACAAGATTTACATCTGGTATGATGAGAATGTCAGTGCCAATCCTGACCTCGTCATAAAGTACAACGGAAGTACCTGGGCAACCGATAAGAGCGTTTCTGTGAGCGGCAAGACTCCTGCAGCCTCAGGTATCCTTAAATACGCTTACACTTCGTCAAACAATCTGGAATCACTGAAAGCCACCAATTATTCGTCTTTCTACAGTTTCAGCTATCCTAACGGCTCATCACCTGAGAATTTCTATCAGCCTTCACTTACGGCCACATCCAGCCCCAGCCAGTGGAACAATACAGGCAGCTCCACTGATTCCGATATGGTGAATTACACCTACAGCAACGGAGTCCTCAGCGCCGACTTGAACAAGTGGCTCTTCAGCACGAACCTTCAGATCGTCGTGCCAGGCCTTTCAGGCAATTCAGGAGACTGGTATCTCAAGGTGCTTACGAACGCGAGCTCCCTCGGCCCTATCCAGGACATCAGGGTCCTTAAGAACTGCATGGGATCCGGTTTCACAAGGAGCAGCTATGTGAGAGGTATGCCAAACGCTGACGGTGTGGTGTTCTATGTCACCAGCGATTCACCGGATACCTACAACATAAATAGAACGTTCAGCTTCTATCTTACTAACGGAGAAAAGACATATCTGTTCAAGAAGGGACTTGTCCAGCTCACTGTCAACGAGAACAATTCCGTCGGCATCAAAAAGCAGCTCAAGGCATTGGTGCTGCCTTCATTTGACGGAGAGGGGGCTAAGACCAACTGGAAAAACGGACAGATCATCGCTAACCACTATTATGTCGACCTCGGCATCGTCATTGATGGCAAGAGAATCATGTGGGCCGAGACAAACGTCGGCGCCAACACTGAAGACGCTGCAGGAACCAAGTTCGCGTGGGGAGAAATAGAGACCAAAACTGAATTCACATGGAACAACTACAAATATTCTGACGGTTCCAGCTCATCTATTCCGAAGATGACCAAATATGTTACTAACAGCTATTATGGAACAGTTGACAATTTGTCAGAACTTCAACCTACATATGATGATGTTGCAAGATCCAACTGGAAGGAAGCATGGAGAATCCCTACTGCAGCAGAAATCAGTGCACTTCTGAACAATTGCACATGGACCTGGCAGAGCAGTAAGGACGGCTGGAAGGTCACAGGCAAGAACGGCAACTCGATCTTTATCCCAGATTGCGCCGGCTACTGGACAGCAACACTGGACAGCAATAACGGACGCAAGGCCACAGCCTTTATGAACGATGGCGAAAATTCGATGTACATGTTCGCCGGAGATAGAAAGAACGGTTACTACATCCGACCGGTATTGTCAAAGAATTAACAGTTAATTCAACGAAAAAAGATAAGCGAGCCTCGGGATGATTTCCCATGGCTCGCTTTTCTTGTGGCGATTCACAACAATACCTGTGC
>JAKSJK010000131.1 GCA_024398095.1 Bacteroidales bacterium
GTGTCGCGCTGCTGGATCATGGACCAGTATGGCTCTGCGATCATCATCTGCACATCGAAGGCATCCTGTGCAACCACATCGGAATCTTCAACACCAGCGAGAGCAAGTACCTTCTTGAGGAAGCCGAGATAACCCTCGCGGAGCTCGGCATTCTTAGGGTCGAGATAATAGTCACGGTTTCCGAGTGCGAGGCCGCCCTCACCGACATAGAGCACATTGCTGTTGCTGTCGATCATGTCGGCACCGACGCCAACGCCCCAGATGCCGCCATTGCCGCTGAGTTCCATCTGTGCGGCCGCCTTAACGAAACTTTCGATGTCAACTACTGTTTCAAGTTCCGCGAGATACGGCTTCAGCGGCTCTGCACCCTCTGCGTTCAGGCGCACAGAGTCAAGGCCCATCTTGTAGAGGTCAGCGATTTTCTGGGCATTGCTGCCCTTCTTTGTCTTCGCATCTGCGAGGCTCTGGAAGAGGTCGTTGAGACGGATCTCGTTGTTTTCAGCGAGAATGTCGAACGCGCCGTAACGGGAGTACTCCGGCTTGAGGGGATGTGCCTTCTGCCATCCTCCGGTTGCGTACTGATAAAAGTCCTGACCTGGTGTCACTGTAGTGTCGAAATCGGCAAGGTCGATGCCGGGCACCACCTCGTGCGGTGTCTGGTTGCAGCACGCAGCCGCAGCCATGATTGAAAGTGCCATAAGAATAAGTTTGTTTTTCATATACTATATATATAATGTGTTCCATTGCGGACCGCGAAGTTACATAAAATTCTTACCTTTGAGACTATGGAAAATTATCTTTCTCTGACTCCGCTGCTTTTTGTGGTCGGCGCCCTCCTGGTAGGAGCGCTGATGAAGCTCGTCCTGAAGAAGTCCAAGTTCCCTTATACCGTGGGACTTTTCTGTTTCGGCCTGTTGCTTGGAGGACTCTACAGAGCCGATCTCCTGGCGTGGTCCGGTCTCCTGCAGAAGGCTGTATCCCAGGCAGGCAACATCAACCCCGACAGCCTGCTGTACCTCTTCCTGCCGGTGCTGATCTTCAGTGCGGCCTACGAAATTGACATCCACACCTTTAGGAAAACCTTCGTCAACTCAGCCATAATGGCAGTCCCCGGAGTGGTCATTTCCATGGGGCTGTCTGCCGCGATGATGGTCGGCATATCCCTCTTCGTACCCGAGTTCAGTGGCTGGAACTGGACCTTCGCCCTGATGTTCGGAGCCCTGATCAGCGCCACTGACCCTGTAGCAGTGGTCGCACTGCTTAAGGAATTGAACACCAGCAAGCGCTTCTCCACCCTCGTGGATGCGGAATCCCTGCTCAACGACGGCACAGGCATCGTGCTCTTCATGCTGTTCTTCGGTGCCTTCTCCGGGGAGGCGGCAATCTGCAGCTCCCCGATTGCAGAGTTTCTGGTCGTTGCACTCGGAGGCGCATTGCTGGGCTATGTCATGGCCGGTCTCTGCATTCTCTTCATTACCCGTCTCAAGGGCGACGAGATGGTGCAGAACAGCGTCATCATCCTCTCCGCTTACATTACCTTTATCCTCGCCCAGGGCACACTCCACCTCTCTGGCGTGATTGCACTGGTGGCTTTCGGCCTCGAGATGACCTACCACGGAAAACTGCTTTTCAGCCCGAAGGCGAACGAATTCACGGAGAAATTCTGGGATCTTGCCTCCTTCATCGCCAACACCCTGGTGTTCATAATGGTCGGCATCATCATCGCCGTCAAGGTACATATCTGCCTGACCAGCATACTCGTTCTTTTGGGAGTATATCTCGGTGTGAACCTCATCCGCACCGCGGTTACCTTCCTCTTTTATCCTGTCATGAAACGTACAGGATACGGTCTGAGCAAGCGTGACGCAGTGATTCTCAGCTGGGGCGGCCTCCGCGGAGCCCTCGGCCTGACACTTGCCCTGATGGTCGCAGGTACCCCATCCATCCCGGAGGAAATCCGCGACCAGGTGCTGCTGCTCACCGCAGGAGTCGTGACACTCACCCTCGTGGTGAACGCCACCACCATCCGCAGACTGCTGGAGCGACTTGGGCTCACCAACATCCCGCCGGCACGATCCTTCGTAGACTATAGCGTGAGGAAGAGAGTCAAGGATTCTTCCGAGCACTACCTTGAGAAGTTGCGTTGCCGCGAGGCTTTTGC
This sequence comes from Bacteroidales bacterium, assembly GCA_024398095.1. Taxonomy (GTDB): domain Bacteria; phylum Bacteroidota; class Bacteroidia; order Bacteroidales; family UBA932; genus Cryptobacteroides. The sequence continues at coordinate 2,162 of JAKSJK010000131.1, forward strand.
TTCGGCCGACTGGAACAAGGTTTCCGAGTTCGTGCCGGCCGGCAGTGTCCGTCCGGACATTTCAGACTGCAGCCAGGAGGAACTCTTGCGCAATTACAGAATCGCTATCTACGGCACCGAGTGCCAGCTGGTCCGCCAGCTCTACGCAGACGGTACCATCTCGGCCGATACCTTCCACAAGCTCATAAATTCCCAGGAAAGGCATTTCGACAGCGATGGCAATCTGCCTCTTTCCGACAGAAAGTATATTTTCGCCCTATTCGAGGAAGGTCCGCTTGTCCGCCTTATACTGAAACGCGACTGGACCAGGCGTCTTTTCCGCCGCCGACTCGAGCGACGGGTAATCAACCTCTGCGACATCGGCCGCGGTTTCCTCAGCCTCCAGCGCGACTCTCAGGACGAGATCGCCGATATGAGGGCTGATGAGATGGAGCAGCAGATCAAGGACCGAATTTTCAGCCAGCTTCTGGAGGAGATCCGCGAGAATATCGACAAGATGAAGAGCTGCCTCGACCGCCTTGAGGCGCAGTGGCCGGAGGCTTTCGCAAAGGCCATGACCGACAAGGCCATACGCATGATGCTCTGCAATGAGCGCCGTACCGTCCGCAACCTCACCTGGGACGGCATCATGTCTCCGAAGGACGGCGTCCTGTGCGAAGAAGACATCGATTCCCGCGCCAGGAAGCTGTAAGGTGGGCGGCATATCTGATTTTTTTGTATCTTTGTGTCCGATACACCACGCCCTGGTGGTGGAATGGTAGACACGAGGGACTTATCGGACTTGCAGAAGTCCGTTGAGTGCACGGTGGGAAACCACCGATGTAGAATCTTCCTAACAAACAGAAACCTTTCCGACGGTGACGTCGGAGCTGGCGATGGCTCTCTAAATCGCAGCAATGCGTAAATGGCGTAGAGACTATACGGAAGACACCTAAACGTTCAACCGCATGGTGAAGAAATAGTCCAGACTACAACATCTCTTTGAGATGGTCCGTGCAAAAGCGGAAGTAGCATGAAAATCCCTTGGCCCGAAAGGCTGTACGAGTTCGAGTCTCGTCCGGGGCACTTGGAAAAGCTCTCAGCACGCTGAGGGCTTTCCAATTTTTGTCAACACTATACAAACTGTTTATGGTTTCAGATAGTACCCTCCAGTCTTGCTGCTTCCCCTATGTTCGATCTTTTCAGAGAGACCGGCGATAGTCCTCTGCACGGTACGGAGAGGAATGTTCAGGTCTTCGGAGATTTTGACTGCCGAGCAGCCGGGATTGTTCTTGATGTACTCAAGAATCGTCTGTTCGCGACCAGAATGCGTCGCCTTCTTCTCCAGAGGATGAATATCATGCATTGCACGATTGGACAATACGTTATTACCTCCATACATAAGGTTGTCAAAGAAAGCTTCCAGATAACTCTGATCTGCTACAACGCCTTTCTTGAGATTGTTGTAGTTCGCCCTCACCAGTGCATTTCTAAAATACCATGAATGGTTTTCGAACAGGTCATTGTCAACTTCAAAACCGAGAGATCGCAGGTACAGAATTGTAAATACTGCTGTTGTCCTTGTATTTCCCTCGCCAAAAGCATGAATCTGCCATAGGTATGCGACAAAATGGCTTATATGCTCAATGATGGCGGCTTTATCCAGTCCCCTGTATTTGAAAGAGCGTTCCACTCCAAAGTCGTAATCCAATGTAGCCGAAATGTCTGCTGCATTGCCGTAAATAACAGTGTCACCCGATAAGACCCATTCTTTTTTTGTGATATTATAGTCTCTTATCTGTCCTGCGAATTTGAAGATGCCATCAAACAACTTTCGGTGTATTCCACAATAGAATGACGGTGTAAACGAGAAACCGCCCTCTGACAGGATTTTGGTAATCCTCTGAGAAACAATATCTGCTTCCTCATTTCGCTCGCTTGACTCTTCTCTGAAATCTCTGGCTTTGTAGTATTCCCTCAAGTAATGTCCTGCCTCGTCTATCGTGATATCTCCTTCAATATGCTGTTTTGCGACACCTATGAGATAGTCCGATGTCTGCAAACCATCGACAGCCTGCAG
>JAKSJK010000132.1 GCA_024398095.1 Bacteroidales bacterium
ATGAATCCAAGCGAAAGACTATATATTAACAATCTGACGGTTTCTATGATTGAAACCGTTCGTAGGGAGTTCGGATTCTCATTGACCAGGGCGATGGATACTGTCTACGGCTCAGACACTTTTTCGCGATTGGAAAGGCCTGAGACTGGTCTATATACATATAGCAGTCTCAGTATTTGTGATATCCTGCTCAAGGAGTTGTTTACAGGTACAGCCCCGGTGTATTACTAGAGTACTTTAGTTGATTGTCTTGTGAATCTCGTCCCAGGACGTAATCCCGATTCTGGAGAGGTACGGGTCGAAGACCTGTGCCTCTTTTTCTGTGCCGGCGGCCTGGTAGACATACCATACCGGCTTGACCTTCTGGTTCTGGTCGCGGAGGCCTATTCTCAGGCCCTGGGCAACCTCGTCTGGGTGATCCCACCAGTTGTGCCACTGGATGCCGTCGATGCCGCTTAGCTTATAGACTTTCTTGAGAGCCCAGGCGGCTCCTGCAGCCTGGTCGGCGAGGTCTGATTCGCCGTAACTCTTGGCGTTGGTACCGTTCTCGGAGAGCCAGAGTGCGCGCTTGATGCTGCCCTTGTACATGTTCTTCGGAGTCCTGATCCACTTGTCCAGCACCTCGAGGTTCTTGAAGGTCACGAAGCCGCTTTCCATCGAGTAGGTAGCCTTGGTGTCCTTCTCCCAGAGACGAGGCTCCAGCAGGCTCTGAGGGTATGGGTGCGCAGCCACGCCCCATTCGAAATCTCCCTCGGCGGCAGAGAAGTCCACGAGGTCGGTGAGCATGGACTTGGTGGTGTAGCCGTCGGAATTGTCGTACTGGGTCCAGGTGTGGGTGAAGGAGGCTAGCACTTTTGCGTGAGGGTAGTACTGGCGGGCGATGTTGTAGCACATCCTCATGGATTTCAGATATTCGTTGGTTACGATCATTTCAGGCACATTGCTGCCCATGTTGGTCCAGGTGCTGGCGGCGTCCACCTCGTTGTGCATGATCCAGTTGTGGATGCTGCCGTGGGTGCCGTCCGCAGGGGAGTAGCGCTTTGCCAGGAAGTCCAGCATGGCTGCGTAGGTCTGGATGCCTTCCGTCGTGGTCATGTTCGGCATTGAATAATTGCCTCCGTTGCAGTCCGGGTGTACTATTGCCTTGGCGACACGTGAGTCGGTTGCCGTTCTCTGGATGAGGATTATGGCAGCTACGACTATGCCTCTGTCCTGGCAGAGCTTCAGCAGCTTGTCGTAGTTGTCTACCTGCGATCTGTTTACATAATAGGTCTTGCCGCAGTACTGGTGGGTATAGGTGCTGCCGCTGGCGGTGGTCATGAAGAAGGTGCACGGGGTGATGTTCATGGTCACGCTGCTGATGCCCAGGTCGTCCAGGTCGCTGATCTGGTTGGCTGGGCCGAAGAAGCCGCCGAGACCCTTCTTGGTCTTCATTTTTACTTCTGCCAGATTGCTGCTGCATGGAACTTCATCCGCATAGCGGGCGTGTGAACAGATCTGCAGTTTGCCGTCCACGGACTTTGCCAGAGCCCAGCGGGAGAGCATCCTGTCGTAGGTGAAACCGTCTCTGGTTATGTAGCGGGACTCTCCGAAATTGAAGCCGCCTTTCGCACTGATTGCTTTTGTGAACGGGAACGCGTTGTCTGTCACATCGCCGCTTGGCATGATTTCCACGAGGTAGCAGTCCGTGCTGCCGACCATGCCTGTTATCGTAACATTGTCCTTGGTGACTGTGACGCTTGTCAGCTTGTCCGTAAAGCTTGAGGAAAGGTATTTCTTCAGGTCGGCCGCTTTTCTCTTGCGGGCGAGTATGCCGTCAATCTTGTCCTGCTTTTCTGCCTGCTCGGCAGCGGTTGCCTTGCGGATGTGAATCTTGCGGAGGGAGAAGTTCACTCCCTTGTCGTTGCCTATGTCCAGTCTGAGTCTGTGTCCTGCACTGCCGAAACCGAAATTCTCAATATCCATCTCCATGTCGTAGGAGAAACGGGTCCAGGCAGTGGCGGCCTTGAGGTTCATCTTCACCGACTTAGGCTCGCTGGCGCCCGGGGTGCAGTAGTAGATCTGCATTTCCTGGGCAGAGTTCAGCTTGTATTCGAAATCCAGCACTACATGGTATGGGTCGAGTTCCTCCTCGAATTTTTCAAGATGGAAGTACGGGTCGGCTCCGTTTGCCGAGAAGACATATTCGAAGATGCCTTCTTCAGGCTCGCTCTTGCTGAAGTCCAAGGCGTGTATCTCAAGCTTTTCGTCTACCTTCAGATAGACAGGAACCTCCTCGGGCTCAGGTTCCGGCTTAGGATCAGGCTTCGTCGTCGGGGTGTCAGGGGGCAGAGGTATGCGGTTTTCTTTACATGCTGAGCCGGCCAGAAACAGCACTGCTGCTAACATAAGAAGAAGTCTTTTCATGTGGTTTGAAATTATTCCTTGCAAATATAGCCAAAAAGACATTCATAATAGTATTGGGGAAATTTAGTCCTTTGATATATATTTTTATGGTCTATCTTTGCAAAAATAGCCTGGACTTATGTTTCAATTTTATATGAGAACGAAGAAATATAGAGAGAAATACATCGATACTCTCGCAAAATTATACGATTATGCTGTTTCTACCTACACCAAGAAACAGTACACCCAGTGGTACGACACCAAGGAAGGCGGCTACACCTACGGCGAATTCAAGCTCGAGTGCGACAGCCTCTCCAAGAAGCTGACCCAGTACGGCATCGGAGCCGGTGACCGTGTGGCCATCTTCTCCCAGAGCATGCCGAACTGGTCCCTCGCTTACTTTGCCACCGTTTCCTTCGGCAGGATCGTGGTGCCAATCCTCCCGGATAGCTCCGAGAACGAGGTGAACAACATCATCTCACACTCCGATACAAAGGTTCTTTTCGTGTCCCGCAGGCTTGCTGGCAAGATCAGTGACGCGGTCAAGGAAAAGATGGTTCTGATCATAGACCTGGATACTCTCGAGGTCATAAAGTCTGATGACGATCAGTTTACCTGTGACGGCAAGACTTCGGTTCCGACCCCGGATGACATCGCTGCCATCATCTACACCTCCGGTACCACCGGAAGCGCCAAGGGCGTGGTGCTCAGCCACAGGAACCTGGCTTCCAACGTCATCACCTGCTACCATTCATGCCCTCGTAACGGCAAGGACAGGTGGCTCTCCCTGCTGCCTCTGGCACACACTCTGGAGATGACTCTCAGCATGCTGTATCCGATGTTCTGCGGTGCGACGGTATATTACCTGCAGAAACCGCCTGTACCGGCCCTGTTGCTCAAGGCCATGAAGGTCGTAAAGCCTACCACCATACTTTCTGTACCGCTCATCATCGAGAAGATCTACAAGGGAAGTGTGCTTCCGACCATTCAGAAGAGCCGTACCCTGAGGTGGATGAACGAGCACATGAACGGACTCATGTGCAAGGTGATCGGCATGAAACTCAAGTCTACTTTCGGCGGACATGTGACCTTCTTCGGCATCGGCGGAGCAAAGTTGGACAGCGAGGTTGAGAACTTCCTGCTCAAGGCCGGTTTCCCTTATGCCATCGGCTATGGCCTTACCGAGACCTCGCCGTTGCTGGCCTATTCCATGAAGAGATGGAGGAAGGTCGGCTCCCTGGGTTATCCTGTCTATAACGTGCAGCTCAGGCTTGACGACATCAACCCAGAAACCGGCGAGGGCGAGATCGTGGCCAAGGGCCCGAACGTGATGCTCGGCTACTACAAGGATCCGAAGAGGACCAAGAGCGTTTTCACCGAGGACGGCTGGTTCAAGACCAACGACCTTGCTGTGGTTGACGAGAAAGGACGTTTTGCAATCAAAGGCCGCAAGAATAACATGATACTCGGTCCTTCAGGTGAGAATATCTATCCTGAGGAGATCGAGAATGTGATCAACAATGCCGAGGGTGTCAATGAGTCTATTGTCGTGGAGAGAAACGGCCGCCTTGTGGCTCTTGTGCAGCCTATCGAAGGATTCGTTGACTGGGACAAGGAGAGTGAGGACAAGATCTACGAAAAACTGGACGGTTGGAAGGCAGCGCTTCTTTCCAAAGTGAACAAGAATGTGAACAAGACTTCCCAGATCAACTCTGTCGAGGTCATGAAGGAGCCATTCGAGAAGACTGCCACCATGAAGATCCGCCGCTTCCTCTACAAGGATTCCGCCCCTACTGTGGAAGCAGATAAACAGGA
>JAKSJK010000133.1 GCA_024398095.1 Bacteroidales bacterium
AGATTTCCAGCCATTCCACCTCGCCTCCCCAGAGACTGAGGAAGCGAAGGAAATCACTGTGTTCCAGCACCACGCTGGCTGTATTGTCGCAAGGATGGAAGCTCACACGCGGAGCTGTCTGCAAATCCTTATCTATAAAGTATTTAACTCTGTGGCCGTTCTCGAAGAGTTCCTTCGGGTCAGCGCCAGCCAGATCCATATCGTTGATCAGTCCGAACGGAGAAACCGATCCCGGGTGCAGGCCCAGGCAGCGCACCATCCTCTCCTCCGAAGCAAATGACAGCTTGCCCTGATGCAGCTTGTGCTCAAGGCCATGGATGTCAAGGTCCTTGTGGCACTCCATACTCACCAGATAGTGGCGGTTGCCCTTGTGGTTTCGGAAGAAAAGATTCTTGCAATGGGTGGCGTCGAGGTCCTTCCAGTACTCCAGACACTCCTCTATCGTGAAGATCGCCGGATGCTCCTTCATTTCATAGGGAATGCCATTGGCATCCAGGAAGGCAAGTACCTTGTCGCGCAGCGGGCGGTTTACAGACTCCATTACTTCCTGATTCCGTACTTCTTGAGTATCTTCAAGATTGGTTTCTCGATGGATTTCTCCCAGAGAGAGTAGCCATTGTCGTTAGGATGCACGCCGTCGGCAGTAGATGACTCACCGTTGTGGAGGGCTGCGTCAGGCTTGATGTAATATACATCTTTGTACTTCTTGCACGCGATGGCCATGAGGCTGTCAGAGAGGGCGCGGCGTCCGCCGAACTCCTTCTGCGAGTCGGTGTTGAAGTTCTCCCTCTCCCAGTAGATGGTCCTCTGGAAGATGAGCGGCTTGCCCGGATGAGCCTTTACCATCCTGTCGATGAACGGAAGCAGACGCTCGCGGATCATAGGGATGTTAGGATTGGAGAACGGATCGAAGACAAATGCGTCAGCGTCGATGTTTTCCATCACGTCGGCAAAGTAAGGCTGCATCTTGCAGTTGCCGCTGAAGCCCATCGGGATCACCTGGAGACCAGTCTTGCGCATGAACTGCATCGGGTAGCTCATGCCTGCGCGGGTGCAGCTGATGCCGTGGGTGAAGCTGCTGCCGTGGAAGACTATCCTGTTGTGGAAAGGCGATTCGATGGCCTCGAGAGAGGCACCTGCAGGCACACAGACCTTGCAGGAATTGAGTTCAGCATACAGAGGCAGGTACATCATGCACTCATGCTCGGTGCCGTCCATGGCCTTTACGACCTCGATCACCCTATCCGGGTTCTGGTGGTCGAAGACAAAATCATTCATACCGGCCCAGAGCCACTTGCCATCCTTTTTTATGTAAAGGTCGAAGCCGCGGTATGAACGGTAGGAATCCTTGCTTCTCTCGCCAAAGCCTGCGCAGACTCCGATCTTTTTTGCATCGGTCTTGAAGAGCACAACCAGGCCTGCAGGCACGCGGCACTGGAGATTCTCGCCCTTTGTAAAGCCCTTGAAGCGGACTGTGTCGATCCTGTGGTAAGGATTTGGAGTGTCGAAAGCCTTGCCCACGAGAGTGAGGTCTTTCACCTCAACACGGGTCCATTCGTCCTGTGCGGCCATCATCACCGAGAGGGCCAGCGCTGCAATGCAGAGAAGTAATTTTTTCATATATGGTTCTATTTGTTCCGTTATTGGACAAAGATACGAAAATCAAATGGAGAATTATGTGTGTCAAATGATTGTTTTTTCGGAATTTATATCTATCTTTGCCGCGCTTTAGTCCACGGTGGACGAGAGTTGAAACAATTTAAAATCTTTTTGCACAATGGCAGCAGAGTATCTTCAGCCAGAGAAGAAGCAGGAGATTTTCGCGAAGTACGGAAAGTCTAATAAGGACACCGGTTCTGCAGAGAGTCAGGTTGCTTTGTTTTCCTACCGTATCGCTCACCTTACCGAGCATGTGAAGAAGAACAAGAAGGACAACGTTACCCGTCGTTCACTTCTTCGCCTCGTAGGTAAGAGACGCAGTGTTCTTGATTACCTCAAGAAGACTGACATCGAGAGATACAGAAACATTGTCAAGGAGCTAGGTCTCCGTCGATAATACCGCTCCTGGGACATCCCAGGCGGGTAGGAAAAAACTCGAGAGGGGATATAAACGCTCAGCGTTTTGTCCCCTCTATTTTTAAAGAAAAAAGTCCCTTCGGCCGCAAACAAACTCAACCTGCGGCGGTCCCTGGGAGATCATATAAGACGAAACCATTATTAATCAACTCCCATAGGGGGAGGCAGGTTGAAAGAAAACAAATGAACATCATCAACAAAAAGATCGAATTACCTGACGGAAGGGTAATCGAAATCGAGACCGGCAAACTTGCAAAGCAGGCTGACGGCTCAGCAGTCGTCAAGATGGGAGGCACCATGCTTCTCGCAACAGTCTGCGCAGCAAAGGAGGTTAAGGAAGGAACTGACTTCATGCCTCTTACTGTCGACTACAAGGAAAAGTTCTATGCAGCAGGACGTTTCCCAGGCGGATTCATGAAGAGAGAGGGCAAGTCTTCAGACTACGAGATCCTCATCTCACGTCTCATCGACCGCCCTATCAGGCCTCTCTGGCCATCTGACTACCACCTTGAGACCTTCGTGAATGTAACCCTCATCTCAGCAGAGAAGGACATTCAGCCTGACGCACTCGCAGGTCTCGCTGCATCTTGCGCACTCGCAACCTCAAACCTCCCATTCGAGGGTCCTATCTCCGAGGTACGCGTCTGCCGCATCGACGGACAGTTCGTCATCAACCCTAGCTTCACCGACATGGAGAGAAGCGACATCGAGCTCATGGTTGCCGCAACAGAGGAGAACATCATGATGGTCGAGGGTGAGATGAAGGAAGTTTCAGAGCACGACATGCTCGAGGCAATCAAGTTCGCACACGAGGAAATCAAGAAGCACTGCCGCGTGCAGAAGGAACTCATCAAGGAGCTCGGCAACGATGTCAAGAGGGACTACCCTCACGATGTTGTGGACGAGGACCTCGAGAAGGCTATCCACGAGTTCTGCTACGACAAGTGCTACGCTCACGCAAAGTCTGCAAAGCCTAAGCACGAGCGTGAGGATGGCTTCGTTGCCATCAAGGAAGAGTTCATGGCTACCCTCCCGGAGGAAGAGCTCGAGGAGAAGAAGCCGCTCATCGAAAGGTACTACCACGCAGTGGAGAAGGAAGCCATGAGGAACATGATCCTCGACGAGGGCGTCCGTCTCGACGGTCGTGCAACCAACCAGGTACGTCCTATCTGGTGCGAGGTTGACTACCTCCCTTGCGCACACGGTTCTGCAATCTTCACCCGCGGTGAGACCCAGTCTCTCGCAACCGTTACCCTCGGTACCAAGATGGATATGAAGGAGACCGACGAGGTTCTCATCCAGGACGACCAGCAGGTAGTCCTCCACTACAACTTCCCTCCATTCTCTACCGGTGAGGCAAAGGCACAGCGCGGCGTAGGCCGTCGTGAGATCGGTCACGGCAACCTCGCACTCCGCGCCCTCAAGCCAGTTATCCCTACCATGCCTGAGAACCCATACGCAGTGCGTATCGTTTCAGATATCCTCGAGTCAAACGGCTCATCATCAATGGCTTCCGTCTGCGGTGGCTGCCTCGCCCTCATGGACGCAGGTGTGAAGATCACCAAGCCGGTTGCAGGTGTTGCCATGGGTCTTATCACCGACGCAGAGCGTCCTAATGACCGCTACGCCATCCTTACCGATATTCTCGGCGACGAGGATCACCTCGGCGATATGGACTTCAAGGTGACCGGTACCAAGGACGGTATCACCGCTACCCAGATGGATATCAAGGTTGACGGCCTTTCATATGACGTTCTCGAGAAGGCTCTCGAGCAGGCACGTCAGGGTCGTATCCACATCATGGGCGAGATGATGAAGACCATCAGCGAGCCTCGTGAGGATTACAAGCCATTCGTTCCACGCATCGAGCAGATGATCGTTGCTTCCGAGTTCATCGGCGCTATCATCGGCAAGGGCGGTGAGACAATCCAGAAGATCCAGAAGGAGACCGGCGCTACCGTCAACATCGATGAGATTCCTAATCCTAACGGAGAGGGTACCGTTGGTGTGGTTGACATCGCTTCCAACAATGCAGAGGCTATGGCTGCTGCCAAGAAGTGGATCGAGGGCATCGTTGCAGTTCCTGAGGC
>JAKSJK010000134.1 GCA_024398095.1 Bacteroidales bacterium
ACGATGCCGAGCTTCTCGAGGAGGGCGCGTGGCTGAGGGTCGTGGCCGCGGAAGTTGCGGTAGAGGACGGCCTCGTCGTCGGTGCTGCCCTTGGAGAGGACGTTCTCGCGGAATGAAGCAGCGACCTCGGTGTTGAAGATGCCCTTCTCCTTGAAGAGTGAGAAGGCGTCAGCCTCGAGGACCTCTGCCCACTTGTAGGAGTAGTAGCCTGCTGCGTATCCGCCGGTGAAGATGTGGCCGAAAGAGCAGCTGATTGCGCAGGCAGGATCGGAGTAGATTACCTTTGAAGGCTCGAGGGCCTTCTTCTCGAACTCGATTGTACCCTCGGCAGGGAGCTCGGTAAGGGAGTGCCATGCCATGTCGAGGATGCCGAACTGGAGCTGGCGGACCTGTGAGTAGGCTGCGAGATAGTTCTTGGCTGCAACGATCTTGTCGATAAGCTCCTGAGGAATCTTTTCGCCGGTGAGGTAGTTCTGGGCGAAACGGTCGAGGTATTCAGGCTCGAATGCCCAGTTCTCCATAATCTGGGAAGGAAGCTCCACGAAGTCGCGGGATACGTTCGTACCGGTCTGGGAACCATAGCGGCCCTGGGCGAGAATGCCGTGGAGGGCATGTCCGAACTCGTGGAGGAAGGTGGTGAGCTCGTCGTGGGTGAGGAGGGACGGAGTGTCGCCGGCAGGCTTGGTGAAGTTGGTCACGATGCTGATGAAAGGACGCTCCTCGATACCGTCCACGATGCGCTGGCCGCGGAACTCGGTCATCCACGCACCGCCCCTCTTGCTTGCGCGAGGGAAGAAATCCGCGTAGAAGAGTGCAAGATGGCTGCCGTCTGCGTCAGTCACTTCGTAGACCTTCACATCCTTGTGGTAGCCTGGGATGTCAGGACGCTCCACGAAGTTGAGTCCGTAGAGGCTGTTTGCGAGTCCGAACACTGCAGGGATGCAGTTCTCGAGACGGAAATATGGCTTCAGGGCCTCATCGCTGATGGAGTAGGTTGCATCCTTGTACTTCTCAGACCAGAAGCTGAAGTCCCAAGGCATGAGTTCGTTCTCTTCGAAACCGTTTGCCTTTGCATAGGTGAGAATCTCTGCGAGTTCCTTCTTTGCTGCCGGGACAGACGGGTCGAGAAGCTCCTTGAGGAAGCCGTTTACGGTCTGTGCATTCTTGGCCATGCGGTCCTCGAGGGCGAAGTCGGCATAGGTTTCATAGCCGAGCAGGTTGGACATCTTGATGCGGAGATCGATGATCTTGCGTGCATTCTCGCTGTTGTCCAGTTCGCCGCCCACAGCCTTGGTGTTGTAGGCGAGGTACATCTGCCTGCGGAGGTCGCGGCGTGTGCTGAACTTCATGAACGGACCGTATGAAGGGTAGGACAGGTCATATGCCCAGCCTTCGAGTCCTTTCTCCTGTGCGGCGGCAGCACCCATGGCCACCACAAAGTCAGGCAGACCCGCCAGGTCGGTGGAGTCTGTGAGGTTGAGGGTGTAGGCGTTGGTCGCGTCAAGTACGTTCTTGCTGTACTGGAGCTGCACCAGGGAGAGTTCTTCGGCATATTTCTTATAGGTCTCCTTGTCTTCGGGGCTGAGGTTTGCGCCGCTGCGGGCAAAGCCCTTGTAGCAGTCTTCGAGAAGCTTTGCCTGGTCCGGCTCAAGGTCGAGTTCCGCGCGCTGCTCATACACTGCCTTCACGCGCTCGAAAAGCTTTTCGTTGAGGGATGAATACATTGAGAGTTCGGTGGTCATAGGAGTGATTTTCTCTGCGATCTCCTGCATCTCGTCATTTGTGTCAGCCTCCATGAGGTTGTAGAAGATGCCGGCCACGCGGTCGAATGCGCGTCCGGAATTATCGAGAGCCACGATGGTGTTCTCGAATGTCGGCGCTTCTTCGTTGTTCACGATGGCGTCGATCTCAGCCTTGGCCTCGGCGATGGTCTGCTCGAAGGCAGGGAGGTAGTGCTTTGTCTGGATCTTGTCAAACTGAGGGGCTCCGAATGGGAGCGTTGACTCTGTCAGAAGGGGATTCTCCATGTTACATGATGTGATGGCTGCGGCAATCAGGAGGCCGGCGGCCAGTTTAAGTTTCTGCATATAGTTACTTGCTTTTGGTGATTTTCTTGCATGGCAAATATACGGAAAGTTTTGTGATGCCGCTTATCTTGCAGCCGCTTTGACGGTAATGAATGTCGTACAGACCGCATTCCAGGTGGGAGCGGTTAAGCACTGCCGAGGTCATATGGGCCGGGTTGAAACCCATTTCGCAGATCTGGATCAGTGGTATCTCGCTGACATGCTTCTTGATCAGACCTTCCAGAATCGCGTAGTTCCTGTCCAGGATCGCCAGGGTCCTGCCTCGGTTTATCTTCGATGGCCTGGCAGAAACATTGTGGTAGTCATACCTGCATTTGTCACTGCAGAATTTGCGGTCGCTGCGCCCGTAGCAGATTTCATCGCCGCATTCCAGGCAGAATCGGGTTTCTGTCTTGACATAGCCGGGGGTTTCAGTCTTTTTCATTTCTCTCGCACTTGAAATTTTCACGGGCAAAAGTACTCCCTCTTCTGTTCAAAAATCACAAAAGATGCACTGCTTTTATTTATTTTGTGAAAAGCACTCTTTTAATTGTGATTTTTGAACGCATTTGTTCTTTCCTTTGCGGTCAACCTACTGTGAGCGCTCATAAGAAGTGGGGACGATTAGTATTAACAAGAAAGAAATCTTATGGAACAGATCAACAAAGTCGAAATCCTCGGCATCGTGGGAGGCATTTCTGTCTACACGCAGGGGCAGACCCCGTTTGCCCGTGTCTCCGTGGTCACCAAGCAGGTCTACTATCAGTCTGCCAGCGGTACCGATGTGGTGGAGAGCACCTGGCACAGCGTGGTCATCAACCAGACCAGGAACATGCCTGACATCAACACAATCCGGAAGGGGGATGCAATCCATCTCGTCGGAAGGATAAAGAACAACAAGTACACCGACAAAGACGGGCAGGAGAGGTACTCTTCCGACATAATCGCACAGGCGTACGAAATCATGGAGGAGAGTCCGGCAATCACATTATAGCAAAAGTTTCCATCAATCTATCAAAAAGGTAAATTACGGGTCCGGCAGTTGTGCAGTAATGTGCAACTGCCGGTTTTTTCTGTTTGTTTTGTCGCTTTGAATGCTTAACTTCGCTCTGCTAAAACTAACTATCTTTTATATTTATGAAAATCAAACGTCTGATTACCTTGTTGGGAGTCGCGTTTGTTGCTCTGGCTCTTTCATTCTCTGCCTCTGCGCAAAAGCGTGCTCTCAGTGGCCGCGTCATCGACCAGAACGGGGACCCTCTTCCGGGTGCTTCTCTGATCGTCAAGGGCGGCACAACCGGTTTCATTACCGATCTGGATGGCAATTTCGAGATCAAGGGAGTGGAATTCCCTGCGACTTTCGTGGTGTCTTACATCGGTTACAATGACAAAGAGATCGCTCTTTCAGGAGATGAGGCATCTCCTTATGTGATCCAGCTGTCAAGCGACGACATGGTCCTTGATGATGTTGTGGTCGTAGGTTACGCCACAATGAAGAAGAGAGACCTCGTAGGTGCTGTCGATGCTGTCGGCAGTGAAGTCATCGGAAACCGCGCCAATTCCAACCTTACCCGCTCCCTCCAGGGAGAGGTAGCCGGTCTCAACATCAGCTTCAACGACTCGAAGCCGAGTCATGCCGGTTCCTACAACGTCCGCGGTACCACATCCATCGGTGCCGGCGGATCTGCCCTGGTGCTCATTGACGGCGTCGAGGGCAGCCTTTCTTCCGTCAATCCTCAGGATGTGGCCAGCGTGTCCGTCCTCAAGGATGCGTCTTCAACAGCAGTCTACGGTGCCCGCGGTGCCTTCGGTGTTATCCTCGTGACCACCAAGAATGCCAAGAAGGGCCGTCCTGTGGTGAACTACAGCGGCAGCGTCAGCGTAAACCGCCGTACCGTCATTCCAGACAACATCACCGACTCGAATGAGTGGCTCGACTGGTGGATCACCTGCTACAACAACTACTACAACGGATCCAAGGCCCTGCTCAACCACATCGACTCCAAGGCTCCATATTCTCAGGCCATCTACGACGAGATCATCCGCCGCAAGAA
>JAKSJK010000135.1 GCA_024398095.1 Bacteroidales bacterium
AAAAACCTTCGTTGACTATCGCCTCGTTTTCAACTTTCGGTACGTCAACGGTGTCATACCGACCTTGTCACCGAAGAATTTGGTGAGGTGGCTCGGAGTAGAGAAATTCATTTCGAATGCGATCTGCTGGATGCTGTCCTCGCTGTGCTTGAGCCTGCTCTTGATCTCGCGGATGGTGTAGTCGTCAATCCAGTCGCTTGCGTGCCTGCCGGTTGCTGCCAACACGTTTGCAGCCAGATACTTAGGCGTGAGTCCCATCATTGCAGCGTACTCCTTTACCTTCCTTATCGTGGTGTGGTTGCGATTGACAAGTGAGATGAACTGGTCGGAAATTATGTTCTCCCTCTTCTCGTAGCTGTTCTCTTTTTCAGACTGGCGGCGGTTGATGTCAAGAGCGTTGTAGAGAATGATCTTGATGTAGCAGGATGCAATCTGGTTGCCGTAGTCGCTGTCAGGGTCGTTTGCTGCCACTGCCGCTCTCTGAAGTGTAAAGCTGCAGAGCCTTGCCTTGGTCGGTTCCATATAGAAGAACCTTGGGCGGTACATCAGTCTGTTGAACTGGTAGAGGGTCTGTCCGTCATACAGTTCTTTCATGCTCTCCTGCGTCTGGAGGCAGATGGTAGCCTTCATGTCGTGGCTGATGTTGCGGATCTGAAACTTGTAGTCTCCGATGAATATGCCGGTACCGGCTTTGATCTCAACTACATCGTCATCGGTAACGAACTCGAGACTTCCGCTGTTGCAAACTGCCATTATTGCAAAACCGGTTGCTTCGAACACACCGTCGTGGCTGTATTTTTCGACAAATTCCCTGCACTCCTGGGAATCTGAATTGAAAGTTTGAATCTGCATTACTTAATATTATTCGTAAATTTTTGCCAAAAGTAATGAAAAAAGTTCATAAAAGCGAAATAATTGACATTTTATTTTCAAGAAGTGATATAATATGACATTATTTTGAACTACCTTTGTTGTGGGAGATAAAATCTCCTGCACACAATACACTTTCAATTCTAATTTTTTCTGATCGGGTAGGATGGCTGTGAAGTTATCCTACTTTTTTTCTGCCTAAGGTGAAATATGTGCGAGCGCTGCCGTATATAATAGGAAAGTGAAGATTGCACATGCGGTTCGAACGCCGGTGGATCATGGATGATTACAGATAGAATACTATGGTAGATAACCTTAGCTGGACAGAATTCTAGCCGGAATCTGACACTTTCCGCGTTAGGTTTTGTGCCCGTTGCCGTATATATGGATGTAAGAAAAATAGAACGACAATGAGCATTGACCTTAGACTTGTGTATTGCCCGAACTGGGACGAACTGAACAGAGATGAGAACCTGAACATCCGCGAGGACTCGATGATGGATGTGACGGTGGTGGAGTATGATGGGACCGAGTCCTATTTCTATCCTATGGGAATCAGTCCCTTCCCGGAACCGGTCAAGGCGGTTGCCATAGCCTCCAGCCTGCTGGAGTATCTCTGGACGAGGTACGGCACAATGTGGTATACGGACAACGATGAGACTGAGTTTGCCGGAATGTACACGGCCGGCCTCGACAACCGCCGCGAGAGGGCTGAAGTCTGGGAGTATATCTTCCTGGACAGTTGGAAAAAATCCAGACCGGACAAGTGGAACGACCGCTTCGAGGCCGTCCTGGCCGCATACCGTCCTACCTATGAAAAGGCTGTAGCGATCTTTGATTCGATGGTGAATGGAAACTAGGAAAATGTCTGTGGCCCGGGAGGAGATGATGCGTGAAATCATCTTCCAGAGCCTTTCCGGAGCTGAATGGATCCCCCTTCCGGAGTGCTTCCATACCGGTGATGAGATCGGCTTTGACTTCAATGGGATGAAGGTGAGGGGGACGGTGAATTTCGATCGGCAGCTGCTTGCGGTGCAGATGACTGTGCCAGTGCGTTGCAGTGGCCTGAATAAGCTGCGCCGCCCCTCCTTCTTCAATCCAAGGCCGCAACCCTCCCTTGTATGTGAAGACGGATCGGCAACCCGGTTCTGTCTGGATTCGGCAAAGGATATCCTGGTCGGATTGTATTCCGATTGGGTGATAATGACTTCCCGTCTGGATGTGATACGGCGCAAGTTCGCCGAGTATCCGGAGTTCTCGGCAAACTTCCTGGCAAGCGAAAGGGAACGCATCGCACCGATCAAAAAGTCGTGGAGCAATCTCTCCTCTTACAGTCACCAGCTAAAGATGAAGTTCAAACTCGGTGAATTGTCGCAGGAGGAGTATATCATGCAGAAACGGCCGATCAGTGCGGCAATCAGTGAACTGCAGAAGGGCATGGAGGTGGAAGATCCTTTCCGTGTGATGTTTGAGGAGGAACTGGAGCTGTTGCGCTATGTCAGTGATCGTCAGCCATTTATTGAACAAATTTCCGAAGTTGTATGAGTAGATTTTTAAAGCATAACCCGTTCGATCCATTCGATTCCATTCCCAACGTCACCGAGGACCATGTCCGTACCTGGATGATGATTGAAAAGTGGAATCAGATGGTTATGCAGCACAGGTCCGTCGTTGCCGTATCCAACACCTGGGCGGAAGAACTTGTCTTGCTGCTGAAGAAGGAATATGGACTTTCAAAGGAGGAAGTCTGCCCTAAAAACGGTCTGTACAATTTGCAATTGCACAATTTCAAGCTCCGGGTTGTAAGGCCCAACCAGGACGAAGGCTATGCAGTGCCGCTTATGAAGGAAGTGAATGTGGTTCCCCTGTCGGGTGTTTCGCCTGCCGAAGCGGCTGCCTGCATAAAGGACTTCGATGACGGTTTTACAGCTATGGAACCCGAGATTCACGAGAGATTTCTGGAACAGAAGAAGGAGGAGGATGCACTGCGCAAGGCCAAGGCGAGCCGAGACCTGCTCTCGCCGATGATAAAATCCTGTCACGAGCGTTTCCTTGCTCCGGACAGAATAAGCCTGGATTGGTCTCCGCTGATTGACGGCAAAGTGAAACTGACCTTCCGCCGTGTGGAGGAATGCACGCTGGACGTCACGAAAGAAGAACTTATCGAACTTCTTTCAGATACAGCAAGGGTGAGTGAAATGTTGAAAGATAGCCTGTCGGGCGCTTCCGTCCGAGCCAGCTTCGTTCCCGCAAGTGACTTTGATGAGTTCCTGTATTAGGCTTTATCCGAATATCTCGTTCAGTGCCGCTGCCAGCTGGTAGCCGGCTCTGAGAATCAGTTCGTCTGCCAGGGAAGTGTGAGTTTGAACATAGTCGTCAGGCAAAGTGTCTCCGGCATGCACTTCATCGATATACGGACGTACTGTCGCAGCGGCATCTTCGAACCATTCGCGGGCCCAGCCTTTGGAAACGGATCTGATCTTGCGCTTCTTCCAGGTGTCGATTCTGTCGACATATTCGCCGTACTGCTTCCAGTTCAGGCCTGTGGCATCCTGGAGCAGAGTCGAGTCCCAGAAATTATGGAAGCGGACAGCCTGACCCTTGTAGATCACATCGTACTTGCCCTCGTTTACGCAGTCGGTGTAGCGTACATGGACAGGGCAGTGGAAGTCTGCCACGATGTGGACCATGCACTTGATGGCGTCAAAGACTACGGAATCCTCAATCTCTTCATAGTCCTTCAGCAGATCCCGGAAATACTCCATTGCGGTGACACCGTCGCGGCAGTTTCGGTATGCCTTCCTGATGTAGACGGGTGACTCGCAGTCTGGGGTCGCTATGGCGGCGTGCCATCCGGCCAGCTCGGTCTTGAATGGCTCTTCCTTGGCGACAATGTCCATCCAGACGCTGAAGGATGCCAGGTCGGCGCCTCCTGTGTAGTGCATGATGTTTTCCTTTGCCTCCTTCGTGAGATGTCTCTGCGCGATTTCTGCGATTGCGGCGTGGCCGAGGCGGCCCCAGGCGAATACCTGCGCGGAGCATAAAATGAGGACGATCAGGGATGTAATCTTTTTCATAAATATTTCGGCAAGGAAATCCAGAAGTCTTCAGTTTCTGGGAGGAATTGCCAGTTCCTTTTTTTTGATTATTTGAATGATTTTGCTTAAATTTGCATCAAGCAAGCAGAAGAAATATACGACAGTCCAAGAGGACTGCGCC
>JAKSJK010000136.1 GCA_024398095.1 Bacteroidales bacterium
TCGCCGCGGTGAGACTCGCGAAGGATGTAGATAAACGGCCTGTCAACAAAGAATTCGACAGGATCTTCCGGAGCACAAGCCGCATCCTTCATGCCGACCAGCGTGCTTGCGGCTGCTTCCGTACCCTTGTGATTAACGATTATCTTAGCCTTCTGAATTACCACATCAATGCAGAGAGGCCAATCAGACATCCTGCCGAACTGGGCCGATGAAGAAAAAGCGCGACCCATGCCTAGCTCCCTCAGGGCATCGCTCATATTCGCCCCGTAAGAAACCTCGAATTCCGGCATACGGAAATGCACCTGACGACCTTCAACACTCTTAAGCAATGCATTCCACGACTCCGCATTCAGATACGGAAGATCGCTCTTGAGGTCCTTCTTCGGCATCAATACATCCATCACGAAGGAACCGTTTGATCCATAGCGCAATTCCGCCATGCGGAAATGACTGTCCTCGGAGTAGCTGCCATGGAAGCTTGCCCTCATAGCATCCACCTGGGAAGTCCTGCCATTGATATCCGTGAACTCAAAGCCCTTCATCTGATCGAAATCCTCCTTCCATGGAGACTTGAAGTAGACGGCATTCACAAGTGCTACACGCCAATCCGAGGTGTCATCCACAATCTTTTCAATCATCTTGTGGGTCTTGCTGCTGACCCAGTCGTTGATACTCCTGGCGGTAGCAGGGTCGGACATGTCCGCAGATGCCACGGCAGCACAGTAATATCCCTCGGTCAGACATACGAACGGCTTGTTCAGGACAATCGGATTATCCACCCAGATGGCATTGGCAGACTCAAAGATTACCTTCTTGTCTGCAGTGGAGAGACGGTTTATCAACTGATTGTAATATGTGCCGAGTTCCTCGACCGTGAAGCCTTCGTGGCCCAGCACCTTGGCCATTTCGTCGTAGGTCTCACCCTCGGCACCCATGGCAGTCATGGAAAGGGCAAGGGAGAGGCTCAGGGGCGAAATGAAAGTACTGGCCTCGCATTTGTCGCCCAGCTTATGGAACATATCAAAGGCGAGGTTCTGGTCTGCGAACGAAATGTCGGCAGCCTTGGTGGCGCTGAGATTGACAATTTCCACGCTCACCGCATCTCCCACCGTCTTCGGAGGGGTCAGTTTTGAAGTGCAGGATACGGCCAGAATAGCCAAAACAGGAAGAAGAATCCTTTTCATACTCAGTTAAATAAAAAAGAATCGGCCAGAATTTCCCCTGTCCGATTCTCAGTACCCAGAGCCGGGATCGAACCGGCACACCTTTCGGTATTGGTGTTTGAGACCAACGCGTCTACCGATTCCGCCATCTGGGCATTCAATCGGTCTGACAAAGGTATATCAATTTCTGCGAATTGCCAAACTATTTGAGGTGGCAGATAGTCTGCACATCTTCAATCACTGATCGCATAAATACCCACTTACACAAGCAACTCCTTCCTGACATTGTTCGTCATGCTGTTCCAGGCACACCATCTTACCGTCTCGGACATCCAGAATCTGAAGTAACGGATGCATATCCTCCTTGCGCAGAATCTTTGAATCCCTGAAGACGACCTCGGCACTCAAATGCAACCTCTCTCCACCGTTTGCCCAATCAAGAACATCGTAATCCATCACACCGTCTGTAATAAAAAACGAGACAAACCGATGCTTGTTATAATACAGGTTGTCATCAATGTATCCAAACAACTCAGACCTGGGCCATTGTACAGCCTTTCCATCCGCGAGAATATGTCGACAGCTGCAGAATGTCCATGTATGTCCACAGACGGATTCGTGATATTCTCGTTCTGAAATATGTGCGTTAAACCGTTCCCGGCATTCTCCATCCTTCCATCGGAAACTGAAATTGTCATATGAAAGGTCCTTAGAGCACGAAGTGAGGGCTAACAATAAAACTGTGAGTACTAGATAAATTGGTCTCATGGTTCTCATGGTTAGTGAATATGTGGTTAAAATTTGAGGAAGGCGCCTTTTTTCTTGGATTCGCGGCGCAGGCGGATGTACTCAGGGAGTTTAGACAGGAAGCCTGGAATAGACTTGAGAGTGTCCCAGGAGGCATATCGGATTGAGATAGCGAGCAGTCGAAGGGGCTCCAAGACGACACTCAGCGGCAGACAGTTTCGCGGATTGCTGAGTTTTACCACTGAGCCGATGTACTTCAGTCGCATACGTCTTGCCTTCGGGTTCGGACGCTGGTCGCGGTCGTGGACGGCGAAGGCAGTATTGACGGCACCGTAACGCCAGCCGTGATAGACTGCTCTGTTGAGCCAGTTGTCGTCCTCGCCATATTGCGAAAAAGCAGGAGAGAAGCCACCGACATCCTGCAGGCACTCACGGGAAATCATCCAATGGGCCGCCATGATGAATTTCATTTCCTTCACGCCCCCGGGAGTCATAGGCTTTGAGACACGGTAATAAAACTGGAAACGGGCGTCCAGCCTATCCGGATTGGCAGTGGTCTGCATAGGAGAAAGCAGGCCGAAATGCTCTCCTTCAGCACGGGAGTTATCCCATGCTTCCAGGAGTTTGTCGAAGGTGTCCCTCTGCAGCCAGGCATCCTGATTGAGGAGGTAGACATAGTCATAATTCTCGTCCAGAGCCACCTGCAAGCCAACATTGTTGCCGCCGCCAAAGCCCAGGTTACGTTCGCTGCGCACCAGACGGACTTCCGGGAAATTCTCCTCGATCCATTCGGGGGTGCCGTCCGTGGAACAGTTATCCACCACCATACAGTCTGCCTTGACACGGGACATCGCAACCGAGCACAGACAGCGCTCGATCCACTTCATTCCGTTGTAGGTAACTACTATGACAAGGATTTTCATTGCTGCAAAGATGGCGAAATCTTCCTAATGTACGACATCATTTCGTCACGATGGCTTTCAGCGGAGTGGAAGAGGGCCATCTGGTTGCGGGTACGCACGAGATTGTGTTCCGGGTAGGCAATCCTATAATAGGTGTCACCGTTTATATAGTCGCAGAGGAAGCGTACAGCCTGCATGAACGGGAACAGGGCTACAGCGAAAGGCAGATTCTCCTTCTCCACCTCGGTCAGGAAAGCAGCGCCCTCGAGGTAACCGTCGGCAAAGGCACGGAATATATCCATGTTAACACCGACCTTCGGGATGTCCGGATCGTCCTCGGCCACGAAATTGCCGGCAGTGCGCATGAAATCGCCGAAATCAGAGAACACGAAAGACGGCATCACGGTATCCAGATCGATGACACAGAGAACCTTTCCATCCGCATCGAAAAGCATGTTGTTGACCTTGGTGTCGCAGTGGCAGATACGCTTCGGAAGCTTACCTTCCCTGTAGAGCCTCTCTGCCAGAGTCATCTTTTCCTCATTGGCGAACATCTCCTCCACGAAGGCCTTGACCTCCGGATCGGACATGCGTCCGGCAGCGTCAGCCTTAACGGCATCGTGCAGCTGGCGGAGCCTCAACTCCATGTTGTGGAAGTCAGGAATGGTCTCACCGAGCCTGCCGGGGATGTCCACGAGCATGGACTCGAATTCGCCGAAGGAACGGCCTGCATGGCGGGAATACTCCGGAGTGACCGCATCGTAGGTAAAGGAATCGCGGATCAGCACGGACAGACGCCACGGCTTGCCCTCCGCATCACGGACATAGCTCTTGCCTGTCTCCTTCGCAGGAATGAAACGCAACACACGGCGCTCCACATCCGGAGTCCCGGCTGCAACCAGCTTCCCGCGTATATGTGCGGTCACCCGGTCTATGTTGTCCTGGAGCAGCTCGATATCCTTGAAAATGCCCTCATTGATCCTCTGGAGCACATAATCATCCGCACCGTCGGTACGTACCCTGAAAGTGTCATTGATAAGGCCGCTGCCCAGCGGCTCGATGCCGAGAATCCTGCCCTCGATAGCAAATTCCGAAACGATGTTTTCCATATTATCTACTCTTTTCCGTTCATTGAAAATTCACAGCCGCAGTAGAGCTGGTTGTAGAAGCCATACTCCTTGATTATTTCCTGGCGGCGCGGCTGCAGGCCGCCTTTGCGCCAGT
>JAKSJK010000137.1 GCA_024398095.1 Bacteroidales bacterium
CTATGATTCCAAATACGCATCTGACCATTTCCCAATCTGGGCGGATGTGGAAATCAGGAAATAATGATGAAAAAACCTTTTTTTACAGCAGTAGCTGTGTTATCCGTGCTGGCCTGCACGCAGACCGCTGAAACTCCTGACTGCAACCTTCCTGAGGGAGCAGTTACACTTGCAAATGACAATATCAGAGTGGCCATCGGTGCTGACGGCAGCCTGGTTTCGCTTCGCAATGAATCGACCGGCCAGGAATACGCCTCAGGAGACCTTCTGTGGCGTATGTACTACGACTGCCCGATGGAGAAAGAAATCGAAATCAGCGGTGCCGGACAGGATGCTCCGGCAATCGTGGCCACTGACAGTACCATTGTGCTGACCTATAGCGGCGTTACTGTACGCGGCGAAAAGATTGCAATGGATGTGGTGCTCACAATCAGTCTCGAATCCGACAAGGTCCGCTTTGCATCCAAACTGGTGAACAACGAACCTCATACCGTGATACGCGAACTGCATTATCCGCTGGTACATGGTGCCCAACTGCCTGCAGACCATAAGCTTCTTACATCCGAGGCCGGCGGAAAACTTTATTCCAATCCACAGAAAGTCCTCAGCAAGACTGCTGCTTCCCCATACAAGAAGCCGGAGCAGTTCTTCCGTCAGAAAGATGTGAAGTATGGCGCTAAGGTGTTCATGAATTGTTTCGCCCTGGTGGGGGAATCGCAGGGCCTCTACTTCGGAAGCCACGATGCCACTTTCCAGGACACCTGGCAGGGCATGAGGGCCTACCGTGGCGAATCGGGCAGCTATGATAGCCTTGAATTTGGTTTCTTCAAGTACCCACACGCATTCTGTGGGGAAAACTGGGAGTGCGACGCCAATGTCGTGGCACCTTACAGCGGCACATGGCATGAGGTTTCGCGACTATACCGTACATGGGTAAACACGTGGTGGGATCACCGCGATACCCCGCAGTGGGTACGCGAGACCAAGAGCTGGCAGAGAGTCATCTTCAAGCATCAGTATGGAGAATATTTCTTCAAATATCCCGACCTTTACGGTAAGGTAGACCAGGCTGGCAAGTCAGTGGGGTGCAATTCTGTATTCCTCTTCGGATGGTGGGCTGAGGGCATGGATCACGGCAATCCTGATTACTCTCCGGACGAGACTCAGGGCGGTGATGCCGCGTTGAAAGACGCCATTGAGAAGTATCAGGCCAATGGTAACGATCTCATCCTTTACTACAACGGCAAGCTGATCGACCGTGAAAGCCGCTTCTACAAGAGCGGTATGGGCCCGAAAGTGGCTCGCCACGACAATACAGGTTCGGAGATTCTTGAACGCTACAAGTTCACCGGCAAGGGAACCTGGCTGGGCGAATATGACCAGAGAACCTTTGCGGTTGCGACCATGATGGACCCGCAATGGAACCAGGTGCTCTTCGGACTCCAGGACCGTGCCTACAATCTGGGTGCGCATTCGGTATTCTTCGACCAGCTTGGCTATATTGAAATGGAAAGTACCAACTGGAATACTTCCCGTGAATATCCTGTACCCGACACCTACGGCATCCTCAAACGCTCCCAGTGCCTCAAGTTGCTGCGCGACCGCTACGCCGGAAAGGATCCGGACTTTGCCCTCGGTGCAGAAGGCACGGTGGATGCTCTCGCGCAGTTCTGCGACTACACCCATGGCTATCCTGCGAATGACGGTCAGGATCGCTTTGTCCGATTCTTCCGCTACACATTCCCAGAACTGGTATTTACAGACAGGGGACAGAGGGACGATTCCGATGTGGCTTACCATGTGAACTACACCCTGCTCGACGGCCAGCGCAACGATATCGAGATCTACCGCTGCAGGGACATCATTTCCGACACCCCAGTATACCAGGCATATCTGGCAGAAGCCAATAAGATCAAGGAAGCTTACAGGGACTGTCTGCTTCTGGGCGCCTATGAGGACTGTCTCGGCTTCGAGAACTCCAATGCGGAGGTTGACGCACGCTCGTTCGTAAGCGAGGATGGTGCGACCAAGGTAATCATAGTGGCAAACCAGTGGAACGGCAGCCGTCTCAACACCTCAGTCAAGGTTCCGGGTTACAGATTCGTGGATTGCATGACTCTCGGTGGCGCCAAGGTGGCACTCTACGGCAAGAAAATCAATCTCGGACAATACGATCTTGCGGCCTTGAGATATGTAAAGGAGTAGCGGGAAACGAGGTTTTTCTTAAATTTGGGGCTATGAAAAGAATTCTGTGTCTGCTCGCCTCGGCTATATTTGCCCTGGCCTCATGTTCAGTAAATGCGCCTGTAGTACCCCAAGGAGAAGAAACTCATTCAGTTTTTACCTGCTATGCGGTCTATCCCGGTGCTGACGGTGCCGTGGATACAAAGGCTCCGTCAGGCTATAAACCTTTCTATATCAGCCACTATGGCCGTCATGGTTCTCGCTATGTCAACGGCGAGGGCATGATTTCCAGTGTGCTCAAAGTTCTTTCCGAAGCTGAAACTGCAGGTCAGCTGACTCTCGATGGACAGGAACTCTATGCCACCATGCAGGACATCCACCTCAAATCAGAGGGGCGCATCGGTCTGATAACACCTCTGGGAATGAGAGAACTGGAAGGCGTGGGAAGCCGTATTGCCCAGCGCTTTTCCAAAGTGTTCAAAGGCAGGGACAGCGTGTTCTGCATTGTCAGCACCTACCAGCGCTGCATGCTCAGCATGATCTGCTACAACGATCAGATCAAGGCTGCATACCCGAATCTCAAGTTCGGCTATGATATGGGTGGGGAGATTCAGAATGTAATCAACAATGCTGCGGGCATGTCGGACGTGACCTCGGTCAATCAGCCGGCAATCGACAGCCACTTTGAAGAGACGTTTGATTTCAATGGATTTGCATCGAGGATTTTCAAGGATCCGGCTTTCTTCAATGGGGATGCTCATCTGTTTGTGAGAAATCTTTTCCTGGATGGTGCAGACCAGCCTTGCATGGGTGAAAGCGAAGAACGTATCTTCCGTTACTTCACCCCGGAACAGTTGCAGGCGGCTTGGGAAGACTATAACATGCATCTTTACCTGAACCATTGTCACTCGTCTCTTACCGGCAACAAGAGGCAGTCCATACAGATTTCCCTTGTCAAGGATATAATAGATAAGGCGGACAGGGCCGTTGAAGGCAACGACAGGGCCGCAGATATCCGTTTCGGACATGATGGAGCGATGATGTCACTTTTCGCCTTTATGGGTTTGGACGGCTACGATGTGTGCGTGGGTGCCGATAAGGCTAACTCAAACTGGAACAGCGACCATATGATGCCTATGGCAACCAATCTTCATCTGGTGTTCTACCGCTCCGGGAAGGGCCCGGTGCTTGTAAAACTGCTATTCAACGAGAGGGAGACAGCCATTCCTGCTCTGGGAGCAGGTCCGTATTATGAATGGACTGCCGTGAAGGATTTCCTTCTCGGCAGGATTGAAGACTTCTCAGAATAAAGTATATCCTGTAGTCCAACTTTCCGTCATTCCTGACTCGATTGTCAGATGGATGTACGGCTCAGGATAGGCAACTCTACGGCAGGCCCACATCACCATATGGTCGAGTGGCCTGTCGCTTTCTATTGTTCTCCTCGCGTCTATATTCGGAAATTTGTAATTTAAGTTTCGCAAGTGATTTAAACGGCCATTTGTAGTTGCTGGACAACGCCAGCCATGGCCTTGAGTTGTTTGTTTTGATTTATGATGTTTGTCAAGAGTTCATCGAAGTCAGTGGAGAAGAAGTCGGCAATAGTTGACACGAGCTCCTGAATGAGGCCCCATATCTTTTCGGTGATTGAGAGCTCGACAGTCTGTTCAGTGATTTCTCGGAACAGGCCTCCGATGGTCTCATAAGATTCGATCTGTAGACATCCCAATTATTAGGACAGGCGAAAACTTGACAAATCATTACCTTTGC
>JAKSJK010000138.1 GCA_024398095.1 Bacteroidales bacterium
TGCTGATAGTCCTGATAACCTTCCAGAACCTGATTCCTCTGGGACTCGCCGCAGCCATGGGTTTCGACCCGCTGGTGGGTCTGGCAGCAGGATCCATTCCTATGTGCGGAGGACACGGAACCGCAGGCGGCTTCAGTCCTGCACTCGCCAAGATGGGTCTGGAAAACGCTGAGACCATCACCATGGCAGCCGCAACCTTCGGTCTGATCGCCGGTTCGCTGATAGGCGGTCCGATTGCAGAAGGACTCATCCGCCGCAAGCATCTCTGCGAAGAGTCCAACGACCCTGTGGACGCCGGAATGGCCAGCTTCGAGGCCACAAATGCCTCCCCTGAGGGCCGCACAGAGCGCATCAGCACGAACGAAACCGACTTTCAGCACTACACCCGCGCCGTCTACCAGCTGCTGTTCACAGTGGCCGCCGGCACGCTCCTAAGCAAGCTTTTCGCCCTCACCGGCATCACCTTCCCGACCTACTTCGGACCTCTGATCATGGCCGTCATAGTCAGGAACGTCTGTGATGCAGTAAAACTGAAATCCGGGAAACTGTCCGACAAGATAGAACTGAACAGGATTGTCACCCTGGGCAACATCTCCCTGTCGCTGTTCCTGGGCATGGCGATGATTTCGCTGCGTCTGTGGGAACTTGCAGACCTGGCCCTGCCGCTGCTGGCGATACTGGCGAGCCAGGTACTGTTCATCTGGCTGTTCGTGCGCTATATCGCCTTCCCTCTGATGGGACGCAACTACGACTCTGCAGTCCTGGTGAGCGGCATCTGCGGCTTCGGACTCGGTGCCACGCCGAACGCCATGGCAAACATGTCTGCCGTATGTTATAAATATAAGTATGCGGTAAATCCCTTCGTGATAGTGCCGATAGTCGGCGCAATGTTCGTCGACCTCATCAACACCACCGTCATCACGATTTTCCTGAATCTGGTGTAGCCGCTAGAGTTTTTTAAGCGCAGCTTCGAGCTGTTCGTCGTAGCGCAGACGCACCTGCACACCGGCTTTCTGATAATAATAGCGGATGGCAATTTCCTCCTCGATGAAAGGTACGAGCTCGTCCTTCTTCATGCGGATGAAGTCCTCCTTCTCGGTCTGGAGAGCCTTCTCAAGAGCATCCAGCTGAGGTTTCATGGACTCCTCAAGGCCATCCTCAGCGAGTTCCTTACGCATTGAATCGAACAAAGCCTTGGCACCTGAGCGATAGTCGAACTTCTGGGTCATGGCGTAGGCTACGAACTCCTCCCAGATGGCATCGTCGCAATGGAAATCCGCCAGAGGCGCTATCGAAGCATGCTTCTTGGCATACTCCAGGGCGAAGTTGTCGCAGATGCCTCCTAGTACTATCGCATATGCCAGACGACTGTAATTCTTCTGTTCGAGTTCCACATCCGGAGTGATTCCGCCGCAATCCTTCACGATGCGGCCGCCAGCAGTTTTGAACTCCTTTGCGAGGGAATCCGGGATGAACTTAGGCTCGCCATTCTCGCCATATTCGCGGGCCTGGACGCAACGTCCGGACGGAGTGTAATACTTCGCGGTGGTAATCTTCAGCTGGCCGTTGTATGCCACCGGATGGATGGACTGCACGAGTCCCTTTCCATAGCTGCGCTTGCCCATGATGGTAGCGCGATCCAAATCCTGAAGAGCGCCGCTCACAATCTCGGATGCCGAGGCAGAGCCGCCATCGATCAGCACGGTCAGAGGCAGTTCGGTGTCCAAAGGCTCGGTGCTTGTCTTGTAGGACATGGACTGGTCATTGTTTATTCCCTTCGAAGTCACTACGACAGTTCCCCTAGGCACGAACAGGCTCACGATCTTCACAGCCTCCTGGAGCAAGCCACCGCCATTGCCGCGAAGGTCATACACGAGATGCGTCATGCCCTGGTTCTTCAACTCGATTATGCTCTTCTTGAGGCTCTCTGCCACATTTTCAGTAAATCCGGACTGCATGATGTAGCCCACATGGTCGTTGAGCATGCCGGCGTACTCGATGTCTGGGAGATGGATCCTCTCGCGCACCACGGTCACATCCACCACCTCGTGGCTGATGGCCTTCTCGATTGTAAACACTACCGAAGTTCCCGGCTTGCCCTTCATCTTGTCGCTGGCCTCCTTGCTGGTCAGAGGCTTGGTATCCTCGCCGTCGATTTTCAGGATCTTGTCGCCGCAGCGAAGCCCATATTTCTGGGCTGGCGATCCCTCGTAAGGTTCATTGATATATACTCCGTCCCCAACAGGCTTGTAGATGATGGCTCCGATGCCGCCGTAGACCTTTCCGATCAGATACTGGAAATCCTCATTCTCCTCCTCCGGTACATAGACCGTATAAGGATCGAGTTCCTTGAGCATGGCGTCGATGCCCGCACGCATGATCCTGTCCACCGGCAAACTGTCCACATAGCTCATGTTCAGGTCCTTGACGATGGAATTATGTATCTCGGTCCACTGACCGAGCTTGAATGCCTTCGACTGTGCGTCAAGGCTTATGCTGGAAGCCGCCGCGAGCGCGAGGGCCGCAAGAGTAATCGCAATTCTTTTCATAACGACACAAATTTAGTAATTTTGCAGGTACTACAAAAACGATGCAAGCCATGAAAATAATATTCGCCACAGGCAACAAGGGCAAACTGCGCGAGGCACGCGAGATTCTCGGCCCGGATTACGAACTTCTCAGCTCTGCGGACGCAGGCGTAATCGAGGATATACCCGAGACAGGCAGCAGTTTCCAGGAGAATTCGCTGCAGAAGGCGGAATATATATGGAAGAAATGCGGCGTGGACTGCTTCAGTGACGATTCCGGCCTCGAAGTGGACGCACTCGGCGGAGCACCCGGCATCTATTCGGCCCGCTACGGCAGCATGGATGCGGCAGAGGGTTCCGGTTCCCACGACTTCGACCGGAACATTGACAAACTGCTGCACGAGCTGACGGTTCTGGACACCAAGGCTCTGCTCGAGGGCAAGCCGGCTCCTGCGAGAACCGCCCGCTTCCGCTGCGTCGTGACACTCATGCTGGACGGCGAGCCCCACTTTTTCGATGGCACCTGCGAAGGCACGATTGCCTACGAGCGCAAGGGCAACGGCGGCTTCGGCTACGATCCGGTCTTCATTACCGACGACTTCCCGGGGCTCAGCATGTCCGAGATAAGCGAGGAGCAGAAGAACAGCATTTCACACCGCGCCCAGGCCCTGAACAAGATGGCCGAGTGGCTCAAGAACAGGTAGATGACCAACGGCACGGAGCTCATAGTCCTGCACACCACGAAGTATTCCGAGACTTCGCTGATTGTCCATGCCCTCAGCCGGGAGTATGGACGGCGCAGTTTCATAGTGAAGGGGCTGGGCAAGAACAAGAGTTCCCAAATGGCGCTTTTCCTGCCGATGAATGTGCTGGAGGGCGAAGTCGTCGAAAGCAGCAAGTCCAAGCTCTGGCTACTGAAGAACTGCACGGCAAAATACCCCCTGAATGGCATCAGGGGCAACATCTACAAGAATACAATCACTCTTTTCCTCTGCGAGGTCCTCTTCAAGACAGTGAAGGAGGGCGGCCTGGAGGAGGGGCTCTACGAATGGTTCCTGGAGAGCACCCTGTTGCTGGATGCACTGGAGACGGGATGGAGCAACTTCCACCTGCGTTTCCTGCTGGAACTGAGCGTGCAGCTGGGTTTCGCCCCGAGCATTGAGGACCTGGCACCTTTCGCAGGAGAGCATCTGCTGGACATCGAGTCCCTGCTGCGACTTCCCTTCTCCGAGTCTCTGCTATATCCATTGAACGGCAGCAGCCGCAACGAGATTGCCGACTCTCTGCTGAGCTACATCGCGTTTCACAGCGAATCTGCCATCAACATCAA
>JAKSJK010000139.1 GCA_024398095.1 Bacteroidales bacterium
GTATGTAAAGCCGTTTGTATTATTGACGTTTTCAGTCTTCGCTGATGCAGACCTCGCTATGGACTGAAGTCTGCTCCTGCCCGTTGTCGTCGAATACAGTGATCGTACGGTCGCTTATCCACTGTACTGTCCAACCGGAAGGCATGTGGACCATGGTGACAGTGTATTGCTCAAGCTCCGCGCCCAGGTGGTTTTCCTTGGCGTTCTGATCGAACATCATTTCTACATCCACATCCTGGCCCGCCATGGTGCTCTGGAGGATGGCGATGGTTGCATTGCGCAGCATAGGCATCAGCTTTTCACTATCGATCTTGGTGTATGTACGGAGGACGAGATAGGTCGAATCGCTGTCCTCTGTGTCAATCCAGAAGTGGGTTTCCCCGTTGACCTGTCCGTCTCCGAAGATGTTGCTGAAAGGTTCTTCAATGGTGTATTCCTGTCCGATGTCGTAGCGTCCACCATGGAAGTAGAGCAGAGGAGACACATCTGCGATGCAGCTTTTGCTGATTGCCTCCGGAGTGCAGAGTGATTCCGTAACCTGCTGTATCATCTGCTCCTTGGTCGTGCCGAGCGTCTTCCATGTCTTCTTGTCGAATCCGGCGTATGCCTTTTCCAGGACCATTGGAATCAAGGTTTTCATTGCAGCAAGCGACTGCTCGAGGTCGCCCAGGCTCTGTACTGTGCCGACTTCGTCAGTCACGACATTGTATTTCACCGAGCTGCATACCTCGGAATAGGCCTCTGTGGAAAGGTTGAGGGCCAGTGACAGATTGGATGAAAACACGTCTTTGTAGCTGACCTGCAGGACATAGTTTTTCTCGTCTTCCGAAATTACGGTAAGTGTACGCTTCTCGGATGAACTGTCCGTGATGGTCTTCACACCTTGGCGGTCAGTCTTTTCCCTCGTGGAAATGCAGTCATAGGTGATGCTGTCGCCCTTTGACCAGTATGCGCATACCTGAGCCGAGTTATCCGGCATGATCTGGCAATAGGAAGTGGCTGAAAGCATTGCGCCAGCCAAAACTGTGAGTGTTCTTCTGATGTTCATATGATTGTGTCTTTATTTTACAAGTACGGTCCCGGCAACGACGATGGTGGCTTTGATCAGCAGATAGATCAGGAGGAATATCTCCGGGTCGCGGGGACTGAGCATGATCATCTCATGGCTCATCTGTTCGTAGAAGGATTTTCGTGTGCGCGTTCTGATCAGTCCTGCAAGGGCAAGGGCTATCCACCCGATGGCAAGCAGGCCTGCGCAGAAAAGCACGGCCGGATCTTTGTCTATAAGTAGTATTCCCGAAAGTCCCATCAGCAGGGTTGTGACTGCAGGGAGGATGAAAAGGCAGCGGCGTTTGCGCAGCATCCGGAAAATATACCAGATGGAAAGCAGAACCCCGAATTCGCAGGCAAATCCGATCAGTCCTCCGTCGCTTTCCGTGTGTTGGAGCCTGCGGACAAGCAGGAACTGGTAGCTGAGTACTGCGTATATGCCTGTCAGGAAGGTGATCGCACCATAAAGAATCAGCTGTGTGATCTTCGGGAGTTTGCCGTATTCGTATTCCGAGGTGATGTCGGCGGCCGGATCCAGGATCTTCGCCACGATTCTGTTGAGAGCCTCTTTCTCACCCGCATTCTTCCAGTCTATGTACTGGATAGGGGCCATGTAAAGCCTGACTCCGTCCGAGTAGTCGCTGTGGTCCAGCCTTACTGGCAGTATCCTTTTCCCGAGTTCCTTTGCCAGACTGATCTCACGCAGGGTCCAGTCCGACTCATTCGAATTGTGGGATGCCAGGTAGAGGAAGACCTCGCAGTCGCGGATGTTTTCGGTAATGTCGACAGCGTAGGCTGTACCCACCTTCAGCCTTTCGAGGTCGATCCAATAGTCGATCCCGGCCCTGTTCAAGGTAGCCATGATCTTGTCTGCGGCGTTGCCTTTGATGATATCTCCGTCGACGTCGTAGTAATCTTTCTGCGAATAGCTGATGAATACTTTTGCCATTTTCTCTAATTCTGAACAAAGATATAAAAGATGTATGAATTGAACAATTTTTCAATAAATGCGTAAAAAGCACGCAAAATATTTGCGATTTTGGAATTAACTCCTTTAATTTGCGTAAAAATTACTCAAAACTTAATCTTATGGCCAATTCAATCAAAAACTTGAAGAACAACGATGTGTTCAAGTATGTAATGGTAGCGTTCGTCGCACTGATGATGCTCATTCCTCTGGATCTGATCAAAAAGACAATCGATGACAGGAAGGACAGCATGTCCGCAGTTCTTTCCGATGTGAATTCCACATGGGGAAACAGCCAGGTTCTCTCAGGACCATCTCTCGTCTACACTTGGAAGGCCAGGGAGAAAGATTCGAAAAGCGATGAGTCCGAAGTCACCCGTACCCATACCGTGTATCCGGACGTATTGAATTATGAAGTTGAGGCATCTACCCGGAAGCTGCACCGCTCCATCTACGACGTTATGGTATATACTGCAGAGATGCATGTAAGCGGTTCTTTTGTACTGCCGTCCAATCTTTCTGCGCTTCGTAATGCCTCTTTCCGTTTCGGACTCAATGACCTTCGTGGCATAGAAGGGGATGCAGTCGCCATCGTGGACGGACAGGAATACCGCTTTGATGCCAATGGAAAAACCGGTATCGGCTTCAACCTCCCGATTCCGGAGGATAAGGCTGTGGCCGGTGCGACCGTACCGTTCGACTTCAAGCTCAGGCTCCGCGGCTCTTCGGAACTCTCCTTCAAGCCGGTCGCCGATCTGACCACCGTAAAACTCAGTTCCGATTGTACAACCCCGTCTTTCTGCGGCGATTTCTTGCCATTCGAGAGGGATGTGCGCGAAGATGGCTTCAACGCTTCATGGGTAGTGTCCCAGATCAACAGGGGAGAGCCGGAGTCTACTTCCTTCGGTGTCAGGATGCTATCTCCGATTTCGCAGTACCAGCAGACTTACCGCACTTCGAAATATGGTCTTCTTATCATCATGCTTATCTTCCTTGCCGCATTGGTGGCGGAATTCGTCACCAAGAAGGAGATCAGCGTCGTGCAGTATCTGGTGGTCGGCCTTTCCCTGGCACTTTTCTACTGTCTGCTTCTGTCATTCTCGGAGTTCCTGGCCTTCTGGCTGTCCTATCTTCTGGCCGCACTGATGACAGTCACCGCCCTGACAGCCTACTTCCGGGCCATCCTCAAAGACGGCTCGGCCTACATCCTGGGGTCCTTCGTGGTGGTGTCCTACCTGGTCTGCTATGTGCTGATGCAGATGAAGACCTATGCGCTGCTTACCGGTTCGCTGATACTCTTCGCGGGTCTCGGTATCGTGATGTACCTCACCCGCAACCTGAACAAGGTTAAAGCCCCGACTGAACCGGAAAGTGAGCTTTAGCGTACCTGTGCGGCGTAATTATAGTCGTCGCAGACATATGAAACGGCAGCCTTGACGAGTTCACGCGGATTCATGGTCAAGAGACCGTCGCGGACAGCCTTGTACTGAAGAGGCATATACTGGTGGAGGAGTCCCATGGGCACCTCCACTTTTTCAATGTTGCCGAAGAGTTTCTGCATAGCTGCCTCGATGCGCGGGTCGACCATGTAGTAGCGGCTGCGGTCTGAGTAACTGTATGCGCGCTTGAGCTCGATCTCTTTCTCGCTTCCTTTGTAGTACTTCTGCCAGTTCTTCGGGTTCTCGAGCATCACCTCGTCCACTACCTTTATATAGTTTGACCTCTGTGAAGGATCGTCAATCATCTCATCTTCAATATGTGCGAGGGCGTAGAGGG
>JAKSJK010000014.1 GCA_024398095.1 Bacteroidales bacterium
TGAAGCCGCATAACCTCTTGCTTGAGAGGCTCCCTCTTTCAGCGGACAGGAGGGAAGAGAAAATACTCCTCATAGGGTTCTTTCGTTTATGCACATACCCCTCCCACAACGGGCCTGGGTACGCACGGTTTGTACTGTCCCGGCTTTTCGCCGGGATAAAGATTGCCCTGTCCCCCTTTAGCGGGAACCTCAGGCGGGTATGTGCACAGCGTCGGAAATAAGGTATTTTTGGAGATTAATTTTCAAATACCTACATTTGGACCGCTAATGCGCATCGGCAGGGTCGACTAAGCCCTGCAATTTCCAAGTCTTTAGCACTTAAATGGAGCTCGCGTCCGCCAAGATTTGCGCTCCATTTTTTTGTGCCCTTCAAAGCACTATGTCATGGTTTTTAAATAAATATAAAACAATCTGCAACTGTAAACTTTTGCAGCTGGAACTATACGATATGTGCTCGAGAAACTTTGTTACTGCTCCGGGACAAGTACTGTCTTCATCGGCTCCTTCAGAGCCCTGAAGGCTATCCTCTTGGCCTCGGGGACATCATCATCTGTGATGGAATAGAATAGCAGGTAGGAAACTGGGATAGACAGCGCAGAACATATCCTGGTGATTGTATCCCTTGACGGGAATGACACATTCTTTTCAAGGAGACACATCGCATTAGCCGACAACCCGCACATCTGGGCAAGAGACTTTTGAGTGATGCCCTTTTGCACTCTGATTTCCTTGATTGCGCTACCAATATCCATAACAAGCTAATCTATCAGGACCAAAGCCCTTTCGTCCTTTAACAGTTCGCGAAGTATCATCTTGACACATTCGTCCAGCCTGTCTTCATAATACGCTGCGGATATCTGCTCACGGCATTCCAGCCAGGCAAAATCCAACTTTGGTTTATTAATACATTCCATATCTTCTTCCATGGTTTGCCTCTGCGGCAAGCCACAGAAGCGGATTAACAATAAGAACCGTTACTGATAGAAAAAGCACAGTGATTATTGTCTTCGGACTCTGAAGAGAAGATATGATACCGCAGGGAAATTAGCATCGCAAGCAGGCCGGCACCCCTTCTTCTCGTGTGAGGAACGGCCTTGATGCGACACCTTGCTGCCATATTGATGAACAACGACTTGTATGTGCTGCTCTTCCTTACGCCACCAATTGTCTCAGCTTCGGTCTGAGTCAAGTCGTAGATAACACTGGCGGTGAGGGGTGTAAACAATTCCCGCAGGAACTCTCTTTCTATCTTTCTCCTGTTTGTCCTTTGAACTCTCCTGTTTTTACTTGAAAATGAATAAGACTTAACGAATTTGTCGAATGTCCTCCTTTCTTCTTCGGACATTGACTCCACGTCCTTGACGGACGCGAGATAATACTTCTTTAATTTATTATAGTTATACTTTGCAAGGAACTGGACGGACTTGGCATCCAGGAACCTCCCCGAAATTTCCTCGACCGTCAGTTCTTCAACAGAATCAATGCAGCATGCCGACCTCAGGGCATTCACAACAGTATCGACATCGCATTTCAGCACCCTGGCGGCATCTCCGATCGTCGGACGGCAGACGCTCCCGAAGAAATAACGATTCTCGATATCTAGCAAGGAGAGATTCTCTGTACGAGTACCTATACACAACTCAAGGCAGTCCAAGGACAATGCCTCGGTCCACAAACCTCCTATGCCGGAGAATATGTCTGCGACTAAGTATTTCATGTCAGAACATATCTTCATGACACAAAGGTAGCACTATTTTGGAAAATACAAGTAATATTTGGATATAATTATCAACAGTTAATATAAAAGTGTGTTTATAACCCCAAAAAGATCCCAGCAAGCGATTATCTTAGGCTACTCGCTGTCCAACAAGGGCGAGTAGCCCGGAAAAACAAGAATTTGGGGCTACTCACCCTCCGGAGAGAGCGAGTAGCCCCAAATCTATAGAATGGAACTACTTCAGCAGGGTACCGAGGAGATTGCGTGCAATCTGACGGGTGGCTGCGGAAGTACCGTTCTTCACAGCGCGTCCGGCGAGGTCCTTGGCTGTGGTCTTTGACTGCTTGCCGGTAACCTTGTTGGAAAGTGCGGTGCCTGCTGCGGTGGCAGCGGTGCCTATGATGGCGGTAGCCACAGCCTTGAAGATCTTGTTCTTGCCCAGTCCGCCGAGAGCACCCTTGGACTCCTCCTTAGGAGCAGCCTTGCCGGTCTTGGCAGCCTTTGCTGCAGCCTTCTCTTCCTCTGCGGCAGCTGCTGCGGCCTCAGCCTCTTTTGCTGCCTGCTCGGATTCTGCGAGAAGCACTTCGAAAGCAGACTCTCTGTCGATCATATTATCGTAGCGGCCGTAGAGACGGGACTGCTTGATATTCATGTCCCTCTGCTGAGCGGTGATGGCACCGATCTGGCTGAGCGGGAAGAGAATCTTTGCGCGTTCCACCATGCTAGGAGCACCCTTCTCATCCAGGAAGCTTACGAGAGCCTCGCCTGTTGCGAGTTCGAGGATCGCGTCTTCGGTCTTGAAGGAAGGGTTTGCGCGGAAGGTCTCCGCAGCTGCACGGACAGCCTTCTGATCCTTAGGAGTGTAGGCGCGGAGTGCGTGCTGCACACGGTTGCCGAGCTGTCCGAGAATGCTGTCAGGAATATCGCATGGGTTCTGAGTCACGAAATAGACGCCGACGCCCTTGCTTCGGATGAGGCGTACGACCTGCTCGATCTTGTCCACGAGAGCCTTAGGGGTGTCATCGAAGAGGGTGTGGGCCTCGTCGAAGAAGAACACGAGCTTAGGCAGAGGCATGTCGCCGACCTCAGGAAGCTGCGCATAGAGGTCTGAGAGCAGCCACAGGAGGAAAGTCGAATAGAGTTTCGGATTCATCATCAGCTTGTCTGCAGCGAGCACATTCATGATGCCCTTGCCCCTCTCGCACTGGAGGAGGTCATAGATGTCGAAGGCAGGCTCACCGAAGAATTTCTCGGCTCCCTGGCCCTCAAGGGTGAGGAGTGCGCGCTGGATGGCTCCCACAGACGCAGCGCTCACATTGCCGTAGGTGGCGGTATACTCGGCTGCATGCTGGCTCACATAGTTCAGCATGGAACGGAGGTCCTTCATATCCAGAAGGAGAAGACCGCGCTCATCAGCGACTCTGAAGACAATGTTAAGTACGCCTTCCTGGGTCTCGTTAAGGCCGAGGAGACGGGACAGGAGCTGAGGTCCCATGTTGGAAATGGTGGTGCGCATAGGGTGTCCCTGCTCTCCGAACACATCGAAGAAGCGAACTGGACAATCCTGGAACTGAGGGTTCTCGATGCCGAACTCTGCACAGCGCTTCTCGATGAAACCGCTCATGGCGCCAGTCTGGCTGATACCGCTGAGGTCTCCCTTCATGTCGGCCATGAAACAAGGTACACCTGCCTGGCAGAAGGTCTCGGCAAGCACCTGGAGGGTAACGGTCTTACCGGTACCGGTCGCGCCGGCAATGAGGCCGTGACGGTTAGCCATCTTACCACAGATTGAAATCGGACCGTTCGGTCCATGGGCCACATACAGCCCGTTCTCGTTTGTATACATCTAATTTTAATTATTTATAACATTATCAATAAACTCATCTATTTCCTGAATGCTTTTCTCCTCTGCATCTGCAAGCGCAGATAATGTAGCAAAATCACTGACGACCCACAACCGATAATGAATATTATCTTCCGTGATCAATTCTACCTCATCTCCGTCCACAAAATACGAATAATCCCGCTGACCACCAAGAAGATTCGTCAGTAACCTGCCACTATCTTCCTTGATATAACAATCAAATTCTTTCACCTTGAAAAAAAATTGTTCACCTGTCGACAAAAAATGAACAGAAAGGAAACCAGAGCCAGCATTTTCATGAAAATCTACATACAGAACAGTAAAATATGGACCTCCTGGATTGGACGGAGGGAGCATTTCTCCTGAAGGAGAATATGAGAACTTGTAGAAACCATTAAGTTCAGGGAAATGTACCTCGTCTGCTTCTTCAACTGATACTTTTGAACAAGACAAACAGAATAAGAAACACACGAAAAAACATAGGAATTTGTATATATATACCATACCTAGTTATATTTAGTTATATATAGGATGGATTCCTGCAACCTGAAGGCGCACATCATTGTGCCGATAATTAAAAGATGAAACAGTCTGGGAAATGACGACGCCACCATCAATAACATCTGCGCCAGAGTGATATGCCATTTGATGAGTTAATGCATAATAATCTGTGCCTTCTCCCCACCCATAGTTGAAATGTAAGCATGTTCCAACATATATTGTTCGACAAAATTCTCGCCTACTCTTTTTACTCACGAAGTATGTTATTTCTGTTATTGTCTGAGTATTATACCCATCAACAATCCATGTATGTCCATTATTGTTATCATCATAACCACATAAAATGCTTGGATACCCAGTTGAGAGAGAATCCATTATCTCCGTATAGTCAAAAGAACTTGATTCAGAGCCTGTATATCCTAAACATTCCAGGTACCTAACATGAGGCCATGCGGCAGCGCCTCCTGATGAATAAACAGCGTGGCACAATTGACCTATTTCTCGAAGTAATAAACCATTATTATTGCAATATATGCAATCATGATCATGGAATGATGCATGATTCGCTTGCAAGTCCCAAGAACACTCAAGAAAATCCCTGGGAGCATCCGGGAATGTCAGGCTGATAAGACTAGGATACCTAAAATACGCCATTATTTGAGCAATGGCTACTGGAGTACAACCAGCTTTCTTATTGGCGACTGCCGGGACATATATATTAAACGGATACTGTTGATGCCAACAGGTAGTAATTAGAGGCGGCATTGTAGTATCAACAACAGACGTTCTTTCAATTATGGTTGATTCTACAGGGACGTCCAGATTAAATTTCGAAACTATTCCATGATTTTCCACAATCTCCTGAAAAAGAGGAGAAGAAGCGAATTTCATATACGAGTTATCACTCGCAATTATCGGCATTTTTGACTCACTATCCAAAATAATGAAACCATCTTGATTTTTTGAAAAGAAAGATATGCCTATTGTATCACCATCGCACCTAATATATTCCGACGTATCAAAAAAAAGAGATTCAGACTTTGTTTCAGGATAAAACAACTGATATGCTTGCTCTGCTTCAGCATATAGAGAAAACACTGACTCACCTGACCGAAACGGTCGTATTTCGTTTTCACACGAAACCATCAAAAATAGCAGAGATACGAAATATGAGAATTGTAAAATAAAATGTTTCATATTTATATGGCAAAAAGGTTATTTCATTTTGTCGGCCAGCAGGCCCGCAGCAATGCCGCAGAGCTCCTCGCAAGGGCGTTTTTTGTAGAATTCCGGGGTTCTGAGAGACGGCTCGGGCCCATCGCACGGAGTCGGAGCACAGCCGGCGCCGGTAAGTATCTCACGGCAGATAATGGAGCCGTTGATGGCCTTATAGGCAGCTGCAAGCTCCTGGACCAGGGAATAATTGGCCTTTCTCTCAGGCTGCACACCAGGGTTTAAGGACGGGCTTATCGCGCCTGCCACCATGGTCATGCCGCTCACGCAGCCGCAGACCTCCCTCATGCGTGCGAAACCGCCGCCGAAGCCGGCTGCAACCTTGGCAATGTCCGTTTCTGACATCTGGAGCACATCTGCATAGGTCAGCGCCACCGCCTGACAGCAGCCGTACCCCTTGCGGAAATTCTCCCGTGCAGTGGCGATGCGCCTTTCTTTCTCTTCCTGTGTCATATCTTTTCAGTCATATAATGGCAGGATGTCGACATGCACTCCCGAAGGCCCGGGATGGCCGCAAAGAAGGCTGGCAGCCTGCGTGGACGCAGATTGAACTTGGACTCGTAATGAGGATTGACCAGCCACAGCCTGCGATCCACGATCCCGAGTCCAGTCTGCCTGCACAAGCGTTCGAAAAGGCCTGTCGTCATCTTGGAACGCTTGATTGACAGCAGTTCCTCCACCTGCAGCGGATTCTCCTTCTGCATACGGAGCCATCCCCCATAGACAGAAGCCGGGAGGGTGTGGATAAACGGCAGTTTGGAGAGTTTGCTGCGGCAGATCTGCTGATGGCCGCCGTAAGGCATATACCAGTCCGGGAAGCCCCAGAAAGCATAGCCGCCGTCCTTGAGCAGAGAACGGACCTTGGACACAAAAGCCTCCTTGCCGTCCGGTTCAATATGCTCTATTACATCGTGTATGAGGATGAGGTCGAAACCGCCTTCAGACGCAGTGAAATCGAAGAAATCGCAGCTATGGAATTCTCCGACCGCATTTCTGGCAGCAAAGAAGTTCCTGGCGTTCTCTATCTTTCCGGATGCCAGGTCGAGACCGCACACACGGCAGCCGGCCTGGGCGAAAGGCAACAGGTTGCCCCCCTCGCCACAACCCACTTCGAGAACGGAAATACCTTCCCCGACAGGCAGGAACTCCTGTACATAGGGAAGGTAATGTTTCCTCGATGTGGAGGCTAGCTCCTCGAAGTATTTTTCTCTGTTCGAGTAACGGCTCTCTGACATCTTGAAGTCTTATTTCGTAGCTGCCTCGATCTTCTTCATCAGAGCAAACATGATGAAAGCAGCGATGAGGCACAGAGCGATGAGGATGCCCCAGTTAACCATGAGAGGAACCTTGTTCCAAAGCATGGATGGGATAGAGCTGAGGTAGTTGCCGATTGCAGTTGCTGCGAACCAGCAGCCCATCATCATACCCTTGTACTTAGGAGGAGCAACCTTTGACACGAAGGAAATACCCATTGGTGAGAGAAGGAGCTCTGCGAAGGTAAGGGTGAGGTAGGTTGAGATGAGCCAGCCCGGGCTGAGGATGCTCTGAGTCTGATCTGCAGAGAGATCCATCGGCGAAGTAAGGCCGAAGGATGCAAGTGTGATGATCACGAAGCCGAGAGCGGCCACGAGCATACCGAGAGCGATCTTCTTAGGCGCTGAAGGCTCCTTGCCCTTGTTTGCAAGCGCTCCGAAGAGAGCCATGGACACAGGAGTGAGGGCAACCACGAAGAATGGGTTGAACTGCTGGAAGTCAGAAGGCTGCGCATGAACCGGGTTAGGCATCATTGCGAAGAGTGCGCCTGCACCTGCCCAGAGAGCGAGGGTGACGCCGGCATTGATGGCCTTGCCCTTCTTGCTATCAGACTGGAACGCTCCGAAGAGGGTGTAGACTGATGCAGCGATGAGTGCAAGTGACCAGATGTTGAATCCGATTCTCATGCCGCCACTGACGGTAAGGTTGGTGTACTTCTTGGCGAAGAAGGTAAGTGCGGAACCGTTCTGGTGGAAAGCCATCCAGAAGAAAATCACAACTGCGAACACAAGGAAGAGAGCCACAAGGCGGTCCTTGGTCTGCTTAGGAGTGAGTTCCTCAACAGGGGCTGCGGAAGCCTTCGCTTGGGTAGCGGTAACATCAGCATGCTTGAACCAGTTACGGCAGGCAAAGTAGATAGCGATAGAAAGCACGAGTGACACGCAAGCCACACCGAAGCAGAGGCCATATGCGCCTGAGAGTGCATCGAGATAGGCCGGATCCTGGCAGGCAGCATCGTAGACAAAGCCCTTGGATGCGAGCATCACCTCGGTGATCTTCTTTGCCATCGCAGGAGCGAACATGGCGCCGATATTGATGGCCATGTAGAAAAGGCTGAAAGCAGAGTCGCGCTTTGCTGCATACTTAGGGTCGTCGTAGAGATTGCCCACGAGCACCTGGAGGTTGCCTTTGAAGAGACCGGTACCGATAGCGACGAGGGTAAGTCCTCCGATCATCACGCACTTTGCCAGGACGCCGTTGCCTGCTGGGATTGCAAGGCCGAGATAGCCCAGGAACATCACTGCGATACCGAGGGTTACGCAACGGCCGTAGCCGATCTTGTCAGCGATGATACCGCCTACGAGCGGCATGAAATAGACACCGGCGAGGAAGATTGCGTAGACCTGACCGGCGATTGCTTCTGACCAGCCGAACTTAGCCTGCATGAGCAGGGTAAGGATGGCCAGCATGGTGTAATAGCCAAAGCGCTCGCCGGTATTGGCGAGGGCGAGGGCGAAAAGACCTTTTGGTTGACCTTTGAACATATTGATTAAGAATTAATTGTTTCGTTTTATCACCAATCGTCAAATTTAAGAAAAAAGTTTGACAATCCGCCTATGCCCCGGCGCAGATTCGCTTCAGGCCGCGGATCATGCGGTCGAGGGCTTCGGAGAAGATGGCGTGGGAGGTGGCTA
Organism: Bacteroidales bacterium; assembly: GCA_024398095.1. Lineage (GTDB taxonomy): Bacteria > Bacteroidota > Bacteroidia > Bacteroidales > UBA932 > Cryptobacteroides. Next base: position 8,264 of record JAKSJK010000014.1, read on the forward strand.
GGTTGATGCGCATGTAGCGGGAATCGCCATACATGCCACCCGCATTGATCCAGACCTTCTCGACCTCGGTGAGTTCCTTCTGGATTGTCTCGGTATCCACCGGAGCCTGTGAGCAATCCATCCATGCGAGGTAGGTACCCTGCAGGTCGCAGACGGTCCAGCCAAGCTCGGACTTTACACGGTCGCGGAGCATCACATAGTTCTCCCAGACGTAGGCGTTCATCTGACGCAGCCACTCCTCCCCTTCCGGAGAATATGCCGCCTTGAGAGCCTCAACGCCAAACGGATTCACGTCGCAGACCTCGTTGTCGTTGACGGCACGGTCGATCTTGGCCATCCACTCCGGCACAGGGCAGATGATGTTGGCAATCTGCAGGCCGGCGATATTAAAGTTCTTCGAAGGAGAATTGAAGGTCACGCAAGGAACGTCAGGACAGGCCATGGCAAACGGCACAAAGCTGTGTCCCAGCATCTCGATCTCGCAGTGGATCTCGTCGGAAATGATGCGGGTGCCTGTCTTCCGGCAGATCTCCCCTACCTTGCGCAGTTCCTCCACGGTCCAGACACGGCCGCTCGGATTGTGAGGGTTGCAAAGCAGGAAAACCTTCACCTGAGGATCTGAGAGCTGCTTTTCCATCTCCTCGAAATCTATCTCGAAGGTATCGCCCACACGCACCAGATGGTTCTCCACCAGCTGACATTTCGCATTGCGGATGCTGGTATAAAAATGATTGTAGGCCGAAGCGTGGATCGCCACCTTGTCCCCCGGCTGGGTAAAGGCCTTGAGCGTGGCCGCAATGGCAGGAATCACGCCCGGCACATAGAGAATGGAACTGCGCTCAATCTTCCAGCCGCGCCTCTTCCAGAACCAGTCGATGACAGTCTGATAGTAGTCCTCGGTGACCTTCGTGTAGCCGAAGACACCATGATCCAGACGCCTCTGCACGGCCTCAATGATGAACGGAGCCGCCTTGAAGTCCATGTCTGCCACCCAGAGAGGAATCACGCCCTCGGGAGCCTCGTCCCACTTGTAGCAGCCGCTGCCGCGACGGTCGGGAACTATGTCGAATTCGTATTTCATATTACAGAATCTTGCAGTCGCCGGGAGCCTTCATATTCCCGTCTATGATTATTTCGCCGTAGGAAGCGGCCTTGATGCATCCGGTACGCGGATTCTTGACCGATGGTATCTCGTTCACCACGGTGGCCTGAACATCGGAATATTCGAAGGCGAGGTCCGCGTCCGGCTCGAAGGTACAGTTCTCCAACACGAGGCCCTCTGCATAGCACAAAGGCTGGGTGCCGCCGATACGGCAGTTCACCAGACGCACATTCTTCGAGTGCCATGCGAGATATTCTCCGTTGATGAACGAATTATATACGGTCACGTTCTCCGCCTCCCAGAGCGCGTCCTTGCTCTGCAGGTCAGAGTCCCAGATTTCTACATTCTTCGCATGCTGGAAGGAATAGTTTCCGAATATGCGCAGGTTGCGGGCCTTCACATCGTGGCACCACATGAAGATGTAATCGGCATTGTGAAACTCCACGTCGTCGATTTCAATGTTGCCGCAGCTCCAGAGAGTCTCCTTCGCGTCGCTGAACACATCCTTGTGGAGCCTGATGCCCTCGGACTCGCGGAACATCTTCGGAGCGTCCACCTGGCAGTTCTCCAGATCCGCACCGGTACTGTGCCAGAGCGAAGAGCGGGAACCCGGCAGGAAGAGTGAATCCCTGACCTTGAAATTGTCGCAGCACCAGAGCACATACTTGCCATCAAAGGTGCACTTGCGGCACTCAACGTCGCGGCATTCCTTTACAGAAGACTCGCCGGTGTGGATGGTGACGTTCTCGAGATCGAGTCCGTCGATGTGGTAGAACGGACGCTCGCCGCCCACTTCTATGTCTTTATATTTTTCCATAGTACTAAATATTTACAAGGTCTTTCCTCAACCAGCGCCGGCCGAGTATTCTCCAGAGGAAAATCAAGCCTCTGAAATTCAGTTCGACGCACATCGCGATCCAATAGCCTACAAGGCCGAAATAAGGCACCAGTATGAGTGCAAGGCCGATTCTGACCACCCACATGCTGGTAAAGTTATATATGCTCGGCACCAGCGTGTCCCCTGCACCGACGCACGCGCCGTAGGCCACCATCGACACAGCGTAGAGAGTGTCTGCAAAGGCCTCGATCCTGAGGCAACGGGCGCCCAGAGCCACCACGTCGGGATCCTTCGAGAGGATTTCCATCATCTGTGGGGCGAATATATACATGAGTACGGCAAGCACAGTTACGAGGGCCGCACCCATGCCGGTGGCAATCAGGGCAAAGCGTCTGGCAAGATCCTTTCTGCGGGCTCCTATGCTCTGGCCGACCAGGGCCGTCGCCGATTCCTCCATGCCGTAGGCAGGCATGTAGCAAAAGCTTTCGGCAGTTATCGCAAATGCGTTGGCAGCGATGGAAACCATGCCCAGTGGAGCCACGATCACGGTACTGCATATGTGTGCACCGCGGATGATTATGTTCTGTAGCCACATCGGAGAGCTGATTCCGAGTGCGGTTTTGAGGGTTTCTTTCTTCGGAATGAAGCTGCCGCGATCCTGAAGCAGGTTGAGTTCCGGTGACTTCACGACAAGATGTCCCAGCATAGCCACTCCGGTGATCATCTCAGCCAGCGCGGTTCCGAGGGCAGCGCCACGCACGCCCATATCCATCCTGTAGATGAATACATAGTTGAATACCACGTCCATGACGCACATCAGCACTTCGAGTATCGCCGGAATCTTCATGTCGCCCGTGGCCTGCAGCATGGCAGCCGAGGTGAAGGACATCTGCATGAAGGGAATGAAGGCTGAGTAGATCAGGAAATAGCCCGTAGCGTCTGCACATATGGCTTCTTCGCCTCCCAGCCAGTGCGGCAGGGGCTGGGAAATCGCTACACCCAGCACGGACATGAATACGCTGAAAATCAGAACGCTGAAAAGGGCCTGACGTAGGACCGCACGGGCTTTGTCGTATTGTTCAGCCCCGACCAGATGAGCTACCTGCACGCTGAATCCGCTGCCTGTGGCCATGCAGAAGCCTCCGAAGATCCAGGTCGTAGTTGAAACCAGGCCGATGGACGCACTCGGGCCGGCACCGAGATGGCCGACCATGGAGGCATCGATATATTGCATCATGATGGTACATACCTGCGCAAGAATGGCAGGCAGACTGAGTGTGAAGACCAGTCGCACCTGGTCCCATCCGCTAAGCTGCCCACCGGAGCGCAGACGCTCCAGCAATGATTCTTTTATGCCGCCGATTTTTCCCATCTTCAGAATTACCGCGCGCAAAGATAGCTATTTCGTCGGGAAATCAATACATTGGATCTACGCGCCCTGGCAGCGGCCTCGCTTCGCGAAGCATAGGAATATGCTCCGCTCGGCCATCTGCCAGAGGCGCGATTTAAGGTTCAGAGAGCTCCTCCTCATACCGCAAAGCAGGACCACAGTTATCTCGCGTGTAGAATAGGTAGCAGATAGGGCAATCACCTATGTCAATTACATATCCCAGATCAAACATTTTTTCAGAATTGTCAAATACTGTTCTTTTGTCAGCCCCAGTTTTGCCATGTATCCATATTCTGTTTCCTCCAGGAGACATAGTCCCTTTCTTGAGAGTTTCTTTCTGCTGATGGTTCTCTTTATATTGGTCGAACTACTTGGAGAATAAATATGCTTAGCAAAATCAAAGGCATTAGGATTATTTAAGAGGCATAGCAGATATTCATCAAGGCTGGCAAAGTCATCTTGATAGTAAGCGAAGAAATAGTCGCGAACAGTTGAAGCTGGGAAAATTAAGACACCACTCTCCTGCTCAACAATAATATACCCTTCCGGATACCTATCGCTAACAGAATAATAGCTTATGAAATCACTATCATATAGTACACGGCATGAGGTTAACAATACGGTCACAAGACAAAGAATCAAACTGAGTTTAATGGTTTTCATGTTTCAATAATTCTCCCGACGTGGATAGTTTTGGATTCTTCTAATTAGGGATTGTCGTTTAATGTTTTCATTTTGAGCGAAGCAGCGACTGGTCCCATCCGTTTTATGCGTCGGGCTCATCAAATTTACTTTTTTATATCTCATTCTGGTCGTTTCGGCCGGATTTTTTCTGTTTCCATCATCATGGGCGTAGTTCTCCCGAGAATGCACTTTCGTGTGCACATTTTTCGTTTCAGGCAACCGCCAACTGCGCTCTATTCTCTATCCTGTCTGCCAGTTGCACCACGTTCGCAATGTGGATTCCGAAGAAGATATACAGGATTTCCGTCAGTTTCGTCCGGGCTTTGACTCTCTTCAAGTCTATTATCGATGGGATAGAAATATTCTTTGTAACCATTGATGGAGACCTCCACTTCCGTTAGTTGATAGAAACGTCGTGAGACTGTTAGCTCTCTACTATCCACTGCGATGTGCAAACTCGAATATGCTTGGGCAAAGGGAAAGATTTTGTTTTGTCATTGATATAGATATACTTCTTATCTGAAGAAAATGTTGCCCCAATATCTTCATATGCTATCGAATACTTCCTATGGACAAAGCAGTCCAACTGCGCAACATAGTATAATTCTGCCCTTACGGAGTGTCGGGTGTGATGATTTCATATGGAATAATCGCTTTGTTTACTAGTCCTGCTATTTGGACCACCATTTATCCAAAAGCGTTCCGCACCCACAACCTGCCATAGCTGTAAGTGTTCTAAAATCTGGATTAAAGCATGCAGCAATCACGCAGGCGGTAAGCATAATAACAATGATAACAGTGTATACTATCTTCTTTTTCTTACTCATCTTTGTTTAGATTCGTGGTACAAAAATAACATTTGATATTGGTCAAGTAAATCAGGGACATCACAGCAACTATCATTTTTTGTCTTTCCTGTCATTGTGCCTCCAGAATTGTTTTCTTCATTTGAGTCAAAAATAATCGGCAGAACAGTTGTTGACATACTTATGGCAGTAAAAATTGGATGTCCATTAATACAGGAAAGTATACCAACCATAAAGCCAGTAGCCCCTTCCAGTGGGGCAGAATCAATATTCATGATCTGTGCAACCGACTTAGCCAATCCGTTTGAAGGAGACATGATTAGGTTAGAGGATTGGTCGTTTTCTGCGGGAGTTGAGAGTATGCCACTTATGACATAGGACGTTCCTAATCCAATGCTTCCTAACCCTTCTATGGCAAAAGGAACAAGCAAAGCAGAGGCAATCCCCCCACTCTCAAGATTTGCTCCAAGGCAAAATGAAAAAGTACAAACACCCCCCGCAATAGCTAATACCCCAGATCCTACGGTATTCCAGTCTACCGTACCTGTTGGATCAACATTCATAATAGGAACATTATGGCAGTATCCATACGGACTCACGTCGTAGTATTTCTCGGCCATAGGGTCGGGCTGGAGGAAGCGGCCGAGGGCGGGATCGTAGAGGCGGGCCTCGAAGTCGTAGAGGTCGAGGGAGGAGGCACTCAGGAGCTCCTTTCCGCCGAAGCGCCACGGCTGGTCCTCGCGAGGTATCACAAGGATTATGTCCTCGCCCGGATCCAGAGGAATGTCTATGGCTCCGCCGATCGTGCCATCAAACGGATCGTCGGACATGAGGACCGGACGTCCCGGCTGGCGGGTGGAGCTCTGCTCGTTAGTGGCGAAGTTCAGTCCGAACGGGTAGTAGTTGTTAACCTGCAGGACCTCGCCGGTGGAGAGTGCCGCCACGCGGTTGTTGCCCAGGTGGTCCCTCAGGTAGAAGACGTAAGGTGTCCCTGAGGCCTCGCAGTCCATGTAGCCTCCGTCGAAGAGGATGTAGGACAGGCGTCCGTTCCTCCATACGTGGTTGCCTCGGTATTCGGTTACGATGCTGTCGCGAGGAGATGAGACGGAGGCCCTAGTCTTGATGCCAGACGCGAGGTAGCCGTATCCCACGCGTACGCTGTCGGCCAGGATGACCGACGGATGGTCTGTCACATCGTAGCAGACGGAGCCGACTCCGCGGTTGAGATCCCGGACGGTGTTTCCGTTGGCATCGTAGCCGTACTCGCATTCCTCGTGCGCCATGTCCCGGAAGCCCATCGCTTTACCCTGGGACGAGGTGGCGGAATCTTCCACGCTCACGAGCCTGTTGCCGTCGTAGGTGAGCTGCAGATTGTCAAGGAGGACACTGTTCCTTCCGGACATCGATCTTCGGGAAACGGATGTCACGTTGCCCTGGATGTCGTAGGCGAACTCCGCGCTGTAATTGTCGCAGCACAGGGCGATGTTCTCGTTGAGGTACCTAGCCGCGGTCAGCCGGTCCAGCCCGTCGTACCCGAAGTCATAGATCCTCATCCAGCTGTCCCCGGAGGCCTTCCAGGTCATGGAGGAGATGTTTCCGTTGTAGCGCGGGACCGATGAGGCAGCCCTGGCGGCATTGTAGTAGAGATGCTCCGTGAAGAGTCCCGAACTGATTGACGTAGGTTGCGAGCGCACATTGTAGCTGCGCTGTTCCGTCAGCGAGGCGGAGGTCCCGTGCGAGGTGGCGGACAGGCGCCCCAGTGCGTCGTAGGTGTTCGACTGGAGCTGCACATACGGAGCCCCGTTCAATGAGTGGGAAACAGTGAGCAGACGCTCCTGATTGTCGTAGGTGTACAGGAGGTCCTCGCTCACGGTGTCAGCGCCGCTGTGGTGGCGCTGTGTCAGATGCTTTTCCACCGGGCTGCCGAGGAAGTCGTAGGCGACGTCCTCCGTCTGCAGTCCGCCCTGCGGCCACGCGCTGCGACTGTGGATCATGCGTCCGCGGCGGTCGTACCACATGCCCGTCCAGACGCCCTCCCCCGTGACATGGCCCTCCTCGATCAGGGCTGTCCAGGATCCCGTCTGCAGACCGGTCGGAGCGGGATTGACGCTGCTGTCCTGTGCGGCGTCGGAAGGCAGGCCGGTCGCAGGGCCGTTCATGAAGCCATAGCTGTCATAGTAGCTTAGCGAGAGAATCTGAGCATCCTCCAGCAGCAGGGTGTCTCCCTCGAAGCCATAACCTCCGAACTGTCCGTTCGCACCGACATGGCGCACAAACGGAATCCCCTCGCACATCTGCCCGGCCGACAGTGTCCTGCGCACGCTCAGCCTCACGCACTCCCTGCCGTGGATGTCGTACAGATGGCAGACCGCGCGGCCTTCCTGCCGGCGGTTGCCGTCCTGCTCGAAGACAATCCTGTCCGCACCGTCATACACGGAGTGGCGCCACTGCGCACCCGGGAGTTTCTTCATGCACTGGCGGCCGCGGCCGTCGTAGCGGTAGAGATAGGCGTAGCGGTCGATGTCAGCCTGGGTGGCCTGGGACTGCGTCAGTTTCTCGGACAGGGCCGGAGGCAGCACGGCCACGAGACGGTCCATGCCGTCATAGATATAATAGGTGTCGTGCAGGCGTATGTTTCCGGAGCCGTCCGCCAGAATCTTGCGGGCGAGCAGCTTCCTGCCGAGCCGGTCGGTGAACTCATAGGCTGTGTTTCCGTCCTCGTCCTCCGTCATCACGACCGAGAGGCTGCCAGAGGCAAAGACCCCGGAGCTGGTGAGTGTGCAGCCACTCCCGTCAAAGGACACCGACAGATCCAGACATGACAGTTCCGGTTCCGTAGTCTCGTTGGTGAGATAGGATGTCCTCACGGACTTGCCGTGCGAATGCCAGTCCTCTCCCGGTCCACAGGTCCCGAGGACCCTGTCCAGCGGGGACTGCTCGTAAGTGGTGACGGAATACGGGGACGCGTCGCCGTTGGACTGCACCGACCAGCTGCGCAGCTGTGTCGCGCCTGAATGGTAACCCTCTGCGGATGACACCGCCGGGAGCCAGCTGCGGGACGGACGTCCCCATGCATCGTACTCCTGCAGGGTGATGAGCGTGCCGCCGTCCGGGCTCGCGCCGATGGAATGCCTCGCATAGTCACGGCCGAAGTCATCCTTGTAGGACTTCGTGCGCATGACATCCCCGATGCTGCCGTCACGGCTCACCTCCTCTGTGATGCTGTTCCAGCTGGACAGCTGCACGGCAGGCCTTTCCGGAAGCAGCGGCAGGCACTCCAGGCGGAACACTGCGGTGCTGTTCCCCATGTGTTCATTCGAGGAGGTAGGGGAAACCGCAGGCACTGGATCCTGATCAGCATCCTCATCCGGCAGAGCGCCCAGGTACAATCCCCTGTACTCCAGCACATACCTGTCGGGAGGAAGCGTGAGCACAATGCTGTCCCGTCCGTCCGCAAGGCGGCATTCCATCGTGGTCAGATCCACCTGGAAAGGCAGGCGGCAGAAGAGTTCCCTTCCGTTCTCATCTCCCTTCCAGAGGTTTGCGTGGAGCATCATGTCATACGAAAGAGCTGATTCGAGGACATCCCGGTCGCATATGAACCGAGGGATGCGGAATCCCACGGTCATCTCGTCGTCCGTGACGAACTGTGCCGCATATGCGGCGGCGGAATTTCCTCCCTGGCGGTTCCACGAGAGCGGAATCTCCGTGGCGTGTCCTCTGGTGAGGGTGTACGAGGATGGCTCCGGGATTATCGGATCGGATGCCGAAGACAGGTCGATCCAACCCTCCGTGGCCTGCACGTCATCGTTGGCAAGCCCGTTGTGGAGATGGTAGTCATACCGGCTGACCGTCCTGTGGGCGCTTGTCCCGTTCGGGCGTGCCTGCTCGAACCAGCTTTCCCTGAGACGCCCCAGGGCGTCGTAGCCGTACTGCATCATGAAGCGGTCGGGGCTCATCTGCGCGGTCAGCTGGAGGTTCCCGTCGTAGAAGTATCTAGAGGCCATCACCCCGTCCGGCAGGACGAGATCGTCGTACAGGTCCGGGGGCAGGTATGTGTCCACCGGCGGGTTGCTCTGCACTGAAGGCTGCTGGAGAGCCGCATATCCGTCATAGGTCATGCCGTCGATGCGGGCGGAGAGCACCTGACCGTCGCGACCCCAGAGGAGCACGCTGTGACGGCCCTGCTCCACGATCTCAGTCGGATTGCCCCAGATGTCGGCGGACAGCGCCTCGTACACCGTCCACGGTTCAGGATGCTCAGATGTGGACTGCTGGATGCTTTCCGGATACGGCAGCGCACGGCCATCCGAGCGGGCGTTCGCGAGATGCTGGGATATGGTGGAGGACTGGCCGTCAAGCGTCGTGGTGGTGCTGACGGGAAGATTGAGGATGTGGGCGGACTGCAGCCATGCGTAGGCTGGGTCTTCCACGGCATAGCGCATGTGCTGCACCCTGACGCGGCTGTCGGACAGGTATGACCGCTTCTCCACCGGCAGGAATGAGGCATTGTAGTCCGTCTCCTCACGTGTGGTCAGCGGCGTCTGGCCGTCGTATTGCGTCGTCTCGGTGGACACCGGCAAGTAACTGCCGGTCAAGGTATCGGTGAGCCAGCCGATGTCGGCATGCACATGGTTGGCCGGATCTGCGCACACCGTCAGGTAGCGCTGGGTGGCTGTCAGCAGGGAGTCCGCGTTCACAAGGGCGTAGCGGGTGTCCTCGCGGCGCACCAGCGAACCGTCCGAGGAGAAGAAATCCTTGCGGAGGAGCTGGCCGCGCTCCAGGGATCGGCTCGTATATGGGAGTCCCATGCCGCTTGCAGTGATGTTGGCGCTGCGTACGGCAGGAGCGTCATCGTGGCAGTCGCCGAAGATGTCGGTGCCGTAGTTGCTGTAATGGTAGACCGTGCAGCCGGCAGAACGGCCGTCCGCGTCGATTCGCTCCTCCAGGACGCAGGAATAGGAGACCGGCGGAGTGTTCATCCTGGTGACTGGCGGAGGGAACCCACCCTCTCCCGTCATGGACAAAAGGAGATTGTCACCTGCAGGAGATTGCATTCTGTATCTGACCAGATAAGGGATGACCGGCCCGGCTATTCCGGAGGAGCGGGACGAGCCCATGGATTCGCGATAGTGGTAGCGTGTACTGGTCACAAGGCTGTCCAGCCTGTCGTAGTTGCTGATCTGCCGGATGCGCAGGCCTCCGGCCATTCCCATCGTGTCGACAGGCGCGAGTCCGGGGATGAGGACGGAGCGGGAGAAGTCGTGGTTCTCGTATTCGTACTCGCTGCGGCCGCCGGTCGGCCAGGTCACGGACTTCAGGGTCTCATACTTTGAGGCCGGGACACTGATCGGGGAATTCCCAGGCCCCGGCCAATTCTCGGCAGGGTGCCACTCGGTGCCGTTGTAGAAACCCCACCTGTCAGTGCGGGGGAAGACAAAATTCCTCGGCATGGAACCGCCGTTGTAGGTGAAGGAGTACTCGGGCATGTCCACATCCGAGTCATTCTCAGGGATGCGGTACACCGGAATCATCAGACCGCCTCCGCTGATGTAGTCAGGTGCGACCGGATATATCCCGGCACGCCATGCGATGCGGTCTATCTTCCTGCGGTTGCCAGTGACATGGGAGAAGAAGATGCTCATGTCCCGTCCGCCGCGGATGTTGTCTATGCTGATGCGGTAGAGGAAGTAGCTGCGGAGATGGCCCGCGATGCTCTCGCGCACCTCGGAGGGGGTGCTGCCGCTGATCTCGGGGAAGAGCTTGCGGAACTGCCCGGCCGGGTCCTCCTGGACCATGGAGTAGCGGTCGGTGCGGTAGAGGCCGTCCGAGCCGGAACGGTCCCAGTAGAGGGCCTCGCCGCTCTCGTGGGCGTAGATGTCACCGTAGTGGATGTCTGGATGGTATTCGAAGGAGATGCGCTCGTTGGGCGTCGTGATGCTGCGCAGGTTGACGCTGTACAGGAGGAAACCCGTGAAAGCGGATCGGCCTTGGCTGTTGGAGTATAGGTAGCCCGGTGACGAAAAGCCGAGTGGAGCCTCGAGGGATGACCCTCCCGGGGAATAGCGCAGGTCAACCATGATGGATTCCTCGGAGATGTCGTGCAGGTAGTCATAGCTCACCGTGTAGCCCTCCGGGGTCTCGATCCTCTTGAGATGCCATGCCGTCGCCACGATCTCGCCGTTGCTGCGCGAGTAGTACGGGATGCTGAAGTCCGTGGCGTCGACACCGCCGAAGGTGTAGCGCACGCCGTCGTCGGCAACGAGCGTAAAGCGGATGAAGAAGCAGTCCTTGTACCTGCGACCCTCCCATCGGTCTATGCCGGGTATCCTGGAAGTCAGATCACTGCAGTCCGCAAAGCCGTTCGACGGATTGAACTCGACCTTGACATCGCGGTCGCACACCACCGTCCATCCTCCGTTCTCATTGAGATAGAAGTTTCCGCTGCAGCCCGGCAGCGTGAACGAGAACTCATCGGCCGACAGCTCGTACCAGCTGTCGTCATCCACGGAACTGCCGCTCAGGTGGTCGCGGGTGATGCCGGCGAAAAGAGTGGGATCATCCACGACATCGTGCATGTCGCCCGTATGCCAGTAGTAGCCGTTGCCCACAGAAGCACCGCGTGAGCGTGTCTCGTCGCAGACCCCACGTACCGAGCGGGAGATCGAGAAGTCCGCCGCGAGGGACCAGCCCAGACCAAGGCAGCCTGGAGGATCATTCGGGCGGACGGATCCCAGATGGTAGTCCGCAGAGATTGGGAGGCTGTACTTCCCGAACTTCGCCTCGTGAAGCGGAATCGAAATGTTGGGTATGCCCGTGTACAGGCTCACCGGCACCTTGCCGTATTCCCCCAATCCCGACACCTCCGGGCTCGTCACGCTGTGCACTGGGACCACCTGGGCCTGGATTGGCCAAGTAATTGCAAACGCAAGGAGAAGGGAGATCAGGGAATGATGTTTCATTGCGGATAGTTATTGATTTGTTTCTATCTAGACCGCGCAAATATAGCTATTTCGTCGGGAATAGCGTCAATCGGAGCGTGGTACTTCCGTAAGGGACGAGTTCGATGTACTTTTCTTCACCTTCGGTTTCAATGTCCTGAGGTACCCTGCTGGTGAAGATGCCTTCGTCCAGTTTCCAGCCGACAACTGACTTGACAGGAACTCTCACATAGCACGGAACAGATTCAGGGTCAAATGGATAACCTTCAGCCCCGGTGGAAACAAACTCTGGCTCAGAAGACTTGGTGAGGGCGTAGTTCCAGTCTGCTGCCGGGGTGATGTTCCAGCACTTGAAGTCCGGATTGCCCGGCACCTTGCCATGGATGTATTCATAGTACTCGGTGTCTTCCTCCCACTCCGAAGGGATGGAGTACGAGAACAGGAGCGGGCCCCTGGTGATGTAGGAGTAGGCATCGAGAGAATCAGCCTTGCATAACGGATACTGCTCCCTGCTGCCCTGAGGCAGGAGTCCTTCGGCGTTGGTACTGTGAAAATCGATAATCTCCGTATTTAAATCAAAGGCCAGTTCAAGTACATCTCCCTTCTTCCAGTTGCGTCTGATTGTGGCGAAGCCCTTGCCGTTGTCGCAAACTTTTACCGACTTGCCATTGAGTCGGGCAGTCATATTGCCATGGCACCAGAGAGGGATACGGAAACTAAGGGCGAACTTGGAAGTCTCCTCAACCACGAAGCGTACAGTATCCTCGAAAGGATAGTTGGTCTCTTCGGAAATCTTTACGCTGCTGCCATTTCCGAGCTCGGTGGAAATCTTCGAAGGGCCGTAAAGAGCAGCCACGATTTCATCGGTAGAAGTACCCTGGAGCCACATGCGGGCCACATAGTTCGGCATGAATCGCTGCACGTTTCCGGCACAGCACTCGGTCTGGTGGGTAGGCCTATAGGCCATCCAGGTGCGTCCATGGTTGAACTTGCAGTGATTGGAGTGGCCGGTCGCGATGAACTGGTTCGGAGCCGAAAAATACTGCAAGGTCTTGAAGTCCTTTGTGACAGCACCGACGCCGGCATTGAAGGTTGCTCTCTCGATGTCATCTGCCCATCGGGCCTCGCCGGTTGTCATCAGGAAGTAGCCCAGAGACCATGGATAGTCTGTGCCCACGCAGGTCTCGTGTGCGGCCAGGGATCCGTTGCCTATCAGGTACTCGGCAGATGAAGGAAGGCCGTCTGCGAGAAGATGGTATTTCTCCAGTTTTGCATGTGCGCTGCGGGCCAGTTCCAGACACTTCGGGTTGCCGGAATAGGCATAGAGCATCATCGGGAGCTTCAGGTATTCAGAATAGGTAACTCCATGGCAGTCAATTGGTTCAGAGCTTACACACAGAGTGGAATCCAGAGAGAAGCCGCCCTTGTCCCAGGACTCGCAGGCGAAGTCGAGAAGTTCCTTTTCTCCCGTTTTCCAGTAGGTCCAGAGCATGCCTTCGATAGTCATGATGTTACGCTTGTGATTTATTTCCATGCGACCCGGATAGCTCATGTAATGCTTCCGGAGCGCCGGGATTATCCTCTCGTCTCCAGTAGCCTCATAGGTCGCCTGCATGGCTCTGAAGAACACGGCGAAAGGCCAGAGGTAGTGTTCCTGATTGATTCCAAGTTCCCCATTCTCGTCGGCATGGGACAGGGTGTAATCAAGAGATTTCTCCGCTATGTCGAGCATCTGTTCATCACCGGTGATGTAGCCAAGCCTCATGGCACCGTCGGTGAAGTAGGCACTCTGCTCGAAACGCCACCAGTCGCTGCCGTAATTGCCGTTGCGCTGGGTCTCCCCCATCCACATCGCGGTGTTGAATGGGTACGCAAGTGCCTCGCGATGGCCAGTCATGCCTTCCAGCTGGCGGTCCAGGAATTCCTTGATCCAGCCTTGGGGTTCAACAGAGCCGAGGTACCCTTCGGCATAGGTTCCGTAAGGAGCAACTTCAGGATTGCGTTCGGTGCACGCAGCCATTATGAGGGCTGTAACCGTCAGAAAGATTAGTTTGAGTGTTTTTTCCATATCTCAAATTTAGACATATTTTTCATATATTTGTATTTGCAATACAACGGTATGAAAGAAAAAATGACATTCGGAGCGCGCATTATCCGCGGTTTGATGTGGCTGCTGGGCCAGCAGCCGCTGAAGGTCCACTACATCTGGGCCGGAGGCATCGCATGGCTGCTGCGCTGTCCTCTGCACTATAGAAAGAAGGTCGTATACACGAATCTCACCAAGGCATTCCCGGAAAAATCATCCGAGGAGATCAACAAGATCGCAAAAGCCTATTACCAACACATGGGCGAGATGATAGTCGAGGCAATCTGGTTCGGAGGAAGCACCTACAAGCGTTTACGCAAGGCTCACATTGTAGAAATGGAGAATCCGGAGCTGTTGGGAGAACTCATGGCGGGAGGCAAGGCACTGGCCATCTTCGACAGCCACTGCGGCAACTGGGAGCTGCTCGGTGGCTTCAAGACCTATAACTATAAAGAAAACATAGACTTTCCCATACACGAGGGCAATCTGCACGTGGTCTACAAAAAACTGACGAACAAGACCTTCGACGATGTGTTCTATGCCAATAGGAAGGCTCCTGTAAAGGGCTACGAAGGAATGGTCGAGTCTGCCGGCCTGCTGCGTTTCTTCCTCAGCCACAAGGGACAGTCCTACGCCTGCCTGATCAACAACGACCAGTACCCGGGCAAGAATGGCGTGGAAATCGGAACATTCCTCGGCCTTGAGACCACGGCATTCGAAGGCAGTTCCGCAATGGCCCACAAACTTGGCATGGCCGTTGCCTACATGTCCATGGTCAATGACCGTCAGGGGCACTACACCATCCGCTTCACCAAGCTCTCGGAAGATGCCTCAAAGGACGATCCGACCGAGATTACGAAGAAATACATGAGCCTCCTTGAGGCCGACATCCGCGAAACCCCTCACAACTGGCTCTGGAGCCACAAAAGATGGAAAAACCTCCGCATATACTAATGAAAAGACTTATCATCGCAGCCGCACTGGCTGCACTCTGCATCCCGTCACTTGCCCAGGATCCGGCAGGTGCGGTAGTATATTCACTGCCAAAGACCACTCTCACCTTTGATGTAGAGGCAGTGCAGGAAAGCTTCTACGCCGGCCCATACGCAAAATATGCGGCCAAGTACCTCGGCATCGAGGTCCGTACGGAGGACGAGGTCAACTGTCAGATCAGCAAAGTCACAATGACCCCGTATCTGGAGGCTGACCAGGACAGCAGGTTCACTCTCAACGTGCCCGCAAAGGCGAAGTCGTCATTCCTGAGCCTGACCGCGCAGGGGCTCGTGGCGTTCACAGACAATTCCCTCGGCGAGGCTGCAGTATGGAGATTTCCGTCGCCGAACAGGGCAGACTTCTCAGACAAGGGAGTCAGCTCGAACCTCAGTTCCGCAGAGACAACGCTATATGGCCAAAAAGGCGGCCAGAGCGTATCTGTGCAGCAGAATATGGTAGTGGAGAAATCCCCTGAAAAGCGTGCCGAAGAGACTGCAAACCTGATTTTCGAACTCCGCAAGAAGAGAGTCCAGATCGTGACCGGTGACACCGACGCCACCTACAGCGGCGAAGCCATGGGCGCAGCTATCGAAGAAATAACCCGCCTGGAAAAAGAATATCTCAGCCTCTTTGCCGGCTACAGCGAATATAAGCCCGTCCAGATGCGCTACGAACTCGTGCCTCAGAAAGGCGAAGACCAGAACTACGTCGTCTTCCGCGTATCCGACAAGGGCGGCCTCGTGGGCTCCGACGAGATCAGCGGCACACCTGTGATCCTGGAACTCACCCCGGAAGCCATCTCAGCGGTCGAAGCTCCTGCAAAGCCTGCCAAAGGCAACTTCGCTACCATCAGAATCCCTGCCGTATGCCGTCTGAGACTCTTCAGGGGATCCGAACTGCTGCTCCAGAGCCGCGTGCCTGTATACCAGCTCGGCGTAGAGTCCTACTACCCTATCCAGTAAATTCAAACTTTTAACAGATATGAACATTTCAGAACTCAATCCGCAGATCGTCTGGAAGAATTTCCACGCTCTCACTCAGATCCCGCGTCCATCAAAGCACGAGGAGAAAGTTTCAGAATACCTCTACAACTGGGGTGTCTCACACGGCCTTGAGACCATCAAGGACGAGGCTGGCAACATCATCATCCGCAAGCCTGCAACCCCTGGCTGCGAGAACCGCATGGGAGTGATCTTCCAGGGTCATATGGACATGGTTCCCCAGAAGAACTCAGATGTGGAGCACGACTTCCTCACCGACCCTATCAAGACCAGGATCGACGGTGAGTGGGTTAAGGCAACCGGCACCACCCTCGGTGCAGACAACGGCATCGGAGTGGCCCTTGCACTCGGAGTGCTCGAGTCCAAGGACCTCCAGCACGGCCCGGTAGAGCTGCTTGTAACCGTTGACGAGGAGACCGGTATGACCGGTGCCAACCTCCTGAGCAACAAGGTACTCAAGGGTGATCTCCTGATCAACTGCGACAGCGAGGCTGAGGGTGAACTCTGTGTTGGCTGCGCAGGAGGTCTCGACACCAACGCCACTGCAAGCTATGATCTCAAAGCACCTCAGACTGGATGGAAGCTCTACAAGTTCAACATCAAGGGTCTCCGCGGAGGTCATTCAGGAATGGACATCAGCCTCTATAGGGGCAACTCCAACATCCTCACCGCACGCGTGCTCCTGCCGCTTCTCAGCAAAGCTGGTGTAAAGCTCATCTCCATGGAGGGTGGCAGCCTCAGGAATGCGATTCCACGCGAGACCACGGCATATGTCTACGTGCCTGCAGACAAGGTTGCAAAGGCGACAAGGATGGTTGCAAAGGCAGCCAAAGAGATCAAGGCAGAGTTCTATATGGCAGACCCTGACATCGAAATCAGCTTCACAAGGGAGAGAAAGGGTGGTAAGAAATATGCCGAAGAGGCTGCCGCCGAGCGTTTCATGCGCGCAATCCTCGCCTGCCCTAACGGCGTAGAGAGAATGAGCGACACCCTCGAGGGCCTCACCGAGACCTCCAACAACCTCGCAAAAGTTACTCTCAACCGCGGACATTTCGAGGTGCTCACCCTTATGAGAAGTTCCCTCGACTGTGCCAAGATGGCCCTCTCACGCCGCATCGAGAGCGCATTCGTACTCGCAGGCTGCAAGGTTAAGTTCAGCGGCGGATACTCAGGCTGGGCTCCGAACAACAACAGCATCATCCTCAAGGTGATGAAGGAGACCTACGAGAAGCTCAATGGCAAGCCTGCCAAGATCGTGGCAACCCACGGCGGTCTGGAGTGCGGCATCCTCGGAGCCAAGTATCCTAACTGGGACATGGTCAGCTGCGGTCCTACCATCATGTATCCTCACTCCCCTGACGAGAAGCTCTTCATCCCATCAGTGGAAAGAACCTGGGACTACATCAAGGCAACCCTCGAAGCAATCCCTGAGAAATAATTGACTGTTGCGGCCATTTTGGTCGCAACAGTCATTAATTGCGTGACTGTTGGAGCAGATTTGCTCCCAACAGTCATTTTTTTGTTGACTGTTGGAGAGAAGATTGGGAGGCAAGGCGCTTGGTGAGGGCGGTTTGGAATTCGCGGGCGTTGACAAGATGGTCGGAGTAGGTCACTGCGAACCGGTGTGTGCCGTTGAAGTCCGGGCTCGCACAGAAGAAGATATAGTCATGCTTCTGCGGATTCAGGACCGCGTCTATACAATCCTTCGACGGCGAATTGATCGGCGTCGGAGGCAGGCCTGCATACATATATGTATTATACGGTGAATCAACCTCCAGATGCTTTCTCAGCACACGGTTGAGCGTGTAGCCGAAAATGTAGCAAATGGTCGGATCGGCCTGGAGCTTCATGCCCCTGTGCAGGCGGTTCAGATACACACCTGCGATTACCGGATACTCCTGGGGCGCCCTGGTCTCGCCCTGGACGATGGAAGCCAGTACGGAAGCCTGATACTGGGTCAGACCCTGCAGACGGGCTTTCTCAAGCCTTTCTGGAGTCCAGAAGTCGTCATATTCCTTGCGAAGGCGGGAGAAAATATCGTCAATGGAAGCAGTCCAATAGACCTGGTAGGTATCCGGCAGGATGATGGTAAAAAAGTCGACGGAATCCACCCCGTAATTTGCCAGGAACTCATTATCCAGGAGGGCATCCGCAACGGTTGTCGAATCCACCATCATCTGGTTGCTG
Source organism: Bacteroidales bacterium (assembly GCA_024398095.1). GTDB lineage: Bacteria > Bacteroidota > Bacteroidia > Bacteroidales > UBA932 > Cryptobacteroides. The sequence goes on from JAKSJK010000014.1 coordinate 26,292, forward strand.
ATGGCCCTGACGACCTTTTCACGAGTGCGGATGGTACCGGAGAAAGTAAGATTCTGAGGAGTCTGCCAGCCAAGTTTGAGCATTCTGGCGGCATAGGTGCTGGAAACCTTGGTGTCGAGGACATAGCGTCCGGGCTTCACAGTTCCCTTGAGTCCCTCGTGGTTGAAGGAACGCAGCAGGGAACGGACATTTTTGACTTCCGCCCCGGCAATGATGGAATCCTCCACCTCGCGCAGATCTGTGTCCGGATAGACATACAGTACATAGTTGCGGCCGAAATTTGGCTTGCGGTTGTCCACATACCAGTTCCAGCCGAGAACCCCGGCTGCGGCACCAAAAAGTGCAGCAACTCCCAGCACAGACCAGATGGCGATCTTCACTCCCTTCTTCATACCTTATTTCTTTCTAAGTTTGAGCACAAAGTCCTCACGCAGCTGCACATCTCCCTTAAGGCCGTTCATCTTCATCAGGCTCGAGAGTTTGATGCCGTAACGCTGGGAAATCTGCCAGAGAGTCTCGTCGGAGGATTCGCAGATATGTTTGTCCAGTCCCTTCTCGGTCTGGGTCTTCTTGGCGCGGATATAAACGATCTGGCCAGGCAGCAGTTCTGCGTCCGCAGCCACATCGTTGAACTTGAGTATCTCCTTGTTGAAGAGATCGTAGTCCTTTGCAATTGAATAATAAGTCTCTCCGGCAATAGCCATCACGCACTCTACGCCGTTCTTCTTGTAGACTGGGCGTGACAGGGAGAACATCTCTCCGTCTGCAGGACGCATGCGCTCCATCTGTGCAGGAGACTCAGGCCTCTGACGACTGCTGTTGCGGCTGGCCCTCTGTGGGCGTTCCGGTTTTTCCGGACGCTCAGGCTTAGCCGGACGGGTGGTTGAAACCGGTTCTGAAACATCTGTCGAAGGCTTCTGGGCCTTGGAGGTTGACCTGCTCTTGCGCTCGCGACGGGTGGTCGCGGTTCTGGATTTTCCGGTCTCTGACTGTTCTGTTTTAATCTCAGCCTTCTCCTCCTGCTTCACCTCGGCTGCAGCCTCTTCAACGGCCGCCTCCTCTGATTTCACATCTTCCTCGCCGACAGTATCGAACTTATAGAGCTCATATCTCTCGATGAGGGAAATAAGTTTCTCGGGATATGTTGGACTTGTGGCATAGCCAGCAGCCTTCAGGCCGTTCGCCCAACCTTTGTAGTCGGTCGGTTCCAGATCGAAGAGGAACTTGTAGCGGTCATGGTAGCGCAGGAAGTCAGAATGATCCTTGAAAGAGTCCTCAGCGCTGTCATACGAACGGAAGCACTCCTGCGGCTTGTCATCGTCGTGATAGACCTTGTTTCCATCCCACTTATGGCACTTGATACCGAAATGGTTGTTGGCATTGGTGGCAAGAGTGGACTTACCCATGCCGGACTCCAGCAGACCCTGCGCGAGGGTGATGCTGGCAGGCACGCCGCTGCGGTACATTTCCTCCACAGCCATGGCGCTGTACTTCGCAATGTAAAGTTCACACGCGTCCTGCGCGCGCATACATATAGATAGTATGGCGAGGACGGAAACCAGAATCAGACGTTTCATAATTTTTTCAAAGGAATATCAATGACCTGAAGGTCGTTAGCAAGCTCGGTTTCTGCAAATACAGTGCGAGCTTCCTCCAAAAATATGGATAAATCCGGATATTTGGAAGAATAATGGCCAATAAGCAGTCTCTTTGCCCCGGATTCGAGCGCACAACGCGCAGCCTGGATGGCAGTGGAATGGAAGCGTTGCGCAGCCTTGTCCGCCATTTCCTCCGGATAGGTGGCCTCATGATAAAGCAGGTCTACACCGTTCACCCATTCACTGAGTTCCGGAAACGGAGCCGTATCGCTGCAGTAGGCATAACTGCGCGGCTCGTATGGCTTGTAGGTCACGGCGGCGCACGGTATGACGGTGCCATCCTCACGGATTATATCCTCTCCCCTCTTGGCAGTGGCGATCTCCGCCAGGCTGAGTCCTCTTGCGGCTATCTCAAACTTGGTCACATTCAACTGGGGTTCGGTTTCCCTGAAAAGAAATCCGAAACAGTCGATCTTGTGGTTGAGCGGGAATGCACTCACTTCGAGATTCTTGCACTCATAGACCTTTTCAGGCTCTTTCATCAAGAGCGGATGGTGTTCGATCTCATAGTTCAGTCCCTCGCCGAAATAGCTCATGAAGAACTTCAGGACAGGTCCAAAGGCCCTAGGAGCAAAAATCTCCAATTTGCCGGTACGTCCCAGCATCGCCATGGTGGAAAGCAGCCCGAAGATACCGAAGACATGGTCTCCGTGGATGTGAGAGAGAAAGATGGCCTCAACCTTCAGGAAAGAGACGCCCGCACGGCGCATCTGCACCTGGACGCCTTCTCCTGCATCAATCAAAAACAAGCGCCCGCGTACGTCTAGTACCTGGGCGCTTGGATATCTGTCAATAATGGGCAGGGCAGATGCCGTGCCCAATACTTTCAGTGTGAAGTTCATCAGATGAGATTACTCACCCTTTGCGAGCTGATCCTTGAGAGCTGCGAGAACATCGAGGTCGCCGAGAGTGGTCTTCTCGATGCTGGTGTTGAGCTTCTTGACAGCCTTCTTGGTGAGATCTGCCTCAGAAACCGGCTTCTCTGCGCGCTCCTCTGCAGGTGCAGCGGCAACGTAGGTCTTAGCGTGGCTGAGAACGATCTTCTTGGTGTTCTTCTTGAGGTCGGTAACCTTGAAGTTGAGCTTCTCGCCTGCTACGACTGCAGAACCGTCCTCCTTAGCGAGTTCGCGGGTGAAGCAGAATGCCTCAACGTCGCCCTCGAGGGTTACGACTGCGCCCTTGTCGTTTACAGATGCAACGGTGCCCTCAACTACGGTACCTACAGCGAACTTAGCCTCGATCTCATCCCATGGGTTAGGAAGGAGCTGCTTGTGGCCAAGGCTGAGCTTGTGGTTAACCTCATCGATGTCGAGGATGACAACCTCGATCTTGTCACCGGAAGCGATAGCCTCTGAAGGATGCTTGATCTTGTTCCAAGAAAGGTCGCTTACGTGTACGAGACCCTCAACACCCTCCTCGAGCTCGGCAAATGCACCGAAGTTGGTGATGTTGCGAACCTGAGCGGTGTGCTTGCTGCCGACAGGATACTTCTCGCTGATAGACTCCCATGGGTTAGCAGAGAGCTGCTTGATACCGAGGGACATCTTCTTCTCGTCGCGGTCGAGGGTGAGGATCTGAGCCTCTACCTCGTCACCAACCTTGAGGAAGTCCTGAGCGATGCGGAGACGTGGGCTCCAGCTCATCTCTGAAACATGGATAAGACCCTCTACGCCTGGCTCGATCTCTACGAATGCGCCATAGTCAGCGATGAGGACAACCTTACCCTTAACCTTGTCACCAACCTTGAGGTTAGCGTCAAGAGCCTCCCAAGGATGCTGGGTGAGCTGCTTGAGACCGAGAGCGATTCTCTTCTTGGTCTCATCGAAGTCGAGGATGACAACGTTGATCTTCTGGTCGAGAGCGACAACCTCCTCTGGATGGTTGATGCGGCCCCAAGAGAGGTCAGTGATGTGGATGAGACCGTCAACACCGCCGAGGTCAACGAATACACCGTAAGAGGTGATGTTCTTGACAGTACCCTCGAGTACCTGGCCCTTCTCGAGCTTGCCGATGATCTCGCTCTTCTGAGCCTCGAGTTCAGCCTCGATGAGTGCCTTGTGTGAAACGACAACGTTACGGAACTCCTGGTTGATCTTGACGATCTTGAAGTCCATGGTAGTGTCTACGAACTGATCGTAGTCACGGATAGGCTTGATGTCGATCTGTGAACCTGGGAGGAATGCCTCGATGCCGAATACGTCGACGATCATACCGCCCTTGGTGCGGGTCTTCACATAACCCTTCACGATCTCGTTATTGTTGAATGCAGCGTTGACCTCATCCCATGAGCGGAGCTGGCGTGCCTTCTTGTGAGAAAGGATAAGCTGGCCCTTGCGGTCCTCAGGATTCTCAACGAGTACCTCTACGGTGTCACCCACCTTGAGGTCTGGGTTGTAACGGAACTCAGGAGCCATGATGACACCCTCGCTCTTGTAACCGATGTTCACGATAACCTCTCTCTTGCTGATAGCGGTTACCACGCCCTCGATCACCTCACCCTCATTAACCTTTGAGAGGGTCTGGTTGTACTTCTCCTCGATCTCCGACTTGTCTGCACCGTAAACGTCCTCGTTCTCGAATGCATCCCAGTCAAAAGCCTCTGGAGCTACTGAGGCGTTGAGGAAAGACTTCTTTACCTCTACAGCCTCTGCTGCGATGTTGTTGTTTTCTTCCATAGTAATTTTTTGATTTTAACTAGTGGGTTGTACTTTATGTTTTGTGCTAAAAAGCGCGCAAATATAGCGTTTTTCCCCGTGTATACAAAAAAATCCCGCGGAAAGCGCAGGATTTTTTCATATTTCTTCTTGTCTGACAGCGATTTACAGCATCTTGCGACGCTTGAAGATGAAGATGATCACCACAACCGGCACGATGAGCAGCAGTGCCACAACCGGCCAGATCACCCACGGATGGTCCTCCAGGACAGTGCCGAAGACGTTCATTCCGAAGAAACCGGTCACGAGGGTAGGAGGCATCAGGAGCAGGGACACAAGGGTGAAGATCTTCATGATCTTGTTCTGGTCCAAGTTGATGATGGCCATTACGGTATTCTGCAGATACTCAAGTCTTTCGAAACTGAAGTTTGTGTGGTTGATAAGGGACGAGATGTCCTTCAGGGACACCTGCAGCCTCTCCATCAGCTCGCGCGGGAAGATGTCGCTCTTGAGCATTGACGAAATCACACGCTGCTTGTCGACTATGTTCTCGCGTACGAGCATCATATTCTCCTGCAGCTGGTTGATGTCGATAAGGAACTCCTCGCTGATGTCCTCACCCAGGTTCACCTTCTTGCTGTACTGCTCGATGTCCTTGTTCATGAGCTCGATCATATCGGCGTCGAGGTCGACACGCTGCTCGAGGATGTTGCTGAACACGACATAACCGTTCGGGTAGTTCTTAGGGAAGGCCTCGATGCGGCGCTGAAGCTCGACGAAACTGCGCAGAGGCACCTCGCGGATGGTGGTGAGCACGCTTTCGGTAAGGATAAACGACACAGTCTCGAGAGAGTACTCGTCCGGGCCCGGGATCACGAAGTTGGTGTTCGCGAAGATCACGGTGTCGGTCTCGGAAAAACGTGATGAACTCTCGATCTCCTCAGCCTGCGCCCTGGTCTGGAGCCTGGTTCCGAGGAAGGCCTCGACAGCCCTCTTCTCCTCGCCCTCCACGTCGAACATGTCGATCCAGAGCACATCGGAGACCTGGAGTTCCTTGAGGAATTCCATATCCCTGGTGTCATAGACCTGACCGTCTTTTCTGTAGAAGATTGAAAGCATAGTCCTCGGATTTTGCCGCAAAAGTATCTATTATGTCCTGAAAATCAAAATTTATTTCTTGCGAGGGCGTATGTTACGCAGCCTGAGTTTCATAACTCCCCAGAAAGCCTCGCCGAAAATGCTTGAACTCATCTTTGATGTACCGGCCGTGCGGTCCACGAAGATAACCGGGACTTCCTGCACCTTGAAGCCAAGCTTGTATGCTGTATATTTCATCTCGATCTGGAAGCCGTAGCCCTTCATCTGCACCTTGTCCAGATCTATGGTCTCGAGCACCCTGCGGCTATAGCACTTGAAGCCGGCAGTAGTATCGAAAACCTTCATACCCAGCACCGTACGCACGTATACCGAAGCATAGTAAGACATGATTACACGTCCTATCGGCCAGTTGATGACGCTGATGCCGTTGCAGTAGCGGGAGCCGATGGCGAGGTCGGCACCTTCGTCGGCGCACGCGCTGTAAAGACGCGGCAGGTCGGCCGGATTGTGGGAGAAGTCGGCATCCATCTCGAAGATATAATCATATCCCTGTTCCAGAGACCACTTGAAGCCGGTAAGGTAGGCGGTACCGAGTCCGAGCTTGCCCTTGCGCTCAATCATGTGGAGGCGCTCAGGAAACTCCGTCTGGAGACGGCGCACTATGTCTGCCGTCCCATCCGGCGACCCATCTTCGATAACCAGTATGTGATAGTCCCCCTCGAGAGCGAAAACCGCCCTGACGATGTTCTCTATGTTTTCCTTCTCGTTGTAAGTCGGAATTATGACCACTTTCTTGTGCATACGCGATCTATTTAATCTGATTGATTTCTTTCAACATTTCCTCAACTGCGACCTCAAGCTGCCTGTCCTCCCCGCGGAGAACCGACTCAGGGTCATTGTAAACGAGGATGTCCGGCTCTATCTGGAAGTTCTCCAGGTAGCGGTTCTCCTTCACTGCCACATTGCCCACCTGAGGAATTCCGAAGACAAGTGTCTCATCCACCTGGGTCTCCCACCACACGGCAGTCATGGTGCCCGGCACAGGAGCTCCGATGAGCTTGCCCAGGCCGAGGGCCCTGTAAGCATAAGGGAAGCCAGAAGCATCTGAATAGTTATCCTCGCCCATGAGCACGCAGGACGGCTTCGTCCACTTGCTGAACGGCTCATGGCCTATATACTGTCCACGAGGTTCGAAACGGACATATTCACGGCCGCCGAGCAGGGTGACCAGGTCGTCGTGGAGCCAACCGCCGCCATTGTGACGGGTGTCGACAATCAGGGCCTCGCAGCTACGGTAGCGGCCCAGAGCCTTGCTATAGACCTCACGGAAACTGTCGCTGTTCATACCCTTCACATGAACATAGCCGACCTTGCCGCCGGAAAGCTTCTCCACCATTTCCTCTCTCTGGCGGACCCATCTCTTGTAGAGCAGTTCCTTCTCTGAAGAAAGGGCATTCATATAATAGGTCACAGGCTTGGCACCCTTCTTCTCTACGGTTACAGCTATCCTGCGGCCACCCTTCGCACGGAAGAGAGGCAGCCAGTCCTCGCCAGCCTTGATCTGCTGTCCGTCGATGGCAGTGATGACATCGCCGGCCTTGATTTCATTGTCAATGTCGGCCAGAGGACTGCCGGGAAGGACTTCTGCTATCTTCAGGCCATCCTTGGTCCATGACTCGTCATAGATCAGGCCCAGATAACCGAAGTTATAGCGGAGTGACGGATAGTAACGCGCACCGGTATGGGAACCGTTGAGTTCGCCGAGCATCTCCGAGAGCATCTCCTGGAAATCGTAGTTGTTGTCGATGTGAGGCAGGAAAGCCGCATACTCGTCACGGTAGCCGGCCCAGTCGATGCCATGGATCTCCGGGTCATAGAACTTCTCGGAAACCTGCTTCCAGATGTGGTTGAAGATGTAGCTGCGCTCCAGCACAGGATCGTAGGTGAACTCGCCGCGGAAACTGATGGACTTGGAAGTACCGGTATTCAGGTCGAACTTGCTCAGGGAGCTGCGTGTAACGACATATCCAGTCTTGCCGTCCGGGCTGGTCATGAAGCGTCCGGTGCTCTTGGACAGCACCTTGAGGCCGCCTTTCTTGACATCGAGGCAATAGAGGGCGGAACCCTCCGGACCGCGGGCCACATAATAGAGTTTGCTTCCGTCAGGGGAAAGGATATGGTCTCCCATCGGGGCGGAATACTTGGTCAGACGAACGATACGAACATCCCGGTTTGCAAAATCAAGCGGTTCCTTAGCCTCTTTCTTCTCCGCTTTCAGGCTGTCCTTTTCTTCTTTCTTCGCATCCTTCTTTTCCGGCTCCGCGAAGAACTTGTCTATCTTTTCGTACTCTTCGCTTCGGGTGAATTCGTAGTATTTCTTGCCGCTGAAGAACATCGCGTAGACATCCTTTTCCGCGCCCCAGCTGCCGTGGCTGCGGTATCCGGCCTTGTCGGAAGTCCAGGTGATAGCCTTGCCTCCGAGGGCCCAGCGGAAAGATCCGTCGGAATAGCCGCTGCGGGTGAGATTGATGATTTCGCCGCTCTCCACGTCAACGACCGCCACATCGGAATTGTTCCATCCGCCGTCAGCCATCCAGTCGGTAAGAATATGCTTGCTGTCAGGACTCCACGCGAAATCAAGGTCGCCGTCCTGGTAAGAATAGTTGACATCTTTAAAAAGTGACTTCTCCTTGCCGTCTGGCAAGTCCTTCACTACCAGTTCGGTGCGGTTGCGCAGGAAAGCCAGTTTCTTGCCGTCCGGCGACACAACTGGCTGGAAGCAGGTCTCGCCAGGCTTGGTCACCAATTCCTCCACAAGCTCAGTTGCAAAAGAGAAATATTTCTCGTCCTTGTTCTTTATGCTGGTCCTCCAAATGCCCCAGTTGCCGTTTCTCTCGGACGCATAATAGATGCTGCGGCCGTCTTCGCCGAAGCTTACTCCCCTCTCCTGCTCCGGAGTGGAGGTCACGCGCCTGGACATATTGACATCGGCGGAGAAAACATAGACATCTCCCCTGACCACGATTGCGAGTTCCTTGCCGCCATTGGTGGCCGCCGCGCTGGTAATTCCAGAGGAAACAAGGGTGTAGACCGCCTCTTTCTGACCATTGTCTGCCACGACCTGCACATCCACCTTCCTGGCATTCTTTCCGAAAGCTTCCTTTGTGGCGGCGCCGTTGCCATCGAGAGTATAGAGCTCTCCCTTCCATGAGTAGGAAAGACGGCCGTCGCGGGAAGCGGAGAGATAGCGGACAGGAGATCCGTTCACATAGCTCAGCTGCTCAGACTTGGACGGATTGGAGATGCTGCTTCTGTATATGTTCAGAGTTCCGTCCCGCTCGCTCAGGAACCAGAATGTATCCCCGTCGGAAGCAAAGACGGGATTGCGATCCTCACCCTCAAAGTCGGTCATCTTAGTGAATTTTCCGTCCGCCTTGCGGAGCCAGATATCACGGGTTACCGAAGAAGTGTGATGCTTGCGGAATGGATCCTCATAGCCCTTGATGTTCTCGTAGAGCATGTCCCCGGCCGCATTGACCGAAACCAGACCCACTGGCAGGGCCAGTCTGGTAGACGGACGGCCACCCTCGAGGCTCACCTGGAAGAGTTTTCCCTTGGACGGGAAGTCGCCGTAGGTGGGATCGGCAGTAATGTCTGCAGTGAAAAGCACTGTTCCATCCGGCTGCACACCCACGAGATTCTCGTTCAGGCTGAAGAAGGTCAGCCTGGTCGGCACACCGCCTTCAGCAGAAGTGACATAAATATCCTGATTGCCCTCACGGGTGGACATAAAGACAAGCTTGCTGCCATCTGCGGTCCATATCGGATTGCTGTCGTACTGGTCATTCGAGGTCAGTTGCCTGGCCATCCCGCCCTCTGCCGCCACAACGAATATATCACCTTTGTAACCGAAGGCTATCTTGCTGCCATCGGGGGAAATGCTGTTCTTCCTGAGCCAGAGCGGATTTTCCGCAAAGACTGTAATGGAACAGAGGAGAAACGTGAGTATGATTGAAAGTTTCTTCATATCTAAGCTTTGAAAGGCTGTCTGTTAACAATTGAGCGGCCGAGCGTGAGGCTGTCCGCATATTCAAGATTGTCGCCGAAGCCGAGACCTCGGGCTAGGGAACTTACCGTGACGCCCAGAGGAGCAATCTGCCTGAAGATGTAGAATGCGGTAGTCTCGCCTTCCACATCGCCGCTGATGGCCAGAATCACTTCCACAGGGTTCTCAGGACTGATTTCCATCTCTTTCAGTCGCTTCACCAAGTCGGAGATCGTAAGGTCGGACGGAGCCACTCCGTTGATCGGGGAAATAATGCCGCCGAGCACATGGTAGACGCCCCTGAACTGGCCTGTAGCCTCGATGCTCATCACATCGCGCACATTCTCCACCACACAGATAGTCCTGTGGTCACGTCTGGCATCACTGCAGATCGGACACACATCCTCGTCGCTGATCATCTTGCAGACCTTGCAGTACTTCACATTGTCGCATAGGTCGGCGATGGCATCCACGAAATGGTGCACATTCTCCTGAGGCTGCCTCAGCAGGTGCAGGGCGAGCCTGAGCGCAGACTTGCGACCGACTCCCGGGAGGGAACCGATTGCGTCAACCGCCTCTTCTAGCAACTTCGATGGGTACTGTTCTTTGTACATACTTTTATTATCTTTGGATTCGAACTTTTGTTCCAAAAGATTCAAATCCGACGAACTTTTGTTCCAAAAGATCCGTCACTTTATCAATCTCAGTCCAATCCTGTTCCTGTCGAGGTCCACACTGACCACCGAAACCATCACCTGCTGGCGCAGCTTGAGCACCTTGGATGGATCCGCCATGCCCTTCACGCCCATGTTGGAAGCGTGGATGAGGCCATTGTCATGGACTCCGATGTCCACAAACGCACCGAAGGCAGTGATGTTTGTCACTATACCCGGCAGTTCCATACCCACCTTCAAATCATCGATGCTGTGGATATCCTGTGCGAACTCGAATTCCTGGGCCTGCTCGCGAGGGTCGCGGCCAGGTTTTGCAAGTTCCTTTATTATATCGTTGATGGTCGGGAGGCCGAAGTCTCCCTCCACATATTTCTCAGCCACGATCTTCGAGCAGAGTTCCTGGTTGCCCACGAGCTCTGAAGTCTTCACCCCGAGGTCTTTTGCCATCCTGTCCACGATGTGGTAGCTCTCAGGATGCACCGCAGAGTTGTCCAGAGGGTTTTCCGCTCCCGGAATCCTGAGGAAGCCGGCGCACTGCTCGTAGGCCTTTGCACCCAGCCTCTTCACCTTCAGAAGTTCCTCACGTGCCGAATAAGCTCCGTTCTCCTTGCGGTAATCCACGATATTTGCCGCCAGAGAAGGTCCGATTCCGGACACATAGCTGAGCAGGTACGGGCTCGCAGTGTTGAGGTTCACGCCCACGCTGTTCACGCAGCTCTCCACCGTGTTGTCTAGCTTCTCCTTGAGCAGAACCTGGTCCACATCGTGCTGGTACTGGCCCACGCCGAGCGACTTAGGATCGATTTTCACCAATTCTGCCAGAGGGTCCATCAGACGGCGTCCGATGCTGACTGCTCCACGCACGGTCACATCGTACTGAGGGAATTCCTCGCGGGCGACTTCGGAGGCAGAATAGATGGAAGCTCCATCCTCGCTGACGCTGAACACGCGGCAGTCCTGAGGCTTAGGAACTCTCTTGATGAATTCCTCGGTCTCACGGCCGGCAGTGCCGTCGCCGATTGCGATCACCTCTATCTTGTACTGGTCTATAAGTTTGGAAACCAGCTGTATGGCTTTCACCTTCTCGTTTGCCGGAGGATGCGGATAGATCACCTCGTGGCAGAGCAGATTGCCCTGGGCGTCGAGGCACACAACCTTGCATCCGGTCCTGAAGCCCGGGTCTATGGCCATCAGCCTCTTCTGCCCCACCGGAGCGGCGAGCAGCAGCTGACGCAGGTTCTCCCCGAACACGCGGATGGACTCGATGTCGGCCTTTTCCTTCGCCTCCTTGAGCACCTCGTTGGTAAGGGACGGCTCCAGCAGTCGCTTGTAGCAATCGTCCACCGCCATACGGATCTGTTCACCCAGCAGCTTGGACGGGTAACGCCTCTCCTGGCAGAAATCGTAATATATCTTGTTGCCGCACTTCTCTGCGTCGGCGTCGATCTTCAGGGATATGAAGCCCTCGTCGGCGGCACGCAGCATGGCCAGCAGACGGTGTGGGGCTATACGGGATATGGACTCGCTGCAGTCGAAGTAGGAACGGTACTTCTGCGCGTCCCGGTTTTCCTTGCCGGCCTTGGTCACCTTGCAGACCAGGCGGCGGGTATTCATGATGCCACGGATGGTCTCGCGCACGGAAGCGGTCTCGCTGATGCGCTCGGCTATGATGTCACGAGCTCCGGCAAGAGCCTCGTCCTCGGTAGCGACCTTCTTGCCTGTTCCGTAATATTTCTTAGCCTCGAAATACGGATCGTTGCACTCTACGGCATACATGCGGTCGGCAAGCGGTTCCAGCCCTGCTTCCTTGGCGGCAGTGGCACGGGTGCGGCGTTTCGGTCTGTACGGGAGGTACAGGTCCTCCAGCTCGCGGGAGTCCACGGTGTTCTCAATCTTCTTTCTGAGTTCGTCAGAGAGAGCTCCGGCAGCTTCGATGGTCTGCAGTATGGTTTCCTTGCGCTTTGCCATCTCCGCAAACACATCCACCCAGTGGCGTATCTCGGCAATGGCAACCTCGTCGAGGCCGCCCGTGCGCTCCTTGCGGTAGCGGCTGATGAACGGAATGGTCGATCCTTCCGCGAACATCTGCTCGCAGTTCTCGACCTGCCAGTCCTTGCAGCCGACCTTGCGGGCTGTTTCTTTTATGTAGATCTCAAGCATGGCTTAATCGTGGGATACTTCTTTCAACTGGTTTCTATACGCGGAGAAGATCTTCGACTTGGACACGAAACCAATGTAGGTTCTGTCCGCATCCACCACCGGAAGGCTCCAGGCCTCAGTTTTCTCGAACTTCAGCATCACGCTGTCCATCTTCTCGTCCACCATCACATAGGCAGGGGCGGACTTCATGAAGTTGAACACGTGGAGGGTGTTGTAGCGGCTTCTGTGGAACATATCCTTGCGGATGTCCTCGAGCGACACATAGCCCTGGAAGCGGTTCATGGAATCCAGCACAGGGAAAATGTTGCGGGAAGACCCTGCCACGGCCTCAACCAGCTGGCCGAGCGTGTCATCGATCCTGACTGTCTTGAAGTCAGACTCGATCAGGTCGGAGGTCTTCAGGAGGGTAAGCACCGCCTGGTCGCTGTCATGGGTGAGTAGTTCACCCTTCTGGGCGATTCGCTTGGTGTAGATGGAGTATTTCTCAAACATCCTGGTAAGGCCGTAGCTGACGGTCGCAGTCAGGATAAGCGGGATCAGGAGGTCGTAGCCGCCGGAAATCTCGGCGATGAGGAAGATCGCGGTCATAGGCGCCTGCATGACACCCGCCATGGTTGCCGCCATGCCAACCAGCACGAAGTTCTGCTCCGGAATCAGAGCTGAATCCGGCCCGAGGAAGATGTTCAGGGACCTCGCCACGATAAAGCCCGCGATGCCGCCCACGAACAGGGTCGGACCGAAGGTTCCGCCGACTCCGCCACCCGCATTGGTGAAGGACATGGAGAAGACCTTCATGATCAGTACCAGTACAAAGAACACCGGCAGGAACCAGACTGACGAGGACACATCTGCCAGCGGAGAGCCGTCCAGGACTGGTTCATGGCCATTGAGCAGCTGTCCCAGCACACCGTAACCTTCACCGAAAAGAGGCGGGAAAAGGTAGATCAGCAGTCCCAGGCAGACTGCCGCGAAGATCCATCTCACATAGACATTGCCTATCTTGCGCATCTTGCTTTCCAGCCACAGGGTGGTTCTGGTGAAGTAGATGGAGGTAAGGGCGCAGATTACCGCCAGCACGACATAGAACGGGATGTTCCTCATTATGAACGGCTCGAGCGTGCATTCGAAGGAGGTGGCGTCGCCCAGGCAGAAGTATGATACAACCGTTGCCGAGATGGTGGACAGCAGCAGCGGCAGTATGGACGACATGGAAATGTTGAACAGCAGGATCTCGAGGGTGAAGAGCACGCCTGCGAGCGGAGCCTTGAAGATGCCGGCTACCGCACCTGCCGCTCCGCAGCCCACGAGTATGGTCATGTTCTTGTAGGACAGCCCCATTATCCTGGCCACGTTCGATCCTATTGCCGCACCGGTGTAGACTATCGGGGCCTCGGCTCCAACTGAACCGCCAAGGCCGATGGTCACGCAGCTGGACACCAGGGAGCTCCAGGTGTTGTGCGGTTTGATGCGGGATTCATTCTTGGAGACTGCCACAAGCACTTTCGTGACGCCGTGGCCGATGTTATCCTTTATGACATAGCGGACAAAGAGCAGTGAGAGGAACATGCCCACTCCCGGCAGCACGAGTTTCAGTATCCCCATGCCGGGTTTGCCGGTCAGCATCGCCGCTCCTTCCTGCATCTGTTCGATGCCGATTTTCAGCAGCACGGATGCCAGACCGCAGGCTATGCCCACTACCAGTGAGAGCACCAGCAGCAGGTCATTTTCGCTCAGTCTTTTCCGCCAATTTATCATAACTTGCAAATATACATATTTGTCGGAGAATCCCAAGCGTCTGTTCTGCGGGCTCGCAGACAGTTGACATCGGCGCGCCCGTCACTCGCTCCGCTCGTGCCACCCCTTTTCGGGGGCCGATGGCATCGCCATGAAGTATAGTGGATGCTATAATCGAGGTTCAGGCTCACTCTATAAACAAAGACACCGAACAAAACGAATCTCATTCACTTGTGGAGTCATATCAATCAATAGTTCGTTAATTTTATAAAAGTTACGCCACGGCGCGAACGCCGTAGAAT
>JAKSJK010000140.1 GCA_024398095.1 Bacteroidales bacterium
CTGGCTGAGGTCGGATACGAGAGAACTGAAAACATAGGCGAGGCGGATCTGATCCTCGCCAACACCTGCTCTATCCGTGAAAACGCCGAACAGAGGGTCTACGGGCGCATCGACGTGTTCAGACTCGAAAAGAAGAAACGTCCGGGCGTGATCATAGGCATACTCGGCTGCATGGCAGAGAGGCTCAAGGACAAACTGCTCGAAGGACGCATCGTCGACCTGGTGGCAGGACCGGACTCCTACAGGGCGCTGCCACAGATGGTAGCCGCCGTAAACCCTGGCAACCCACAGATCAATGTGGAGCTCTCCCGCACCGAAACCTACGACGACATAGTACCGCTGCGCATGGACCGCAACGGCGTGAGCGCATATATATCTATAATGAGAGGCTGCAACAACTGCTGCTCCTACTGCGTGGTGCCATACACCCGCGGTGCCGAGCGCAGTCGCGACCCGTACACCATCGTGAACGAAGCCAGAATGGTCTTCGAGCAGGGATACAAGGAAGTCAGCCTCCTCGGCCAGAACGTGGACAGCTACCTCTGGAAGGCACCTGCAGACTGCCCTGAGCACGCAGGAGAAAGCGTCAATTTCGCCCAGTTGCTCGAGATGGTGGCCCTGATCAGCCCAGAACTCAGGGTGCGCTTCTCCACCTCATATCCATCCGACATCACCGACGAGGTGCTCTACACGATGGCAAAATACGAAAACGTCTGCAAGCATATCCACTTCCCTGTCCAGTCCGGCAGCGATGTGATGCTCGAGAAAATGAGACGCAAATACACCCGCCAGTGGTATCTCGACAGAGTAGCCAGAATCCGCGAAATCGTGCCGGACTGCGGGCTTACCACAGACGTGATTGCCGGATTCAGCGGCGAGAGCGAGCAGGACCACAAAGACACCCTAAGCCTCTTCGAACTCGTAAAATTCGATGCTGCCTTCATGTTCGCATACTCGGAACGTCCGGGCACCCTCGCATCGAAGAAGCATCCCGACGACATCCCTCAGGAAGTCAAGACAGCCCGTCTCAACGAAATCATCGAACTCCAGGGACGTATGGGCGCAATCAGATACAAGGAGCAGATTGGAAAGACGCTCAAGGTACTCGTGGAAGGTCCTTCCAAGAAGACTCCGGACGAACTCTGCGGCCGCGCCAGTAACTATATGATGTGCGTATGGCCGGACAGGCAGCACAAGGTCGGGGACTATGTCGAGGTAAAGGTCATCGACGCCACCCCGGCAACCCTCATCTGCCAGCTGGCATAGCCTTTGCCCGCTGGGGAACCGAAAGATAACCAAACACATAACCACATAATGGAAAAGAAATACATTCTCGCCCTTGACCAGGGCACCAGCAGCTCCAGAGCCATCGTCTTCGACCACGACGGCAACAGTTGCGCAGTGAGCCAGAAAGAATTCACCCAGATTTTCCCTCAGCCGGGCTGGGTAGAGCACAATCCCAAGGAAATCTGGTCTTCCGAGGCTTCGGTAATCGCTGAGGCCATCACCTCGATCGGCATCAACGGCAAGGACATCGCGGCAATCGGCATCACCAACCAGCGCGAGACCACCATCGTATGGGACGAAGAAACCTCAGAGCCGGTCTACAACGCCATCGTATGGCAGGACAGGCGTACTTCCGAGTACTGCGACAGCCTCAAGGCGCAGGGGCTCACTGAGAAAATCCGCGAGAAGACCGGTCTGCTGATCGACGCCTATTTCAGCGGCACCAAGATCCGCTGGATACTCGAGAACGTGCCTGGAGCACGCGAGAAGGCAGAAGCAGGGAAACTCCGTTTCGGAACCGTCGACACCTGGCTCATCTGGATGCTCACCAAGGGAGAGGTACATGTGACCGACGTTTCCAACGCATCCCGCACCATGCTCTACAACATCAAGGACCTCTGCTGGGACAAGGAACTCCTCGACCTCCTCGGAATCCCTGAGTCCATGATGCCTAAGGTATGCTCATCCAGCGAGGTCTACGGCTATACCAAGACTACCATCTTCGCCCACGAGGTGCCTATCGCAGGCATCGCCGGCGACCAGCAGGCAGCTCTCTTCGGACAGATGTGTACCGAGCCGGGCGCAGTCAAGAATACCTATGGCACCGGCTGCTTCCTGCTCATGAACACAGGCGAGAAGCCTATCATGTCCCAGAACAACCTCCTCACCACCATAGCATGGAAGATCGGGGACAAGGTGAACTACGCCCTCGAAGGCTCCATCTTCGTGGCCGGATCCGTAGTGCAATGGCTCCGTGACGGTCTCGGAATCATCCGCTCGTCTGCGGAAGTCGAGGCTCTCGCAGCCAGCGTACCGGACAATGGCGGTGTCTATTTCGTACCTGCCCTCACCGGACTCGGTGCACCATACTGGGACCAGTATGCCAAGGGAAGCCTCAACGGCATCACCCGCGGCACCACCGCAGCCCACATCGCCCGCGCCGCACTCGAGGGCATCGCCTTCCAGACCATGGACATCGTGAACGCCATGGAGAAGGACGCCGGAGTGCCTCTGAAGGAACTCAAGGTGGACGGAGGCGCATCCCGCAACAACCTGATGATGCAGTTCCAGGCCGACATACTCGGAGCCGAGGTTATCCGCCCGAAGGTCACCGAGACCACCGCTCTCGGCGCATGCTACCTCGCAGGCCTCGCAGTTGGCTTCTGGGGCAGCATCGATGAAGTCCGCAGCCAGTGGCAGGTGGAGCGCAAGTTCACCCCTGAAATGACAGAAGAGCAGGCAGGCGCAGCAAAGAAAGGCTGGGCTGATGCCATCGGAAGAACATTGACAAAATAACATCTACCTATAAATATGACACACGAAATGATTCAGGCTCTGCTCGAGCCATGCCTCTTCGAGTTCATCGGAACTCTCGTTCTCATCCTCCTCGGCGACGGTGTCGTTGCCGCATGCTGCCTCAAGAAATCAAAGGCAGAAGGAGCAGGATGGGTTGTTATCACCATGGGATGGGGTTTCGCAGTTATGTGCGGCGCCTTCATCGCAGGCCCTGATTCCGGAGCCCATCTCAACCCTGCCCTCACCATCGCACTCGCCCTTGCCGGCAAGTTCGCCTGGTTCAAGGTAGTTCCATACATCATCGCCCAGATGCTCGGTGCATTCTGCGGAGCATCCCTCGTGTACGCGATGTACAAGGACCACTTCGATGCAACTGAGGATCAGGCTACCAAGCTGGGTGTATTCTGCACCGCTCCTGCCATCCGCAACAACTGGCGCAACTTCCTCAGCGAGTTCGTAGGCACCTGGCTTCTCGTGTTCACCATCATCGCCCTCGGCACCAACGCAAACCAGGCTGAATTCGGAATCGGATCAATCGGCAACTTCCCTGTGACCTTCCTCATCATGGCCATCGGCATGTCCCTGGGTGGAACAACCGGTTACGCCATCAACCCTGCGCGAGACCTCGGTCCACGCATCGCACACGCCCTTCTCCCAATCAAGGGTAAGGGCAAGAGTGACTGGGGCTACAGCTGGGTACCGGTACTCGGTCCTATCGCAGGCGCTGCCTTCGCTGCCCTCTGCGCCGTGCTTGTGTTCTAG
>JAKSJK010000141.1 GCA_024398095.1 Bacteroidales bacterium
CCTCAAATTACGGTAACAGTCATGGTCATATCCTCGAGAGGACGGTCAGCCGGATCGGTGGCCACACTCTGAATTGCTTCCACAACCTCGAGGCCACTCTCCACCTCGCCGAATACGGTATACTGTCCATCCAGGAAAGGCACGCCGCCTACAGTCGTATAAGCTTCCTTCTGCTCAGAAGTCATCTTTCCGAGGCCCTTATCCTTCACCGTAGCCACGGTAATGGCCTCCAGCTCCTCCTGGAGTGCCTGCAGGCCTGCACGGTCGCGGTTGCGTCTCAGGTCCATTATCTTGTCACGCCTCTCGGCTGCAAGCGCATTGAACACAGACTGCTGGGCCTGCATCACCATCTGCTTCTCCAACTGTCCGATCTGTCCCTGGTTATAGACCTGTCCCCAGCAGATATAGAACTGCGAACCGCTGCTCTTGCGCTCCGGGTTGGCCTCGTCGCCAAGTCTTGCTGCAGCAAGTGCTCCTCTCTTGTGGAAAAGTCCCGGAACAATCTCTGCGGGCACATTGTAGCCAGGGCCACCACTGCCGAGCCTTGCACCTTTTGCAGCTCCCTTGCTCTCCGGGTCTCCTCCCTGTATCATGAAATCCTTGATTACACGATGAAACAGAGTTCCGTTGTAAAAACCCTCCCCTGCGAGCTTGAGTATATTGTCCCTATGCTGCGGAGTCTCATCGTACAGTCTTACGACTATATCGCCCTTGGGCGTACTTATCTTGATCTTTGCCATCCTACTTGAATCTTATGAGTTCATATTCCCTGGTACCGAGACCGATCTTCTCCGCATGGGCGAGGCAAGACTTGTACTCTGACTCAGGATTATTATTGCAGAAATGATCGTGCTTGTCCACAAAGCCGTGCTCATGCATGTGGTCTCCCAGCTGGCTATTCTCCACAGGAGTCTGCTTCAGACAGAGATCCACGCACGCCTGGTCGAGTGCGAGAGGGTCGAATGAACAGAGCATTCCGACATCCGGGATGATAGGAGCGTCATTCTCACCGTGGCAGTCACAGTTCGGAGAAACGTCCACGATAAGTGAAATATGGAACTGAGGACGTCCATCCACTACAGCCTTGGTATACTCGGCCATACGACAGTTCAGATCGCTCATGGCAGTATCATTGTCAAACTCAATAGCATCGAAGTTGCATGCACCGAGGCAGCGTCCGCAACCAACGCAGTGAGCCTGATCCACAGTCATCTTCCTGCATGCTTCATCGAACACAAGTCCACCATTTGCACACTCCTTCTGGCACTTGCGGCAGCCGCGGCAGAGTTCGTCCTCGATGTGAGGCTTTCCACTGCTGTGCTGCTCCTTTTTGCCTGCACGCGAACCGCAGCCCATACCTATATTCTTGATAGCACCTCCGAATCCGGTCATCTCATGTCCTTTGAAATGGGTTAGTGAGATAAAGATATCCGCATCCATAACAGCGCGGCCGATCTTTGCAGCCTTTACATATTCGCCACCCACGACCGGTACCTCGATGTCATCAGTTCCTTTCAGTCCGTCACCGATAATCACCGGACAGCCAGCAGAGAGCGGAGTGAAACCGTTCTCCCATGCGCAGTAGAGATGTTCCAGCGCATTTTTCCTCGCACCCGGATACATGGTGTTGCAGTCTGTAAGGAAAGGCTTGCCGCCCAACTGCTTAACTACATCCACAACCGCCTTTGCCCAATTCGGACGCAGGTAGCTGATGTTTCCCATCTCTCCGAAGTGCATCTTTATGGCGACGAATTTGCCGTCCATATCGATATTTCCGATGCCTGCGAAGCGGATCATCTTCTGCAGTTTGGTGGTGATGCTGTCACCGAAGGCTGTGGTACGGAAGTCCGTAAACCATACTTTTGACTTTTCCATATCTGTTTTAATTGAATTTCAACATACAGTGCCTAGGCACAGATTTCAAAGATAGCGTTAAATTCGCTAAATTTGCGATATAATCTGAGCAAATGATACGTATTCTATATGTCTGCCACGGCAATATATGCCGTTCTCCAATGGCTGAGTTTGTAATGAAGGCCCTTGTCAAGGCCTATGGGGTCGAAGACCAGTTCCACATCGAGTCTGCCGCCGTTTCCCGCGAAGAAATTGGCAACGGCATCTATCCCCCTGCCAAGCGCTGTCTGACCCAGCACGGCGTACAATTCAGCAACAGCAAGACAGCCCGTCAGGTAACGGCCTCGGATTATGACAATTTCGACCGGATCTTCTGTGCGGACGCATCCAACATGAGGCTCATCAAGCGTATCATCCCCTCAGATCCGGAAGGAAAGATCCATCTTATGATGTCCACCACGGGACGATTCCGCGATGTCGCAGACCCATGGTATACGGGAGACTTTGAAGAAACCTTCCAGGATGTGCTGGATTCATGCACAGCCTACCTGAAAAGCTTTATTGCGCAGCAATAGCGCAGTCATCTACCTTCCGTAGACAAACAGCTCGTGGATTTCGTGATCGTAACCTTCGTAGAAACCACGCGGCATGCCAAGTATGATTCTGGCACCACGGTTAGACAGCACAATCAGCTCGCCACTTACAGGATCTATCGAGAGTCCCTCAATCTCGCCAGCACGGGCAAAATCAATCATGGTACGGTACCTCTTCACCTCTACGGAGACAGGTAGTCCATTCTCCTGCTGTACCTGGCTACGATCATAAAGATCGGCAATATAGAGATTGTCCGCCTCGCCATATTCAGCCTGTCCGTCGTCGCATGAAATAAGTACCTTGCCATTCTGGATACAGATGCCCTGCTGCAGCTTCGGTGCCGGTCTCAGAGCCACCTTCCCTACATAAGAACGGCTCTTGATGTCATAGCAATACAGTTCATTTCCCTGCACCCAGTCGGCCATCCACACGCGGCCATTTTCAGCATCGACAGCCAGTCCGCAGACTTCAACCTGACCTGATTCCGGTTCCCAATTGATAGAATATTTATAGGTGAGTGTAGCAGCATCGTAGACCGCGACCTGGATATTCTTGCCAACGCCGTCCATAAACGTCTCGATCCCGGTGTAGATCTCACCGTTCAGGACATCGATATCCCCGAAGTGGTTTGCAGGCAGAGCCAGTCCCACGAAAGGATTCTCGTTGGATTGAAGCAGATTCCCGCATTTGTCATACTTATAAAGAGCAGTGGAACTAGACACATAATAGCAACTGTCATCAACGGCAATACCCTGCCTGCCAGCTACTTCGATGACATTCTTGAGCACAAGCTCATCGCCGTCAAGTTCAGTAACCAGAGTAAAAGTCTCTGGCTGTGGAGCGCGACCAGTACATCCCGCAACCATCAAAAACGCAAATAAAAATCTAAAGCATTTCATAACGCTAATCTACATAAAATTTCCAACAGTCAGCGAAAACATGACTGTTGGAGGACTTTTTAGCACAACAGTCAAC
>JAKSJK010000142.1 GCA_024398095.1 Bacteroidales bacterium
ATAACTTTCTGTGTATCCATTTTATCTATAGGTTAAATATTACCAAATCTGTGATTCGTGATATGCAGGAGGCTCAGCGAGGCTGTAATCCACCTCTTCCAGGCTCTTGCTGTCATATATCTTTGTTTCCGTGAACTTTCTGCCGGCATCGTCAATGACCACAACCTTGACCTTGGCATTTGGATCAGTCATCTTATACTCGAACATATGCCAGCATTTCTCGCAATAGTTGTTGCGGGTGCTTCCAGGGGAATGTCCGCGTCCGACGACACCGACATTGTAGCCGATGGCCCACCAGTCCTTTCCTCCATCGGCGGTAGGCTCGAATTCCTTGGACGGAGCCATAGGCTTGAGATCGTCAGCCATCAGCTTGCCATTCTCATAGACCTGAACCTTCCAGCTCTCATCGTAGTTATAGACATTGATCAGGAGGGCATCGTGACCGTGCTGGAGACGGAACTCCTCGAACTTGCCACCGAAGACTGCGTCACCGCGGTATATCCTCATCTGATGCTTGTCACTGAAGCCCAATCCCTTATAGATATGATCCGCAAGCCGGTTTCCCTTAAAATGGCACACGAGATAGCCGTTAGGCGAGCCGTCCGCACAGTTGCGGGACCACCACCAGCATCCGGACATCGCGCCGACGGTGAATTCACGTACACCATTGAAGAGGGTATTCTTGAAATTGGTGTGGGTATGGCCGGAGAAGACCATGGCGTTTGAGAACTGACCCATGAGTTCCACAGCGTCCAGGACATTCTGGAAGGCATGCTTTGTCTCCTCTGACTTCATTCCAGCGAGCGACTTGGTCGCAAACGGGATATGGACGCAAAGGATGACCATCTTGTCCTTCGGCACAAAGCTGAGATCCTGGCGAAGCCACTCAAGCTGTTCGTCAGAGAAGCCGCAGCTGTACTTGCTGGCTTTTTCAAGATTGTCGAAACGCACATCGTTCATGGAGACGATATGCACGTCGCCACGGTTCCAGGAGTAGTCCAGAGGGCCGAAGACGGCCTCGAACATCCTGTTGCGGCGAAGGGTTACAGTCGGACTGAATTCATTGACAGAACCGCTGGCAAACTCGAAGTCGTGGTTGCCCGGAGTCTGGAAAATCGGCATTCCAGCCTTGTCTGCAGCCATTTCCTGCCTGATTACCGGGAAGAGGTAATTGGTATTCCTGCCACCCTCAGAATAGCCGATGTCGCCGAGTGTCACCGCATAGCAGGAGCCCTTCTGCTTCTTGGCATAGGCCTTCATGTCTGCGATGCCCTCATTCTTCATGCGGTCCACATGGTGGGTGTTCTGACACTGAGGGTCGCCGAGGAGGAAGAGGTTGAAATCGGTCTCGACCTTCTTGAGGCGTCTGAGTTCGAAATCGTAGCTGGTACGCTTATCGTCGAGCTTGCGGTAGAAGCAAGGGTGTCCCTGGCGGAGAGGCACCACGCAGTCGGCAGGCACAGAAACGAAAACATAGGCTGCGGCAGCGTTGCGGACGAAGGCATATCTGCCCTCGGCATCTGTCTGTACGGCAGTATATCCGTCTGATACAACCACGCCGGCAAGCGGCTTGCCATCGGTGTCAAGCACCTGTCCGCAGACATCTTTGAGCGGGTCTACGGCCGATGCCGCCAGGCACCAGGCCGCGAGAGCCACGGAAATAAGGAACTTCTTCATATTACTTTACCTCCCAGATTCCACCTTTGCCGAAGAGATGCTCCATGAGTTCAGGCATGAGGCCGAGACGATATACCACATCGATGTTGGTAAAACGGCTTCTCATGTAAGGAATATAAGAGAAGGTCTTGCGGAAACGCTCGCGGCTGACACCTATCATTTCTGGCTCGTATGGCGCGCCTACAAGCTTGAGGTCCTCGTGAACCTCATCGAACGGGATTATCTGGGCGCGGATCTTCTCCTTGAGCTCAGGCCAAGCAGCCTTGAGAGCCTCGAGCTGCCTGCGGAGCTCGTCCTTTTCCACATACTTGCCCTTGGTCTCCTTCAGGCCGCGTGCGAGATGGCCAGGCTTGCCCTCGAAGACTTCACGGATCTCAGCTTCCTGCTCATCCCATGACTTCCATGCTGCAACACAGGCCTCCACATCGAGGTTTTCAATGTCTTTGCTGAGGAGGAACTCAAGAGAAGCTGTAGAAGCGAGGGTGCCGATACCCACCTTGAAACCGTGGGATACATGCTTGCCGCCGAAGCAGAGATTTTCCATATCCCAGCAGTGTGAGAACTGGTGCTCTGTGCCGGAAGCAGGACGGCTTGAAAGAAGTGCCTGCATTGCGAAACCGCTCATCAAAAGGCCTTCGCCGAGCTTTTCAGTATATTCCACATCGCCTGCGAACACCTCTGCAGGGGCAGAAAGAGACTCGCGGAGGCCATCCTGTACGAGACCCCAGGAGAACTCGTCTATCTTCTCGTTGCCGGTCACATCTGCCAGCATCCAGTCTGCAGCGGCAGGAATCTTGGCGATGAGATCCGCATAACCGGAAGCAGCCAGTTCCTTTGGTGCAACAGCGGCAATCTCCGGATCCATCACGAAGCCGTAAGGTGCAGGGCAGTCGAAGGTCTGCTTGTTGCCATCCTTGGTAATGGAAGCGCCGTAAGCGGTGTAGCCATCCATGGAGACAGCGGTGCCGACGCACATGTACTTGCGGTTCAGCAGGCTGGACACATACTTGGTCAGGTCGTTGATCACGCCGGAGCCGACAGCGATCGCTGCCACATCCTGAGGCTCGAGGAACGCCTTGATTTCCTCTACGAACTTCCACTCTGCATAGAGTTCAGGGTCGGTGATGATCTTAGGTGCCGCCATAGGAATGCCGGCAGCCATGAGAGAGGCCTCAACGGCCTTGCCTGCAACCTCCCAGGTGTTGGTGTCTGCGATTATGACCGCAGTCTGGCCGGGGAAAAGCTGGTTGAACATTTCTGCTGTTCTGGCTACCACGCCCTTGCCGATGATGAGGGCCTTGGTGTCTCTGGTGCGCTGGAGAGCGCTTTCAATCTTGTTCATGATATATAAGGTTATTTTTCTGAAATTGCCTTTCTGAATGCAGGGATGGTCTCGCTGAGTTCCATACCCTTCCTGTAGATGCCTGCAGTTCCGCCCACAAAGATGGAGGCTCCGAGGCTGCCCATGTACTGTCCCCTCTCGCAGCTTACACTGCCGTCAACGCTGATCATCACATCCTTGCAGCCGTTCTCATCGAGCCAGCGGCGCACGACGCCCACCTTCTCCATGATGCCATCGACCATCTTGCCGCCGGCATATCCAGGATGTACAGTCATCACGGTCACGGTCTGGAAGAGTCCGATGTGCGGACGGAGAGCCTCGACGTCGGTTTCCGGATTGAT
>JAKSJK010000143.1 GCA_024398095.1 Bacteroidales bacterium
CAATGAGTCAAACTGTTACGCGGCATTTCACCAACCGAAAATGTCCATTATACCTAATTTGAGGCTACTCGCTGCTCTCGAAGGGTGAGTAGCCCAGAAATAAAAAAAGACCGAAGATTTCTTCGGTCTTTTTGTTGGTACTGGGTAGGAGAATCGAACTCCTATTACAAGATTGAGAATCTTGGGTACTAACCGTTATACGAACCCAGCATTTATCGTTTGGGAATGCAAATATAGCTATTATTTCTTAAACTCCAAACTATTTTTGCCTTTTACTTCAAAAATGCGAAGAAAACTGCGAGAACCAGGCATCCGAAGGAGATGAAATGGTTCCAGTGGAAGCTTTCCCCCTTGAAAAGCAGTACGACGAAGACCGTAAAGACTACCAGGGAAACCACTTCCTGGATGACCTTGAGCTGGACCAGGCTGAACGGACCTCCGTTGATCTGCGAACCTATCCTGTTGGCCGGTACCATGAAACAGTATTCCAGAAGGGCAACACCCCAGGACATAAGTATCACGAGTATGAGGGGCCAATCCTTGACGGATGGGTTGATCTGGGAGAGCTTCAGCTGTCCGTACCAGGCGAAGGTCATGAAAATGTTGGAGCAGATCAGCAGTAAAACAGTCCAAATACCATTCATAATTCTTTCATTCTGAAAATTGCTCGGCAAAAATAGTTAAATTTGCTATTCGTTGTAAAAAATATAGCTATGACACTGATAAAATCCATATCCGGAATCAGGGGAACCATAGGAGGGCAGCCTGGTGATGCTCTCACCCCGGTAGATATTGTGAAATTCACATACGCATATTGCGTGAAACTCCGTGAACGCCGTCCAAAACCGGCAGGGGAGCGTTACAAGGTTGTTGTCGGCAAGGACGCCCGCCTGAGTGGCGAGATGGTCGAAAACCTTGTTGTGGGCACTATCCTGGCATGCGGCGTGGATGTGGTGAAGGCAGGATTCGCTTCCACTCCGACCACTGAGATGGCGGTGACCTTCGAAGAGGCTGACGGTGGCATTATCTTGACCGCTTCCCACAACCCTAAGCAGTGGAATGCCCTCAAGCTTCTTAACGAGAAGGGCGAATTCCTGACTGCAGCTGAGGGGCAGGCGATACTGGACTGTGCAGAACAGGATGGCTTCGATTTCTGCGGAGTGGATGAGATAGGTGTCGTGGAAGAGATTGACTTTACAGATCAGCATCTGGATGCAGTGCTCGACCTTCCTACCGTAGATGCGGAGGCGATCCGCAAGGCTGGCTTCAAGGTAGTCCTGGACGCTGTGAATTCCGTAGGTGGCATCATCATGCCGCGTCTGCTGGAACGTCTCGGCGTGGAGTGCATCTCTCTCAATTGCGAGCCTACCGGTCAGTTTGCCCATAATCCGGAGCCTCTGCCTGCTAACCTCGTAGAGCTTAGCGAGACAGTGGTTAAAGAAGGAGCCGACTTCGGTATATCGGTGGATCCGGACGTGGACCGACTTGCTTTCATCTGTGAGAACGGCGAGCCTTTCGTAGAGGAGTATACCCTCGTTAGCGTTGCCGACTATCTGCTCGAGTACGAGGCTGCTCACGGCGGAAAGCAGCTCAATACCGTGTCCAACCTTTCGTCTACCCGCGCACTTCGCGATGTAACAGAGAAGCATGGCGGTGTATATACCGCAGCTGCTGTTGGCGAGGTCAATGTTACTACCAAGATGGCCGAGGTCAATGCTCTTATCGGCGGCGAGGGCAACGGAGGCGTGATCTATCCAGCCCTTCACTCCGGACGTGACGCCATGGTGGGCGTCGCTCTCTTCCTGAGCAACCTTGCACATAAGAAAATGAAGGTCAGCGAACTCAAGAAGACCTACCCTCAGTACGTCATCGCCAAGAACAAGATTCAGCTTTCCGACAAGGCTCTCATCGATAAGATCCTCTCCGAGATGAAGAAGATCTATGCCAGCGAGAATATCAATGACATCGACGGCGTAAAGATCAGCTTCGAGTCAAAGCGCGAGTGGGTTCACCTGCGCCGCTCCAACACAGAGCCTATCATCCGTATCTACGCAGAGGCTGCAAGCCAGGAGGCTGCCGATGCGCTGGCATCCGATATCATCGAAATTGCAGAAAAGATAATCAACGCGTAATGTTTTCTTTCAGAACCACTTCCCTGGAGGATCAGCTTGACAAGTCCCTTCGTGAGGGCAAGGTCGGCGTGTTCTGCACCCAGAACTGCTGGGATACCGAGCGCGGCAGATATATGTACGACATATTTGCCGAAAGGGGCAATCTGGAGGTGATTTTCTCTCCACGCGACACAGAACTTACGCCTCTTACAAATCATATCGACATAATAGAGGAATATATTCCGAAACTCAAGGCGATTGTCGTAGAGATTCAGGATGTAGGCTCCCGTTACTTCAACTACACCAAGGATCTTTTCCGGCTGATGCAGCTGATGAAGAACTACGAGGAGGCACCGTCTCTGTACATAGTCGACCATATCAACCCAGCCGGCAGGACTGTTGAAGGCACTATGCCCCAGGCGGAGTGCGAGGCCTTTGTTCCCAAGGTTGCTCACAGGCACGGACTGACTCTTGGGGAACTGGCTTATCTCTATCATTCGGAGATAGGCGCCAAGTATGCCCTGCACATAATTTCCGCGCTTGCTACGGACCAGAGCCGTCAGCTGATGCCATGGACTATTGCTCCGTGTTCGGATATTCCGGGTCTTTTCACCTGTGATATGTACAGTGGCGGCGGTCTGTGGAACAACACCAATGTCTGCCCGGGCATAGGCACTGCCAGGCCTTATGAATATATCGGTGCTCCGTTCGTGAAGCCGCGTAAGGATGTGCTACCTGCCCCTGATGGCGTTCTTATGCGTCCATGTTCTTTTACGCCGGCTACCGGTATCTATGAAGGACAGAAATGCTACGGCTACCAGATCATGCTTCAGCCTGGCGTCGAGTACCACTCTCTGCTGCACACCCTGCAGCTGCTGCGCTGGTTCAAGGAGAATTACACTGAGTTCCGTCTTGACGAAGGATTTGCGACTAAACTCTCGGACCCTCTGCTTCTGGACTATATCAACGGCAAGACCGGCTGGGAAGAAGCCAGGGAACATGTCAAAGTTGAGGAACAAAAGTGGATCAGGAAGGCTAAGAAGTATACACTTTACGAAGATAGCCCTTATCGTATCAAATAATTTGCGAAAAGGTTTGCTTGAAAGTAATTATTTGCTACCTTTGCAGTCCCAAAATAGTTAACTATAATAATTCTTAAGAATCATGAAAAAAGGAACCCATC
>JAKSJK010000144.1 GCA_024398095.1 Bacteroidales bacterium
CTGGGCATTGTCGATGCCCAGTCCTGTGAGGGCTGAGAGGAGGTGCTCGATGGTGACCACGCTTACCTCGCCCTTGGATATGGTTGTGCTGCGGGCGGTGTTGGAGACATTCTCCGCAAGAGCTTCCACCCAGGCATCTTCTCCCATATCAGTCCTTCTGAAACGGATTCCGAAATCTGCAGGCGCAGGCTTGACCACCATCCTGGCTATCTTGCCGGTGTGGAGGCCTTTACCTGAAAATTCATATTCCCGGAGGACTGTTTTCTGGTTAATACAATTCATTCAATTCACTTTTGCGCCACTTTGCCGAAGGGGCATTACTTAAAGTAAGGGGCGCAAATATAGTGAATTATTTCAAACCTGCCTTACCATTTTTGCGAAAAACTGCATAACTGCGCATAAATTCGCTGTAAGGAATGGCTGGGCAGCCCATGTAGGACTGACCTGGCTGTTTGGTATTGCTGATCATTCCGGTCTGCGCGGCAAACTTCGACCCGTCGTGGATGTTGAGGTGACCGGCGATTCCGGCCTGGCCTGCGATCACGCAGTTCTTGCCAACCTTGGTAGAACCTGCGATACCAGACATGGCGCACATGACGGTGTTCTCGCCGACCTCCACATTGTGGGCGATCTGACAGAGATTGTCGACCTTGACACCCTGGCGAACGATGGTGGAACCCATCTGTGAGCGGTCCACAGTTGTGTTGGCTCCGAGCTCGACATTGTCTTCGATGATGACATTGCCGGTGTGCTCTATCTTCTTGTAGCTGCCGTCGGCGGTCGGGGCGAAGCCGAAGCCGTCGGAGCCGACGACGCAGTTTGCCTGGAGGATGACATTGTTGCCGATGACGGTACCGGAGTAGATCCGGACGCCAGGGTAGATGATGCAGTGGTGGCCGATCTGGACGTCGTCGCCGATGTAGACGTGTTCATATATCTTCGTGCACTCGCCCACCTTGCTGCGGCGGCCGATGTAGGCAAAGTCACCGACATATACCCGCTTCCCGATCTTCGCCGAGCAGCGGATGCGGCTCAGAAGCCCACGATGGCGTTTGTAGGAACGCTTCTGCGCGGTGACATAGTCCAGCAGGGCGGCAACGGCCTCGTAGGCGTTGTCCACACGGAGCATGGTGGCCTGGACAGGCTGGGCCGGAACAAAGTCCCTGTTCACTATGATTATGGTCGACAGAGACTCGTATACGTACTTTTCATACTTTGGATTGGCATAGAAAGATATGGCTCCCGGTTTGCCGGTTTCAATGCGGGCGAAGGTGGTGACGGTTGCTTCTGCGTCGCCTTCTACCGTGCCTGAGAGTATCTGTGCGAGTTCTTTTGCCTTAAATTCCATGTCTATTGATTGTTTATTTCAAAATACTTCGTATATTTGCGTCGTGAAAACGATACAGGGGACCGATGAGGGCCCCTTTTTATATGCCGGAAATATGAATGTAATCAGCATAAGGGAGGCCATCGAGGCCGCTGTCGTTGCCAGAGGATGCTTCCTCGTCGACGTAACTGTCAGCAAAGATAACGATATTTTGATAACTATTGAGTCCGAGGAGGGCACAGTTTGCCTCGAAGACTGCGAAGCTATCAACGATGTGATGCTCGCAACCTTCGACAGGGACGTGGAGGACTTCTCCCTGACAGTGTCGTCTGCTGGCCTGGACCAGCCTTTCAAAGTCCTCAGGCAATTCCAGAAGGCTGTGGGCACGAAGGTGGAACTTTCGCTCAAGGGAGGCAAGAAGATGGTTGCCGACCTGGTTGCGGCGGACGAAAACGGCATCAGCGTGAAATACAGCGCAAAAGAAGCCGTCGAGGGCAGCAAGAAGAAACAGATAGTCTGCCACGAGGAGACCTACACCCACGACCAGGTGACTTCCGTGAGACCATACATAACTTTTGAATAGACAAGAAAATAACATAAAACTCAAATGGAACAGAAAATTGAACTCAAAGACGCTTTTTCTGAATTCAAGAAGCAGAAAAACATCGACAGGAACATTATGATCAGTGTTCTTGAGGACGTATTCAAGACCCAGCTCGCCAAGACCTACGGTTCTGCCGACAATTTCGACGTGATCGTTAATGAGAAGGGCGACCTCGACATCTTCCAGAACCTTGAGGTTGTGGAGGAAGTAGAGGATCCTGCAACCCAGATCGCACTCGCAGACGTGGATGACGACTTCGAGATCGGCGACGAGTATGTACGCAAGGTAGAGCTCAAGGAGTTCGGCCGCAGGGGCATCCTGAACCTCAAGCAGAACCTTCAGGGCCGCATCATGGACATCGAGAGGGCAAACCTCTACAACAAGTACCTCAGCAAGGTGGGCGAGATCTTCACCGGTGAGGTTTACCAGACCTGGTCAAAGGAAGTGCTCATCCTCGACGAGGACGGCAACGAGCTCAGACTGCCTAAGTCAGAGCAGATCCCGGGCGAGCACTTCAAGAAGAACGACGTGGTCAAGGCGATCATCAAGAGCGTGGAAATGAAGAACAATACTACTCCATACATCACCCTCTCACGTACTTCAGATGACTTCCTCGAGAAGCTCTTCGAGCAGGAGGTGCCTGAGATCTACGACGGTCTCATCACCATCAAGAAGGTTGTCCGCGTACCGGGCGAGCGTGCGAAGGTGGCTGTAGAGTCTTACGACGAGCGCATTGATCCTATCGGAGCCTGCATCGGCGTCAAGGGCGCACGTATCATCGGCATCGTGAAGGAACTCCGCAACGAGAACATTGATGTGCTCCAGTGGACCAGCAACACCAACCTCCTCATCCAGAGGGCCCTCACCCCGGCAAAGATCTCTTCTATCGTTGCAGATCCTGCAGAGGACAAGATCAAGGTCTTCATGCAGCCTGACGAGGTCAAGAGAGGCATCGGCAAGGGCGGCTGCAACATCCGCCTTGCAGGTATGCTCGTGGGCAAGGAGATCGAGGTCTGGAGAGAAATCGAGAACCAGGAAGAAGAGGAAGAGGACGTACTCCTCAGCGAGTTCAGCAACGAGATCGACCAGTGGATCATTGACAAGCTCCAGAGCATCGGATGCGACACTGCCAAGAATGTGCTTGCACTTTCTCCTGACGACATCGCCAAGAGGGCTGACCTCGAGGATGAGACTGTCGAGGAGATTCTTGAGATCCTCAGAGCGGAATTCGAAGACTAATTTTTAAAAATCAGGGGTAAACAATATGGCAGAAATCAGACTAAGCAAACTTACAAAACAATTCAATATCGGACTCAGCACCCTCGTGGA
>JAKSJK010000145.1 GCA_024398095.1 Bacteroidales bacterium
GGTGCCGCGGGAAGCCACATTCTGGGCGATCTCGCATTCGTGGTGAGGGAACATCAGGTCCATTCCGCCGCCGTGGATGTCGAACTCGTGGCCGAGGTACTTCTCACCCATGACGGAGCACTCGAGGTGCCATCCAGGGAAGCCCTCGCCCCATGGTGAAGGCCACTTCATGATGTGCTGAGGCTCTGCCTTCTTCCAGATCGCGAAGTCAAACGGAGCCCTCTTGTCGCTCTGGCCGTCCAGGGCGCGGGTGCCCTCGAGGGTGTCGTCCAGGTTGCGGCCGGAAAGCACACCGTAGTGGTGGTCCTGGTTATATTTGCGTACGTCGAAATAGATGCTGCCGTTGGATTCGTAGGCATAGCCGCTCTCGAGAATCTTCTTCACAGCCTCTATCTGCTCCACGATATGTCCGGATGCACGCGGCTCGATGGAAGGCGGAGCCACATTGAGCTGGCGCATCGCCTCGTGGTAGCGGAGGGTGTAGGTCTGCACGACCTCCATAGGCTCCAGCTGGTCCAGACGGGCCTTCTTTGCGATCTTGTCCTCGCCCTCGTCGGCATCGTGCTCGAGGTGTCCGACATCCGTGATATTGCGCACATAGCGCACCTTGTAGCCGAGGTGACGGAAAAGACGTACCATGACATCGTAGGTGACACCGGGCCTGGCGTGGCCGAGATGAGCGTCACCGTAGACGGTCGGGCCGCAGACATAGAGTCCGACACGGCCCGGATTGATAGGAACAAAGAGCTCCTTGTTCCTGGAAAGGGTGTTCGTAATATATAAATCTCTCATAATTATTTAGCGTCAATGAAGACCTGGCCGTCAGGCACAATCTTATTTTCTGTCATAGGAAGCAGGACTGCAGGGACTGACCTGCGCTGCTCCTTCTTCACCTCGACTCCGAAGCTCATGCCGTAGTCGACTGCGTCTGCGGTTACTGCCAGAGCATACATACCTTTGCTGAGCACCCACTCTGAAGCAGATTCATCGAAAGAAGCAAGATCCATTGCGTCGAGTTCGATGGTTACCACCTCACTCTGACCCGGTTCAAGCACGCTGGTCTTTGCAAAGCCCTTGAGTTCACGCTGAGGAGTTGGAACCGGGCAGGCAGGGTTGCCGAAAGAATAGAGCTGGATAACGTCACGACCAGGATTCTCACCGACATTTGCAACGCTGACCTTGATGCTCCAACCCTTGCGGGTCTTGGCAACCTTGGTGGTCTCGATCTCGAATTTGGTGTAGCTGAGACCGAAGCCGAACGGATAGCTCGGAGTGGTGCAGCAAGTGCAGAAATGACGGTAACCGACATAGATATCCTCACTGTAGTCGATGTAGTCGATGTCCTTGACCTCGTAGAGTTTCTCCACAGACTTGCGGATGCGGGACTCGTTCTTTGTGGTAAGTTCAGGAAGAATCGGGAAGTTCTGCGATGGAACCGCCGCATAGCTTTCAGGGAAGGTCATAGGAAGACGGCCGGAAGGATTTACGGCACCTGTGAGCACGTCGGCGATGGAGTTGCCGGCTTCCTGTCCAGGGAGCCAAGCCACAAGGATAGCATCCACACTATCCTTCCATGATGCGGTTTCGATGACACCTGCGATGTTGAGCACCACTGTCACCTTCTTACCCTCGGCATGGAACGCCTCGCTCACGGCAGCAATCATCTTCTGCTCGGTCTCACGCAGGCAGAAGTCATTCACAAGCTTGCGGTCAGTACCCTCGCCACTGTTGCGGGTGATGGTGATCACAGCCTGTGAAGCTGTCTTGGATGCTGCGGCCGCCAGTTTCTCGAGCTTGACAGGATCCATTTCTTCCGGGATGTAGTGGTAACCGCAGAAGTCCACAGTCTTATTGAGTTCATCTATCCTAGGCAGCTCGGCAGCAGCATATTCGAGATAGGCTGCATCCAAAGCCTCATCGAGCTTCACGCCTGCATTACGCAGGCCCTCGTCGAGATTGACGGTATATGCCTTGTTCACATCGCCGGAACCCCAGCCACCAGCAAGGAGGCGGTAAGAAGAAATGCCGAACATTGCAACGTCAGCACCTTCTGCGAATGGAAGTGCTCCATCCTGGTTCTTGAGAAGCACGAAGCCCTCGGAAGCTGCCTCACGAACGACCTGGGCATGTGCCTCGAGATCCGGCTTGTTGCTGAATTCATATCCGTTGAAACGAGGGGTCTTGACAACCAGTTCGAGTATCCTCTTTACGCAGGCATCCAGATCAGCCTCTGCAAGTTCACCATTCCTGACGGACTCGAGAAGAGTGGTATACATCCAACCCTTACCCGGCTGGATCATATCGTTGCCGGCCTTGATCTGCTCGATAGGACGCTGTCCGCCGCCCCAGTCGCTCATGACCATGCCCTTGAAGCCGAATTCGTCACGGAGCACAGTCTGGAGGAGTTCACGATTCTCCGAAGTGTAGAGGCCATTGAGATAGTTGTACGAGGTCATCACTGTCCAAGGCTCGGACTTGGAGAGTGCAACCTGCCAGTTCCTGAGATAGATCTCGCGGAGAGCCCTCTGGCTGATGCGGGAATCCACATGGAGACGGTTGGTCTCGCTGTTGTTCGCTGCGAAATGCTTGAGGGAAGTACCCACGCCATTCTCCTGGACACCGTTGATCACGGCAGCGGCAGTGATTCCGCTGAGGAGAGGATCCTCAGAAAAGTACTCGAAGTTGCGGCCGTTGAGAGGGTTGCGGTGAATATTGGCGCCAGGAGCAAGGAGCACATCCACTCCGTACTCGAGAACCTCGTTGCCCATTGCCTCGCCGACCTGCTCGGCAAGAGATGGATCCCATGACGCAGCAAGCAGGGTTCCGATCGGGAAGCCTGTGCAGTAATATGTTTCCTCATCACCATCCCTGAGAGGCTTGATGCGGAGACCGGCAGGGCCATCCGCCAGTACAACCGAAGGTATGCCGAGCCTCTCGACAGGGTAGGAAATACCTGCGCAGCCCGGAACAATCTCCTTACATAAACCGATAGTCTGCATGTCCGCACTGTCAAGAGCATCCTTCTGACCGTGTCCGATTACGAGATGACACTTTTCCTCAAGAGTCAAAGCCTTGACAATCTGATCGATATTGTCCTTACGGAGTTTGAGTTCACCTTCCGGTGCCTGGTTACAGGAAGCCAATCCGAGAACGGCTGCCGCGAATACGAGATGTTTCTTGTTCATATCTTTGTTGGTTTCTTATCACACTATCTTTGCAAATATACTGAAAATAGTCTTACCTTTGCACGACATTTCA
>JAKSJK010000146.1 GCA_024398095.1 Bacteroidales bacterium
TATTGAATTGATTTCGGGCTCCACCTGTCCGGAAGAAGGTTCCTGTACACCTCATAAGGCTGTTTCGGAGGAAGTGCAGCCATGCGATCTATGACGCCTGAGAAGTAGTCGAAGAAGTTCACCCCGCACAACCTGCAGCTGCATGCGAGAGTGTAGTAGATGGCTCCACGCTCGGCACCGTCATGGCTGCCGAAAAATAGTGAGTTGCGTCTAGATGTGGATACGTACCGGTTCAGTCTCTCTATCCTGTTCGTATCCAGGTCGCAGTCACCAGTCTTGAATATCGCCTCGATGCCATCGAACTCATTGAAGAAGTACTGCGCCGCCTTGTACATATCGCTCTTGGGCGGGTATTTGGATGCCGAACTCATCACTTTTATCAGTGCAGCCTTGAGTTTGCGCAGAATCGGAGGAGCATATTTCTTCCTCCATTCCAGGTTGTCCTCCACGGTCCATCCGCCTATGCCGATCTTGTGCTGATGCTCGTTTGAATAGAGGAGGTTGGACTGCTCGAGAATAAAGTCAGCGTCAGGGTTGCCCTGCAGATCTATGAATCCACGCTTGCAGTGCTGGAGGCACGCGAGCCTTACAACCTGGCCACCGGAATTCGCGGCAACTTTCTTATACGCCTTGAGGCCGTCGGACTGGATGATCCCCTTGTATCCTTCCATCTGGTTCAGGATGACTTCCTGCGAGCGCGAGCCGTTGTCGTAGAAGAAATATGCAAGGTTGAGATGTGGAGCAACAATGTCCCACAGATAACCTTTCTTGCTTCCCTTGCCGTTGTTCTCCTCTGCATTGATGAGCACCTTGTGGTAAGTCTCATCACATATCGCGTAGCCGTCTTCCTTCACCGCTTTTCCGCAAGCCTCATAGAGCGGTTTTAGGAGTTCTGCTGTCTTCCTAAGAAATCCGTGGGCTGTGTTCTTGTCAAGGCTGAAGCCGTGGTCTTCAAAATATTTGACTATCCTCTCTACCGGCATTGACTGCAGATAACGCAACTCGGCTATGCCGGCAATGCATGAAGCCTCATATTCGGAATTCTGGAAAGGAGCCCTGGGAACGACACCTGTATAGACCTTCTCATCATGGCGGAATGCGTGATTGTGATATATGGTCTTGATGAACCTGGGTGGAATCATGGAGTAACGGATGAAGTCCTTCACCCCGATCTCCACGGCCGCCTTGTTCAGAACGATGTCATCATCGGGAGTGACGTCCTTCTCTTCCACTTCCATCTCGTAGTGCATGTTGCGCTTTGCCCCGTTGTTGCCCCGGGCTTTGCGCTCCGCATCACGTCTGGCTTCCTCGGCATCCCTTTCCTCCTGAGTCTTGGAAACGAATGTCGTTCTGACCTTTTCGTTCTTCTTCTCGAGGAGCTTGCCGAGTGCCTTCTTCTGAGCCTCGGCAGAGGCAAGCACATCCTCTTTCTTCAGCAACTGTTCTTCGAGATTCTTGATGGTGAGTTCAAGGGATTTGATGGTGGCAGACTGGTTGTCTATGGTCCTGGACATACGGTCCATCTGAGACATCAGCTGGCTGATGGTGGCATTCGCCGCCTCCAGTTGACTCTTCAAAACCGCTGTCATTCCAACCTTTCCCATACAATAAAGTTACGAAAAATAGTTGGTTTTTACAAGTATCCTAGAAGTTATTTACTTGATATTTAATGCGTTATCTACCAATAAACCGAGTCCTGTAACGCTTCCTGAACTGAACGCTCTCAAGCGAGACTCCGGTCATGATGAAGGAGAAGGTCTCCCATGAAAGCTCATAATATCCGGTGACCGGATTGATTCTCGGAAGCTCGAAACTGCCTCTCTCAAGGCGCTTCTGGTAGAGGAGGAATCCGTCCGTGTCCCACCTCAGGATCTTCACTGACTGACGGTTCTTGGAGAAGAACACGAACACGTCTCCGGACATCGGAGACAACGGGGATTCGGACTGGATAAGGTTGAAGAGAGAGTCTATGCCCTTGCGCATGCTCACCGGATGCTGGCACATGAAGTACCTGCTGTTGCTTTCTAGAGAGAACATACCGCGGCCTCCTCCTTTCGTTTGTGATATACATCGATGAGTGAAGACAGTCCGTCTGCAGTACATTCCTGAAGGGTCAGACTTGTTCCGTCAGGAAAGTTGACGCAGATACCTTTGTACATCGGAACAGACTCATTAGGCTTCGGATAGAACTGTATGAACACACCCTCCGGGATCGGCTCCGTGGCCCAGCCCTCTTTCTGCTCACGCTCGGCTTTCATTCTCCGACGTTCCTCGCGAGCGGCTATGCGGTCGGTCTTTATCTTCTCGTTCCTAGCCTTGGTACGCTCTTTTCTCTGCGCACGACGCAGCAGGATGGCTGAGTTGCGTGCTCTATCCACGTCATAGCCCTGGTTTGCCATGAACACGCGGAACACATCCTTGTGGATTCTGTTCTCCGTGTAGAACACAGCTTCCCCATGTGCGAGGTCGACAGTGAGACAGTCAACCAGAGCAAACCACAGATGCTCTGCATACTCGGCCTTATATGTACTCTTGGAAACTGACTCGTTTCCGCTGGTTTTGTTCAGATCCTTCATCGTATTTCATTTTCCGACAAAGGTCTGCTATAATCACGCACGCGTCAAGACGTCCCCGCGGAGGCGCTTACAAAACATCAAGGTTGTCCCACACTTTAGGACAACCTTCTTTCATCTTTGTACCAGAACTTAAAACAATAGCATTA
>JAKSJK010000147.1 GCA_024398095.1 Bacteroidales bacterium
CGTAGTCGAAGATGGAGCCGGTCAGCACGTTGGAGGTGTTGGCGCAGCCTGCGATGATT
Source organism: Bacteroidales bacterium (assembly GCA_024398095.1). GTDB lineage: Bacteria > Bacteroidota > Bacteroidia > Bacteroidales > UBA932 > Cryptobacteroides. Next base: position 60 of record JAKSJK010000147.1, read on the forward strand.
GCGGCCTTGGCGCCGTAGATCGCTGCCCATGGACCGTGCGCGCGACGGGAACCGAACTCGCTGACAGGGCGGTTTGTGGCACGACAGACGCGGGATGCCTTGGTCGCCACAGCCATCTGGTGGTTCATGATGCAGAGCATCGGGGTCTCAAGCACCTGTGCCTCGATGAGGGGAGCTTCGATTATGATGACCGGCTGGTTAGGGAATACGATCTCACCCTCACGCATGGCGTAGATGTTGCCGGTGAACTTCATCTGTGCGAGATACTCCCTGAATTCAGCGTAATCCGGTCCCGGAAGGAACCTTTCAAAGAATTCTGCAGGCTTGTTGCCCAGGCTCTCTACCATCTCGAGCACCTCGTCCACGCCGCTCACCACGGCCCAGTTGTTGTTCTCCGGCGCCTTGCGGTAGAAGAGGTTGAACACAGCCTTCTTGTCTTTCATTCCGGCCTCATAGAAGGACTTTCCCATTGTATACTGGTACTTGTCCGAGCAGTATGCTATGTCTTTTAACATGTTCTGTCTTGTTTATATAACTTTGAAATGGCAAAAATACGAATAATTTTGCGATATTTGTAGTAATAACTACTACAAAGCAATGGAGAGACTGAACAAACTGTTCGCGGACTGGCTCGGACCGGCCGACAAAGTTGAGGCGATCCCGCCCACGGGCAGCAACCGACGCTACTACAGAATATTCAAGAATGACCGTTCGTATATAGGCGTGATCGGTACGAACAGGGACGAAAATCTCTGTTTCATCGGCATGGCACGGCACTTCGCAGCTCAGGGCTTGAATGTGCCTGAAATACTGGCCGTAAGCCAGGATGGCATGTGCTACATCCAGGAGGATCTGGGCACCTTTACGCTCTTCGAGGCGGTGGCCGCAGGACGCAACTCAGGCTGTTATTCCGATGAGGAGAAAGCCTTGCTGCTCAAGACTATACGCGAACTTCCCAAGATTCAGTACAAGGGAGCCGAGGGTCTTGATTTCAACCTCTGCTTCCAGGAGAAAGAACTCAGCCGCAGACAGATTCTGTTCGATCTGAATTACTTCAAATATTGTTTCCTGAAGGCTGTACACAATGACTTTCACGAGGCCTCGCTCCAGGACGATTTCGAACTCCTGGCCAGCGATGTCCTGAAGGACCGTGCGGAGACCTTTCTCTACCGTGATTTCCAGGCCCGCAATGTGATTCTCAAGGATGGAGTGCCTTACTTCATCGACTTTCAGGGAGGCATGCGCGGACCGCTCTACTATGACCTCGCTGCTTTCGTATGGCAGGCGAAGGCGTCCTATCCTGACGACTTCAGGCAGGAACTTGTCGACGCCTACCTGGAGGAACTCCGCAAGTTTACCACCGTCGACAGGGAGAAGTTCTTGGAACGTCTCCGTCTCTTCGTCCTCTTCCGCACCATCCAGGTGCTCGGCGCATACGGCTTCAGGGGCTATTTCGAGGGCAAGGTCTATTTTACGGAGAGCGTGCCATACGCGATGGCCAACCTCAGAGGGCTCTTTGCCCAGCCTGAATCAGCAGGCCTGATTGCAAGATATCCTTATCTGTGCGGACTGCTGCAGATGCTTTGCAACAAGCCTGAATACCTGCCGTCGAGCGACACGGACACCCGTCTCACTGTCAAGGTCTGCAGCTTCTCCTATAGAAAAGGTATCCCGGAGGATCGCAGCGGCAATGGCGGAGGCTATGTCTTCGACTGCCGTGGCATGAGCAACCCGGGCCGCTACGACCAGTACAAGAAACTCACCGGACTTGATCAGCCGGTCATAGACTACCTTGAGGAAAAAGGCGAGATCCAGCAGTTCCTCCAGCATGTCTACGGCGTGGTCGACCACCATGTGGAATGTTTTGTGAACCGCGGTTTCCGCAGTCTCTGCGTCAATTTCGGCTGCACAGGCGGCCAGCACCGTTCCGTCTACAGCGCACAACATACCGCCGAACATCTCAAGGAGACATTCGGCGATAAGATCAGGGTGCACCTCATCCACAGGGAGAGGGGCATCGATATGATGCTTTAAAGCGTCTGAACGAATTCTTCGGCCTCTCTGAGGCTGTCCAGCTTGCCCACATCCATCATGC
>JAKSJK010000148.1 GCA_024398095.1 Bacteroidales bacterium
ACTTGTACGGCATGTAGCGGAACGGCAGATCGATCCAGGTAGGTGTCTGGATGATGGAACGTTCGTGGGTGAAGGCATCGAAGCTGAGTTTGTTGTGGTAGTGGCCCATGCCGGAATTGCCCACACCGCCGAAAGGCACCTTGTCGTTGACAATGTGCATGATCACGTCATTGATGCAGCCGCCGCCGGAAGAAGTCCTGCCGACCAGATCCCAGCCGGTACGCTTGTTTCCGAAGTAATAGAAGGCCAGCGGTTTCTCGCGCGAATTCACGAAATCAGCCACCTGGTCGGCGAAGTCGTCGCCCTTGAAAGTAATCATCGGGAAGATAGGACCGAAGATTTCATCGGTCATGACAGGGCTGTCCGGAGCCACATTATCCAGCAGTGTCGGCTCGATGAAGCGCTCCGACTTGTCTGTGCGGCCGCCATAGACCACATCCCCGTTGGCAAGATAGCCGGACACGCGGTCGAAGGCCTTGTCGCTGACCATCCGCACATAGTGCTTGTGCTCTTTGATATCGTCGCCATGCAGTTTCTTTACAGCCTCGGCAAAGGCAGCGACGAACTCGGCCTTGACATCCTCGTGTATAAGGATATAGTCAGGTGCAATGCAGGTCTGGCCGCTGTTGATGGTCTTGCCCCAGGCTACCCTGGTTGCTGCCAGTTTCACATCGGCGTCTCTATTTATGATACATGGACTCTTGCCGCCCAGTTCCAGCACCAACGGCACCAGGTTGGCGGAAGCAGCCGCCATCACGGTCTTGGCGAGGGCAGGGCTGCCGGTAAAGAATATCAGATCGAACTTCTGCTTGAAAAGATAGCCATTCACTTCCCTGTTGCCCTGCACCACTGCAACATACTCGGGTGCGAAGGTATCCTCGATCATGTCCTGGATAGCCTTGGAGACATTAGGTACATATGGAGAAGGCTTGAGAACTGCTGTACAGCCGGCCGAAATCGCACCCACGAGAGGATTGAGCAGCAGCTGGACAGGATAGTTCCAAGGAGAAACAATGAGAGCGGTTCCGAGAGGCTCCTTCACCACATAGCTGCGCGAAGGCATCACTGCCACCGGAGTAGGCTTCGATTCCTTGCGGGCCCACTTGGAGACCTTGCGCAGATGGGTACGGATCTCAGCCTTCACGAGCGCTATCTCGGTCATATAGGCCTCCTCGTAGGACTTGTGAAGATCAGTCCAGAGGGCATCAGTAAGCGCCTTTTCGTGCTTTTCCATAGCTGCAAGGAACTTGCGAAGCTGCTCCTTTCGGAATGCGACCTTGCGGGATTCCCCAGTTGCAAAAAATGCCTTCTGCGACCTCAGGATCGAATCTATTCTTTCGTTTGAAGTGTTTTCCATCTTTATTTTCTGCCTGTAAAATTATCCATTGCGTGGTAGATTCCGAAGACCTCTCCGAAGATGAAATCCACCCACTTGAACGGAAGTATGCCTTGCGCGAACCTGGTGAAGTGGAAACTGAACGGAATTCCGAGATAATCACGGTTCCTCTCAATAGCCTTCAGGATCCTCTTTGAAACCTTTACCGGGTCCAAGATAGGGAAAAACCACGACTTGACACCCTCAAACATGCCGGTATTGATGAAATATGGGCAAACTGTGGTGAAATGTACCTTGCTCTTCATGTAATCCAGTTCGATGCGCACGGACTCAGACCAGCCGAGCACGGCCCACTTGCTGGAAGCGTAAATGCTCATCTTAGGCATGGCCAGTGTTCCAGCCGCAGACGAAATATTGCATATGTGTCCGTGATCGCGGGCGATCATGTCAGGGAGCATCGCATGTGCCACATACATAGGGGCGATGGCGTTGATCTTCATTGTCCTGTCTATCTCCGAGACAGAATTCTCGTTGAAGGTCTTGTTGCTGGTCACGACTCCGGCGCACTGGATCAGCACATCCACATCGCCGCACTCTGCCTTTACCTGCGCATAGGCTGACTCGACACAGGCGTTGTCAGACACATCCACGCGATATCCGACCACACTGCCGAGCGCGGAATGCTCTGCGACCACCTTGTCAATGCTTTCCTGATTGATATCCCAGATTATAAGTTTCTTTGCACCTTTCTCAAGTGCCATGGCTCCCATCAACTTTCCTATTCCTGAAGCGCCCCC
>JAKSJK010000149.1 GCA_024398095.1 Bacteroidales bacterium
GAAGGAGTCGATTTCGGAGAAGAAAAAGCAAAACTTGTCATCGGCATCGCAGGTGTTGGCGACAGCCACATGGACATTATGGCAAAGATAGCCGGCAGTCTGGAGGATGAGGAGATACTCGAAAAGCTCCAGAGTACCGATGACAGCGAATTCATCTATAATACCCTGAAATAATGATCAGCAGAACAATAACCGTGGAGGCTCCTAACGGACTCCATGCCCGCCCTACCGGCGAACTCGTAAAAATAGCTAAGGATCTCGCTCCGGTGAAGGTCACCCTCACTACGGCAGTAAAATCCGCCAACGCAGCAAGCATGCTCACAGTGATCTCCCTCGGGCTCAAGAAAGGAACCGAAGTGACTGTCAACGCAGAGGGCCCAGACACCGCTTCCGAGCAGGCTGCTGTAGATATGATCTGTAATTTCATTCTTTCCATCCAGGATTGATATGGACATACTTCGTACCGTTTCAAGAGGTCAGGGAATCTGCTTTGGCCATGCTTTCGTTGTCCGGGAGGATGGCGGACAGGTTACGGTATGGGACCAGTGCTCATTCTCAGAGGCACTTGAGAAAACCCGCTCTGAACTGGAGAAACTCGCCTCTGACAGCGACATTTTTGCGGCACATTATGAAATGTCGCAGGACCCGCTGATTGAAGACACCTACACAGAAATCAAGGATGACTTCATCGATGATGCCACCGCATGCAAGGAGGCCTGCGAAGCCATCTGCCGCTTGTTTGAAGGCATTGACGACGAATACCTGCGCGCCAGGGTTGACGATGTGAAAGATGTCTTCGGACGCATACTCGGGCACATAGAAGGCCGCAGCAAGGCCGGACGCTTTGCAGATATCCCCCATGGATCAATAATCGTGGCCGAGAATCTGACCCCGTCCGACACAGTAGAGATAGAAATGTCTGCCATAAACGGCTTCGTTACCGAGCATGGCAGCACTACCAGTCATGTGTGCATCATAGCCGCCAACAACGGCAAGGTGGCGATGGTCGGCGTCGGAGGAGCTACCGAAATGATTCAGAACGGCCAGTTCATGATCGTCGACGCCAGTGAAGGAATGGTATTCGTAGACCCTGACGAGGCAACCAGGCAGGAGTACGAAAGACGCGTAAAAACTGAAAACGAACAGCTCGCATCCGTCGATGTACACGCAGTAGCCAAGACCAAGAACGGCAAGAGTGTTCAAGTCATGGCGAATGCTGGCAATCCAGCCGAGGTAAAAGCCGCAATCGAGGCGGGTGCCGACGGCATCGGACTGCTCAGGAGCGAATTCCTTTATATGGAATCAAAGGATGCCTTCCCTAGCGAAGAAACCCAGTTCGCAGCGTACAGGGAGGCAGCCACAGCATGCGGAGAGAAACCTCTTACCATCCGTACCCTCGATGTGGGTGGAGACAAGAAACTAGCCTATTGGAACACCCCGAAGGAAGAAAATCCTTTCCTTGGATTCCGGGCGATACGCGTCTCTATGGCGATGCCGGATATGTTCCGCAACCAGCTCAGAGCGATTCTTCGTGCAAGTGCATTCGGGAATATCCGTATCATGTTCCCGATGATCACCTCCTGTGAGGAACTTGCCTCCGTACTCAGCGTTTTGGATGAATGCAAGAATGAACTTTCAGAGTCAGGCATTCCGTTCGACCAGAATATCAAGGCAGGCATAATGATTGAAACCCCGGCAGCTGTACTCATCGCAGAGGAACTGGCTGCTATGGTTGATTTCTTCAGTCTCGGAACAAACGACCTGACTCAGTACGTAATGGCCGCAGACCGTGGCAACAGCGCAATCTCACACATCTACAACCCATTTGCAGCAGCCGTTCAGAAAGCAATAAAGATGGCCATCGATGGCGCCCACAATCAGGGAATCGAATGCTGTATGTGCGGAGAACTCGCCAGCAACAAAGAAGCCACCGGCATGCTCCTGGGCTATGGCCTTGACACCTTCAGTGTCTCAATTCCTGCCATTGCCACCATCAAATACGCAATCACCTCCCTCTAATTTCCCAACAGTCAGCAAAAATATGACTGTTGGAAGCATTTTCCGTCCAACAGTCAGCGAAAACATGACTGTTGGAGGACTTTTTAGCACAACAGTCAAC
>JAKSJK010000015.1 GCA_024398095.1 Bacteroidales bacterium
AACCGAAACGCGGACTGTCGCTGATATGCATATTACGGATCTTCCACGGCGTATGAGCCTTGTATTCACCGGACCAGATCTGCTCGGGCATCAGCTGCTTGAGGGTCTGTATGCCGTAGACAAATCCATTCAGTCCACTGGCTTTGATGCATACTCCACGGGTCCTCACGTCAAGTGTGTAAGCTTCATCCGCCATTGTGGTGTCCAATTGGAAACGGATCTTGCCCGGACGGCGTCCTTCTGGATTTACTGCGGCCAGCTCTTCCCTGAATGTTGCGATGTAAGCCGCCGCAGCACTTCCTTCCAGAGCCGCATCTACAACCACCCTGGCACCGATACAGTTGAAATGTCCGCACCTGAGGCTGACGCTTTGCGGCTGTGGGATGACTGATACTGTTGTCTGTGAACAAGACACAAGGACAACGCAAGCAAGCATGGCCCCACATAAATAAAAACAGTTCTTCATATTCTAGAAATAATAGCTGATGCCGGCAAAAGTGGTGATGGGATCGGCAGAAATTGATTTGTCGGTGAAGGCATCCGCTCCCATCATGACATTCACACTGAATCCAAGGTGTGAAATCTTCGCGCCCAGACTGAAGGCAACGCCGAAGGTGTTGCGTTTGAAGTCAAAGCCTGCACCCTGCCCTTCAATCAGATAAGAGTAGAAGGCGCCGACACCGAAATAGCCTCTGGATGGACCCTGCGTCTGAAAAAGCACCTGCAGAGGCACAGTTACGGTAGAGTAGCGGAAAGGTATATTAGATGAGTAAACATCTGCAGGATCCGGAAGAGTACTGTTGTTCCTTGTATATAACGCGTCTGCCCGCAAGCCGAAATGCTTGAAATTGAACTGTCCGGACACTCCGGCACCTATTGATGACCCGGACTTGGTTGTCAGGCCTGACTTGGTAAAATTCATATTAGTGCCGCCAGCATATGCCGTAACCGCAGCTTCAAAGAGTCTTGACTTGCCGCTGTGTTTCTCAGCCACACGTCCGCTGCCCCTGAAAGTCGTATCGGAAGCAGCCAGTACGGTGAAATCTGCAATGTAGTCAGAAACCTTTCCAAGTCCCTGGTAATCAATAAGCTGCGGATCGTCACCAGGCTTGTGATAAGGAGATTTTGTGCCCGTGGTGACGGCCAGTGTAGGAATTCCTGCCTTTGCAAACGCCTCAGTATCTGTCGCGGTAAAGACAGAATTCTCAAACTTCTTGAGTTTAAGGTTGATGTCATCGGCTTCAGCCAGTTCACGGACAATCGACTTGCCAGATTCAATCGTACCTATGCCTTCGAGTTTCAGATAATGGCTCTTCCCGTACCATCCAACCATATCCACACTCATCATCAATTTCACCTTGCCCAGAAGTTCCTCCTTTGAAAGAAGGGAACACAAGGCTTCCGAACCGTATAGTCCAAGTTCCTCAGCATCGAAGGCGGCAATGATCACATTGCGTTTGAGTTCAGAGCCTCTTGCGATCAGTTCTCTCGCCACTTCGATAATTGCCGCTGTGCCTGACGCATTGTCATCAGCCCCATTGAAGACCTCCCCTCTGCCATTGATTCCGAGGTGATCATAATGCGCACCGACAACGATGTATTCGTCTGAATAACCGTTTCCAAGAATGATTCCTGCAACATCGGTATAGGTCACACCCTGACGCTGGAACTGATACTCGTACCCGTTTGTGAATAGAGGCTTGAGTCCCATCTCCGTAAACTGTCTCTCTATATAATCCCGGGCACGGGCGGCATCTGGCGAGCCTGCCTTCCTGCCTGACATATCATCCGCAGCCAAGGTATAGACATGGTCCTGGAGTCTTTCCACACGACCATTGTCACGGCTCTGCGCAAAGGAGCAGACCGGAAGCATGACGGTCAAGGCAAGCGCGATTGATCTTAATTTCATTTTTATACTGTTAATTATTACAAACTACACACAAAGATATGCGTTTGTTTGCAATAATAGCAACATATGGCCTAGTCGGAACTACTTGCCGGCTCCGAAGCCGCTGCCGCCAAGGCGCGAAGACTCTTCGAGACTGCCGACCTTGCGGTATTTGGTGCGCTGTGCCTGGCCGAAGTTCCACTGGAGACCTAACTTGACCTTCTGCATCAGGAACCTCTGGTTCATGACCGAGTTTAGGACGCCTTCCTGGGCAGGAATCATAGTAATGTCTTCCCTCATGGTTCTGAACAGGTCGTTGACACTCAATGAAAGAACAAGCTTGTTGTCCAGCAGGTTCTTCTTCACAGCAAGATTGCTCAGATACAATGGATGCATCTTGAAATAGCCCCAGCTGATTGGCGAACGGTAGGTGAAGTCCGCCTGGATCTTCCAGTCCTGAGGCAGCAGGAAACTGAAATCCGTGTAGACCTGCGCAGTCCAGCTGGTATTGCGGGAATTATCGTAAGCCTTGTTATCCATCATCATACCTGTCACATTGAAGGTCCACATGAGCCACTTGGTCACCGGCAGGGCGGAAACTGCAAAATTCGCATATGCGGACTGACTGTTTCCGAAGTTGCTCCAGACCAGATACTGGTCGCCGTTAGGCTCGTAGGTAGGAGTCTGATTGATCATATTCTGGGTGTAGTCATAGCCCAGTGTGAATGACAGGTAACTGAGGAATACGGAAGTAGCAGAGACTGAATGTGAGAACTGCGGAAGGAGATCCGGATTGCCCTTGGTAAAACTGTGCGCATCCGCAAATTCGATAGCCGGATTGAGGGCATAATAGCCAGGGCGGCGGATCCTGCGGGTATAATTCACGGAAAGCATGAATTTCTGTGACGGGTTGTAGCCCAGATAGAAAGTCGGGAAGAGATTGAAGTAGTTGCGGCTGGTCTTCTCCCCTGCCGACTTCCAGTCGCCGGCAGAATGGGTGAATTCGCCGCGCAGCCCGAGCTTCATGCTAACCTGGGGATGGAGCTGCTTGGCCGCACTCACATACAGGGCCGCAACATGCTCATTGTAGCTGAAGTCGTTCCTGCTGTCAGGCATTCCTGTCTCTGTGCTGAGCATCTCATTGTCGGTCATGGACAGCGAGTACTTTCCGCCGGCCTCCAGCATGGCATTCTTCCAGAAAACGGTCTGGTAGTCCACCTTGGCCGAATAGATGTTTACACTTGCATCGTTGTCCACATCTCTGCGTCTCCAGACCACATCCGGCTGACCGGTCACATAGGCAAACTCATTGACCAGATTATCCTTGCGGTTATTTGTTCGGTAATAATCGAGGTTGGCAGTCAGTTCGGAAGCCTTGGTCTCGTCGAAGATATGGGTATAATTGACATTTCCGCTCGCCTGAATGTCGCGGCTTCGGTTGTCAGTCAAGGAACTGGATGAGCTAAGCTGCATGCCGTTGAGATACTGGCTGGACCAGCTGGCGTAGCCGTCGCCACCCACAGTGTGCATGCCGCCCCAGTTGCCAGGCACGGAAACGATCATACCGAAAGTGTTCTTGTCGTCGATGAACCAATCGTTGCCGAGCTTTATGTTCATATTGGTATAGCCGTAGTTGAGCAGAGAAGCAGTCTTCTGCTGAAGCCTGCCGGCTGCACTGTCCATCTCGAGTTCGGTGTCGAAATCGAAAAGTATGTCCTCGTGGCCGGTATAGAGATTCAGGAAGGTATTGGTATTCCTGCCACGGTAATTCAGATTGGCATATGCACTGCCGGAAAACTGTGTACGGTCGTACTCTTCAAAGTACATACCGCCTCCATCGATGCCGACGGTACCGTTGAAGCCGGCCATGAAGTTGCGTTTGGTCTTGATGTTGATGATACCACCCTGGCCCTCGGCGTCATACTTTGAAGACGGGTTTGCCATCAGTTCGAACTTCTCGATGCTGGAGCCGTCGGTGGAGCGAAGCAGGGCCTCCAGGCTTTTGCCGTCCAGATGTGATGGTCTGCCGTCGATCCACACGCTCACCTGCTTTCCGTTGAGCATGATGTTGCCGTCTTTATCCACCGTCACACCGGGAGCCTTCTTGACAAGGTCCAGAGCAGTGTTTCCCTGGGCGAAAGCGCTCTGTGACACATTCATCACTATCTTGTCCACCTTCATCTCCACGAGACTCTGACGGGAGGTAAGGACGGCGCCCTCGAGCATCCGGGCGTCCTCTGTCAAGGTTATAAGCGGCAGTTCCGTAGACGGAGCCACCAAAGTAGCAGCGATTGTCTCGGTTCCATACCCGATCAAGGATGCCTGCACGAGATAATCCCCCGCAGGTGCAGTAAATGAATAGGTACCATCCTCAAGAGCCGCTGTACCGGTAACTATGGTACTGTCAGCCTTCATCAAGGCCACGGTTGCAAAACCGAGAGCCTCCCCTTTCGCGTCACATACGCGCCCCTTCACCTGCACCGTCGACTGACGTGCGGCATTCAAAGAAACCGGGCTGCCGAAAGCAGCAACCACGGCTATTGCGATAACATAAAATATCTTTTTCATTGCGTCTTTTTCTGTTGTAACACACCAATAGACGCAAGAAATCCTGATTTGCTACAAAATATTCTTCTGCAAAATAAGATGGTGGTCGATGCAGTCCGGCATCTCGTCGAGGTAATGCGTGACCATGATGAGGGTCTTGTCCGGATTTTCAGTAAAGTAAGAGTCCAGGAAACTGCGTACAAAAGCCTTGCGGTTGTCATCCAGACCATGCATAGGCTCATCCAGGATCAGCAGCGGCGGTTCTTTCACAAAAGCGCGTGCAAGCAGGCACAGGCGCTGCTCTCCGCTGGAAATCTGCATAAAGCTGCGTCCTTCCAGTTCTGCGATGCCGAAACGCTCCATCCACCTGCGCGCAATCTCCATATCAGCCTCTGAAGGCGGAAAATAGAGACCCGCGCGGTCATAAAGGCCGCTGGCCACTATCAGCTCGGTAGGCATGTCCTTGCTGTAGGCGCGGTGCATCTCCGGGCTCACATAGCCGATATGCTTCTTGATGTCCCAGATGCTCTCGCCAGTTCCCCTCTTGCGACCGAAAAGCTCTATGTCGCAGGCATAGGCCTGAGGATTGTCGGCACAGACCAGACTCAGCAGAGTACTCTTGCCGCAGCCGTTCTGACCGCTCAGTATCCAATGCTCACCCTGACGCACAGTCAGGTTAAGATCCTTCAAGATGGTGCGGGAGCCGTAGCGTATAGATATATTATTGAACTTCACCACATTGGCACGGTTCTCATCCACCGGTGCTTCAACTATCTGCCGTTCATCTGAAGCCTTCTCTGAAGGCACGAAAGGCAACTTAGGACCCACTGTCAGGCCGTCCACCTCGACAACATGGGTAATGAAGGAAGGGATCTCATCCCTGCGGCTGACCACCAGGATAACCGACAGTCCCTTCCTGGTCAGGTCTGCCAGAAGCTCCGAAAGCTGGCTGCGGGTGTCCACATCCAGTCCGAGGAACGGATTGTCTATGATGAGCAGGCTAGGAGCCGTGATGAGCAGCTTGATCAGCTGCATCTTGCGCAGCTCGCCGCTCGAAAGGGAAATCACATACTTGTCCAGGGAATCTCTCAGTCCGAAGGCATCCACCAGCGAATCCACATCGGCTCCGGCAGTGCGGTACTCGTCGAGGACCTTCCCTGCGGTCGGGGTGAACTCAGGGTCTATCTCTGCCTGGTTCCAGCGCTGCTGGTAGTAATAGCCGGCGTCGGCGATGCCATAAGAATCCCTGAAGGTGATATACTTTATATTATCACTTACATACTTGTGGGCGGAGCCGCTGAAGTCGTAGGTGATGCTGCCACCAGGTTTCAGGCGGTGGCGGCCTGTAATTATCTCGACAAAGCGGGTCTTGCCGGCGCCGTTCGGGCCGTAGATGGCAATCTGCTCGCCTTCACATAACGAAAAGTTGACGGGCTGCGCCATCTGGTAGCGTCCATCCGTCAACTGTCCGTTCTGTATGTCAATAATCTTTCGCATCTAGTACTCGAGATTCTCCACGATGTTGAGCATCTTGAGGGTAGCCTTGATGGCGGCCTCAGTCTGGTCGGAATCCACACCGCGGGTACGGAAATGATGCTCCCCGCTCTCCCAGGAGATGGAAGTCACGACGAGGGCATCGGTCTTGCCGCCGGCCGGAATCGAAACGCGGTAGTCAGCAAGGCGCGGAAGTTCGCGGCCGAGACCGGCATAAATCTTCCTCACAGCCTTCATGAAGGCGTCGTACTGACCGTCTCCCACACAGGAATCCTCGTACTGCCTGCCGTTGATTTCGATCTTCACCACAGCCACAGGATGCATGCCCCTGGCGAGCTGCAGAGTGTAATTGATGATGTGGATGCGGTCATGGGCAGCACTGTAGCCCCCTTTGAGCACATCGGCGATGATGAAAGGAAGGTCCTCCTTGGTGAGGTTCTCCTTCTTGTCACCAAGCTCCACTACCCTGTCGGTCACAAGCTTGACCTGCTCCGGAGTGAGGGTGATGCCGAGTTCGTCGAGGTTCGCGATGATATTGGCCTTGCCGCTGGTCTTGCCCAGGGCATACTCGCGCGTTCTGCCGAAGCGCTCCGGCATGAGCGGGTTCATGTAGAGTTTGCCCTTGCGGTCGCCATCTGCGTGGACTCCGCTGCTCTGGGTGAAGACGGCATCGCCAACAAGAGGCTTGTTGTCTGGAATCCTGATGCCGGAAATGCTCTCCACATACTTGCAGACGTGGTTCAGCTTTGCCTCGACAAGGCTGTTGCCGACCTTCAGATGATCGTTGAGCACGGCCACCACCGAAGCCAGAGGCGTATTGCCCGTCCTCTCTCCGAGGCCGTTCACGGTCGTATGGAGACCGGAGAAGCCAGCCTTTGCGGCCATATAGGTATTTGCTGCCGCCAGGTCGTAGTCATTATGACCGTGGAAGTCGAACATCAGATCCGGGTAGCGCTCCACCATTGCGGAACACAGTTCGAAGGTCTGGTCCGGATTCAGGATACCTAAAGTATCCGGGCACATGAAACGGCGTATGCCGCTGTCTTTCAACACATCTACCAGTCCGAAGACATAGTCGCGTGAAGACAGCATGCCGTTGGACCAGTCCTCCAGATAGAGGTTGCAGGACATGCCCTTCGAAGTGGCGTATTCCACCACGGAAAGTATGTCGGCGGCGTGCTGGGCCGGAGTCTTCTTCAACTGTTTGGTAACATGGAGCAGACTGCCCTTCGCGAGGATGTTGATCACCCTGCAGCCGCAGTCATATATCCAGTCCACAGACCTGTTGCCGTCTACGAAACCGAGAGCCTCGATGGCGTCGATATATCCATTGGACGCAGCCCAGGTGCATATTTTTTCAAGAGCAGCCTTCTCGCCGGCGGACACGCGTGACGATGCGACCTCGAGACGGTTGACCTTGAGTTCGCAAAGCAGCAGACGCGCGATGGCGAGCTTCTCGTCCGGGTTGAACGAGATGCCCGCCGTCTGTTCGCCGTCGCGGAGTGTGGTGTCAAGTATTTCTACCGACTGCCTCATTTATTTCTTGAGATTCTCAGGGCGGAGCTGACGCACAACTGCGCCGGTACGCCACATTTCGCTCTCACGGAGTGCCTTGAGCTCAGCCTCGAGGCCATCACGATAGTCTGGCTTTGAGTTGGCGTCGATGGAGATCTGAGCCTCGTTGCCGGTCTTCACGCTCATGTAGAGCCACTGGCAGATAGGCTTGATCGCATCGTGGAAGCGAGGATACCAGTCGAGGGCACCGCGCTGTGCGGTGGTAGAGCAGTTTGCATACATCCAGTCCATACCCTTTGCTGCGAAGAGCGGCATAAGGGACTGAGTGAGCTCCTCTACGGTCTCGTTGAATGCCTCTGAAGGAGTGTGGCCATTCTCGCGGAGCACCTCGTACTGTGCGAGGAGGAGGCCCTGGATGGCGCCCATGAGGGAGCCGCGCTCACCGGTGAGGTCTGAGGTAGCCTCACGCTGGAAGGTGGTCTCGAAGAGGTAGCCTGAACCGATACCGATGCCGAGTGCAAGGGTCTTGTCCATTGCATTGCCGGAAACGTTCTGGTAAACTGCGAACGAAGAGTTGATGCCGCGGCCCTCGAGGAAGAGGCTGCGTACAGTGGTGCCTGAACCCTTAGGAGCGACCATGATCACATCGATGTCTGCAGGAGGAACGCAACCGGTGCGGTCGTTCCAGGTAATTGCGAAACCGTGTGAGAAGTAGAGGGTCTTGCCTGGGGTGAGGTATGGCTTGATAGTCGGCCATACTGACATTACAGCTGCATCAGAAAGAAGGCACATGATGATGGTACCCTTCTGGCAGGCCTCCTCGATGCCGAAGAGGGTCTCGCCCGGTACCCATCCGTCTGCAACGGCCTTCTCATAGGTCTTGCCCGGACGCTGTCCAACGATTACATTGAAGCCATTGTCACGGAGGTTGAGTGACTGGCCAGGACCCTGCACACCGTAGCCGATGACTGCGATGGTCTCGTCCTTGAGGATTTCACGTGCTTTCTCAACTGGGAATTCTTCGCGGGTAACGACGGTCTCGTCGACTCCGCCAAAATTGATTGTTGCCATAAGTTTTAAGTTTATATACTATTTATTGATATAATCGAAAATATCGCTGTCGTGGGTGTACTCTGCCTTGATCACATCCACCTGCTTCTCAATCTGCTTCACAAGGTTCTGAATGCTGTGCTCGTCAGCGTTTACCGCCACGATCGCAATCCTGTGCACTCCTGGTACAGGGGTCGCACTCGCCACGAGGTTCCATATGCTGATGCCTCGGCGGGTGAAGAGAGAACAGATCGTCACGAGCAGACCGATCTGGTCTTTCGTGAAGATGGTCACTGTGTACTGTGAGTTGATGTTATTTTCCATTTCCAAACCACTCATCATTGTTCAACATAATTTCGTCCACGCTCTTTCCCGGAGGAATCATCGGATAGACCATTCCCATCTCGGTCACATGGACGTTCAGAATCCAGGCCTCATCGTCAGCGAGCATCTTCCTGACAGCTGCGTCTAGTTCCTCACGGGTCTCCACCACAGCGTTCCTGATGCCGTACGCATCGGCGATCGCGTTGAAATCTGGATTGAGCATCCTGGTGCAGGAATATCTCTCGTTCCAGAAGAGCTGCTGCCACTGGCGTACATTGCCGAGCCAGTTGTTGTTCAGCAGCACGACCTTCACGCCGAGCCTCTCCTGCATGATCACGCCGAATTCCTCGATGGTCATCTGCATGCCGCCGTCACCCAGGAAGAGAACCACAGGACGCTCAGGGACGGCCACCTTGGCACCGATGGCAGCCGGAATGCCGAAGCCCATGGTGCCGAGTCCGCCGGATGAGACGAAACTGTTGCTCTCCACAAAACGGGAGTAGCGCGCACTGATCATCTGGTTCTGTCCCACATCGGTTACGACCACAGCCCTGCCGCCGGAAACTTCCGCCACCTTGGCTACGACCTCACCCATATTGAGAGTGCCCTCGCCCGGCTCCGTTTCAGGCTTGATCACCTTCTCGGACTCCACGTCGAAGCAATTCTTCACGTCTGCCTCCCAGCCGTTGTCAGCCTTGCGGTTAACCAGCGGAATCAGTTTGGAGAGCGCAGCCTTGGCGTCTGAAACGATGCCGAGGTCCACGTTTATGATCTTGTTGATCTCGGCCGGATCTATGTCTATGTGTATCTTCTTAGCCTGGGACGCATACTCGCTGACCTTGCCGGTCACACGGTCGTCGAAGCGCATGCCCACCGAAATCAGCAGGTCGCACTTCTGTGTGAGCGCGTTAGGAGCTATATTGCCGTGCATACCCAGCATGCCGACGTAATTAGGGCAGTCGGACGGCAGGGCGCTGAGGCCTAGCATGGTGGCACCGGCCGGGATATTTGTCTTGGCGAGGAACTCCTGCAGTTCCTGCTCCGCATGGGAGATCAGTATGCCGTGGCCATATACCACGAAAGGATACTTCGCCTCGTCTATCATTTTCGCAGCCTCGGCGATTTCCTCGTCTGAAGCCACCGGCACCGGATTGTAGGTGCTGATTTCCTCTATCTTCTCGTGGCTGTACTCTGCCTTGCCAACCTGTGCGTCCCTGGTGAGCACGACTACTACCGGGCCCGGACGGCCTGTGTTGGCAATGAAGAATGCCCTTGCGATGGTCTTGGAAACCTCTTCCGCAGACTTGCACTGGCAGGACCACTTCGTCACAGGAAGGGTTATGCCGAGGAAGTCAGCCTCCTGGAAGGCATCGGTTCCCAGCATGGCGTTACCCACCTGGCCGGCTATCACGACGAGAGGAGTCGAGTCCATCATGGCGTCCACGATACCGGTTACCACATTGGTCGCACCAGGACCTGAAGTCACCATGCAGACACCCGGCACGCCCTTCTCGCGGGCATAGCCCTGGGCAGCATGAACAGCACCCTGCTCATGACGCACCAGAATGTGGCGGAGCCTGTCCTGATAGTCATAAAGGGCGTCATACACAGGCATGATCTGGCCGCCCGGATAGCCGAAGACGGTTTCTACGCCTTCCGCGATTAAGGATTCCAGCAGAATCTGCGAACCTGTCAATATCTGTTTCATGTTTAATCTTCTATTATCCTGACCGCACCCTTGTCTGCGGAGCTTACCATTGCGGCATATGCCTTGAGAGCCTTGGACACTTCCCTTTCGCGGAAAGGAGGGGTGAAGGCCTTCTTGCCTCTCGCATTTTCCCCGTTGCGTCGGGCATCGAGTTCCCCGTCGCTAAGACGAACGCTGATGCTGCGCTGCGGGATGTCGATCTCGATGATGTCGCCGTCGCGTACCAGACCGATATTGCCACCGGCCGCTGCCTCTGGCGAAATGTGTCCGATGCTTAGTCCTGAAGTGCCGCCGCTGAAGCGTCCGTCGGTTATGAGGGCGCATTCCTTGCCAAGGTGGCGGGACTTTATGTAAGAGGTAGGGTAAAGCATCTCCTGCATGCCCGGACCGCCCTTAGGGCCTTCGTAGGTGATCACAACCACATCGCCGCTCTGTACCTTTCCGTCGAGGATGCCGTCGCAGGCTGCCTCCTGGGAGTCGAAGACCTTTGCAGGACCGGAGAACTTCCAGATGCTCTCATCCACACCGGCAGTCTTCACGATGCAGCCGTCGAGGGCGATATTGCCCTTCAGCACTGCGAGACCGCCGTCCTTGGTGTAGGCGTGGTCCACGCTTCTGATGCAGCCGTTTTCACGGTCGGTGTCGAGAGTCTCGTACCAGGTCGTCTGGGAGGCCATCACATTGCTGAAACGGCCAGCCGGAGCACAATGATAGATCTGGGTGCATGCGGCGTCAGCCTCAGGGCTGGTGATGCAGTATTTAGCTATTTCTTCTGCGAGAGTCATTCCGTCAACCCTCACGAGCGAGGTGTCCACGAGACCCGCCTTGGCGAGTTCGGCCATGATGGACACGATGCCACCGGCGCGGTTTACGTCGCAGATGTGATATTTCTGGGTGTTTGGAGACACCTTGCAGACACAAGGCACCTTGCGTGAGAGTGCGTCGATATCAGACATCGTGAAGTTCACGCCTGCCTCGTTGGCAACAGCCAGCAGGTGGAGCACCGTGTTGGTGGAACCGCCCATCGCGATGTCGAGGGTCATGGCGTTGAGGAAGGCCTCGCGGGTCGCAATACTCTTCGGAAGCACGCTCTCGTCGTTGTCCCTATAGTATTTATATGCGTTTTCCACGATCAGCTTTGCAGCCTTTACGAAGAGCTGCTCGCGCTCGGTGTGGGTGGCGAGGATGGTGCCGTTGCCAGGCAGGGAGAGGCCGATCGCCTCAGTCAGGCAATTCATGGAGTTTGCCGTGAACATACCAGAGCAGCAACCGCAGCCAGGGCAGGCGTTCTCTTCGATAGCGGCTACGGCCTCGTCGCTCATGGAGCTGTCGGCAGACTTCACCATGGCATCGATGAGATCGAGTCTTGCAGCGCCTTCAACAGGCTTTCCTGCCTTGTCGCGGAGAATTCCAGGTTCCATCGGGCCGCCGGACACGAATACAGTCGGGATGTTGAGCCTCATGGCAGCGATGAGCATGCCAGGGGTGATCTTGTCACAGTTGCTTATGCACACGAGGGCGTCTGCCTTGTGTGCGTTGCACATATATTCTACGCTGTCGGCGATGATGTCGCGGGATGGAAGCGAGTAGAGCATGCCGTCATGGCCCATTGCGATGCCGTCGTCGACTGCGATGGTGTCGAATTCAGCGGCATAGCAGCCGAGTTTCTCGATTTCGGCCTTGACCTTCTGACCTATTTCATGAAGGTGGGTATGTCCAGGTACGAACTGGGTGAATGAGTTCGCTATGGCAATGACAGGCTTGCCCATCTGGGATGGCTTCATTCCGTTAGCTACCCACAAAGCTCTGGCTCCTGCCATTCTGCGTCCTTTTGTCGTTATATCACTTCTGAGTTTCATAATCAAAAATGAGGGGATTATCAAAAAGTGTGAATTTCAAAGTTATAAACTTATTCTTATAATTCCTAATTTTATTTTCATTTTTAACACCCGTCAGATTCAACCCGAAAAGCATGGGCAAATAAGCCATAATTTATTACCTTTGTATGAATATACACATATTTCAATGAAGACATTGAAGAAGCCAATCGTTCTATCGCTGCTCGCATGTCTGCTGCTGAGCGCAAACCTGCAGGCACAGCCATGCCAGGGGAAACTGGATCCCGAATGGATCAAAGCCAACTACACAAAACGAGAGACCATGATCCCTATGCGCGACGGCGCCTGTCTGAGCACTGCCATATACGAACCGGTCGACAAGCCTGAGGGCGGCTCCCCAGTCATGATGACCAGGACGCCATACGGACTCAAGCCATACGGCCCGGACGAATACGCCAGCGACCTCGGCACCACCTACAAGAATTACGTAGCCAACGGATATATAATTGTATATCAAAGCGTTCGCGGAACCTATCTCAGTGAGGGAGAATATGTGAACATACGTCCGGTAGTCAGCGACAACGGCTGTCATGTGGGCAGCATCGCATATGACGAAGACGGCATGGTGATCGTCGACGACGCGTCCGACTCATACGACACGATTGAATGGCTGACACGCAACACCAAGAACAACGGACGAGTCGGGATCAAGGGAGTATCCTATCCGGGCTACTACTCCACAATCGCGGCCATTTCTTGCCATCCGGCCCTGAAGGCAGCCTCACCGCAGGCTCCGGTGACCGATTGGTGGAAAGGTGATGACTTCCACCACAACGGCGAGCTGATGATGGCAGACTGCGCCTCGTTCGGAGGCAGTTTCCTTGTAAGCCGCAAAGCTCCTGCCGCCGACGGAGGAAAGACCAGGGTCAGGGGCATGCTGCCTGGAGAAGGTGAAAATCTCTATGACTTCTACCTCTCGAAAGGATCCATCGGCGAAATCTTCAAACCTTTCGCCGACAGCGTGGTATTCTGGAACGATGTACTCGCCCACCCTGACTACGACGCCTACTGGGAAGCCTGCGAGCCGACATCCCACTTCACCGCAAACATGCCGGCTATGCTGGTCGTAGGCGGACTTTTCGATGCCGAAGACTTCTACGGGCCATACAAGACCTACAGGGACGCGTTGGCAGTCAAGCCTGACGATGTCTTCTTTGCGACCGGCCCCTGGTACCACGGGGCATGGCGCAACTTCAGCTACGACCACATGGACAACGCCTGGTTCGGTACCCACAGCCCGGAATTCTTCCTTGACGAAATCGAATACCCTTTCTTTGCATACTACCTAGAAGGAAAGGGAGAGAAGCCGCAGCCGGTATGGGTGCTGCCTTCCGGGGAGAGTGATCCTGCTATCATGGACGGAGTCTGCACCGACAGCATGTGGGAACATTACGATTCATGGCCGGCAGCAGACGCCAAGGGCAAGAAACTCTATCTGCGAGCTGACGGCAGCGTTTCGGCAAAACACCCGTGGGCCTGGTTCAAGGGCCGCAGCTATGTTTCCGACCCGGCCTCCCCTGTCCCATATTTCCACAAAGTATTCGAACAGAAAAAACGCGACAGAGACTATATGGTCGGAGACCAGAGCTTTGTTGAAAATCGCAGCGACGTGCTTACCTACAAGGCTGAGATCCAGACAGACACCACCCACTTCATGGGACCTGTCAAAGTACATCTCAGACTCAGGCAGAGCACTCCGGACGCCGACTACATAGTCAAGCTGATCGACGAGCGCCCAGACGGATACCAGATGCTGGTACGCGCCGAAGTGATGCCTGCGAGATACCGCAAAGGCTTCACCGAAGCCTGCTACGTCAAACCTGGCAAGACCTTCACACTGGATTATGCGATGCCGGACATCGCCCACCGTTTCCTGCCCGGACACCGTCTCGTGGTCCAGGTGCAGAGCAGCTGGTTCCCGCTGGTGGCAATGAACCCTCAGAACGCGGTCGACAACTATTACAAAGCCGTGGCAGAAGACTATCAGAGCGCAGAAATCAAGGTCCTGAACGGCTCATACATAAGCATACCTATTAATTAAGTCATAAATGAAAAGATGTTTTCTGGCAGCAGCGGTACTTGCAACCATCTGCTCCTGCGACAAAATCCCGAAACAGAACTATCTCAACAACTTCACGGCTGAGATAGAATCCCTCAGTACCAAGGCTGTAACCAACCTGGAAAGCGGTAAGGCTACATTCGAAGAATTGGACGAGATTGCCGTCAGCAACGGCACAGAGACCAAAGGCTACCTCTACGAAGGTGGCAAGTTTGACAATGTCAGTCCCCTCGTCGAGGCGGAAAGCTACACAGCGGTCTACCCTGCACGCATCTGCGAAAGCATCGATCCGGACGGCACTGCCTACCTCACCTTCAAAGGCAGCTACGCCTGGTCTGACAAAGTCTTCAACGAGATTCCGGTGATCGCCCACACCACTTCCGGAGAGCATTTCACCTTCAGCCAGGTATGCGGCTTCATCAGTTTCAATCTCGAAGCCGGAGCGGGCTTGGATCACATCTTTATCGAAACCCACGGGGTTCCGGTTTGCGGAAAGGCGAAGATTTCCCCACGCAATGTCATCACCATGCTTGACGAAGGCAATGACTGGATCAATGTCGAATTCCCGGAAGACATAGCCGGCAGCAGAACAGTTCTCGTTCCGGTGCCTAGCAAGAGCTACAAGAACGGCATCACCGCGAAGGCATGCTACAAAGACGGCACCACCTTCGAGAATTCAGTATTCGAAAACGTGACCGTACTGCCTGGCAGAATCATCAGCGGAACAGATTTCATTGCTTCATACTTCAGTGGCGGAAACGGCTCCGAGGGCAATCCTTACATCCTTGCAGACATGCAGGATTTCAAGGATTTCGCTGCTGCAATGGTTGACAGCGAGCAGAGGAAGACCTTCGGAAAGTCCTTCTTCAAACTGGCCTGCGATCTCAATCTGAGCGGCGAGGCAATTGCTCCTATAGGCAGCGAAACCCTTCCGTTCGAGGCTTCTCTCGACGGTGACGGACATACAGTCAAGGGTCTGAAATTCACCGGCACAGCAACTCCTGCGGCACTTTTCGCAAAGATTTCAGGTACAGTAAAGAACCTCAATGTCGAGGTGGACATCAACACCGCCGGATACAATGTCGGAGCAATTGCAGGACATGCAGTCAAGGGCGCACTCATCGAGAATTGCCACGTAAACGGCTCTGTCTTCGGAACCGGTGCCAACAGCAACAAGGCTTATCTCGGTGGCCTCGTCGGCTGGTCTGAAGGCGCAACTATCAAGGGTTGCTCGTTCACCGGCCAGGTTTCATCCACATCCAACCACGTCGGCGGCATAGTCGGCGAGGCTGTGGGAGGATCCTACATCAACTGCAAGCTCACCAAGGGATCATCCGTTACCGCCATCTACTACGGCGGCGGCATCGTGGGATGGTCCTCAGGTCCTGACTTCGTCTGCAAAGGCTGCGTCTGCGAAGGCAATGTCAGCACAGGCGCATGGACTGGCGGCGGTATAGTATCCTACATGAGTCAGGGTCTTCTCGAAGATTGCGTCCAGAGCAGCAGTTCATATGTAACAGCCAGGACCTATAATGTGGGCGGCATTGTCGGCGCCATCGAAGGCACTGCAGATGTGACCGTAAATAATTGTGCATGCTACGGTACCGTTCTCGGGCAGTACCAGGTTGGCGGCATCGCAGGCTTCACAAAGATAGCTGCAGGATACAAGCTCCTCTTCGAAAACTGCGCGGCTGTTGGTGCCAATATCACCTCTTCTCAGAAGAACGCCAGCAATTACGCCCTTGTTGCAGGCATTGCATCATGGCTTTCCGGCGCAGGTGCCGTACATGTTCTGAACTGCTGCAGCGCTCCTGAAAGCATCAGCGGACTCACCACCTCAATAGGCGCCATCGGCGGTATCGCAGGCTACCACAACAGCACCAGCGGCTCAATTGTGAACTGCTACAGCGCAACAAGCGCAAACGAGCTGCTTTACAAGAATGCCCCGATCAGCGGAGCCGGATTGACCTACTGGGGTGGCATTACCGGACGTTGCACCATCTCTCTGCCTTACTCAGGCAACTGGTACAACGAGGGAGTCCAGATGACTTCCAACCAGAGCACCTGCACCGTAAGTGGCGGAGGAGCACTCAGCGACGCCCAGATGAAGGACGGTACCCTGCTTAGCAAGCTTAATTCCGGCATCAGTGCGGCCAATTCGGCATGCAGCGGTGCAGTCTGTGCAAACTGGGCTGCAGCTTCCGGAAAATACCCTCTTCCAGAAAACCTCCCTGCCGACACCACCCCGGGTGCACTTGCCGGCAAACTTAGAGTCAGCATCATTGGCGACTCCATCTCTTCATTCGCCGGCTGGCAGCCTTCTGGCTACACCTACCACTACCCTAACGCTTCCAACTGCGACGTGACTTCCGTTGAGAAGACCTGGTGGTGGAGACTCATCTACGATTTCATGAAGAACGCCCGTCTGGACATGAACATTTCCTTCTCGAACTCCACCGTGACCCAGAACACCAAGGGCGATTCCAGCCAGTACTGGTACGGCCACGATTTCTGTTCCCGTTTCGTGGAGTGCAGCGGTATAGGCAAGCCTGACGTGATCGTGATCCACGGCGGTACCAACGACTATGGACACAACTACGGCGAGCTTCTGGCTCCTGGCATAGCGATGAGGAGCGATTCCGCCATCCCGGACAATGTTCTCTCCCCTATCCTAGCCGCTGCTGATGCTGCGACCACGATTGAAGATTCTGAGGCTCTTCCTTTTGATAATTTCGCAAATGCCTACACCAAGCTTGTACGCATGATGAAGGTGCGCTATCCGAATGTGAAGATTGTCTGCCTCGTGGGCGATTCTGTTACCCCTGGCATCCAGAGCGTGATCACCAAGGTTGCTGCCCACTACAATTGCAAGGTGGTCGATTTCCTGAAGGTGAATGGTTTCCGCGACACAGTCTATATGACCAAGTACGACACCGGACATGTGCATCCGGATTCGAACGGCATGCTTTTCATGGCCGACAAGATCTACACCGAGTGCGGGGCCTGGCTCGAAGCTAAATAATAAATAAAAAAGGTGCGATTGAGAATTCAGTCGCACCTTTTATTATATATATTGATACTGCTATTTGGCGTCCATGGCCTGGCAGGCGGTGATAGCTACCATCTTGTAGATGTCATCTACGGAGCAGCCGCGGCTGAGGTCGTTTACCGGACGTGCGATACCCTGGAGGATAGGGCCGATGGCGTCGGCATTGCCCAGACGCTGTACGAGCTTGTAGCCGATGTTGCCGACTTCGAGGTTAGGTGCGATGAGGACGTTTGCCTTGCCTGCAATCTCTGAACCCGGAGCCTTCTTCTGACCCACTGATGGAACGAGAGCTGCATCTGCCTGGAGTTCACCCTCGATCTTGAGATCAGGAGCAAGTTCCTTTGCGAGACGGGTTGCCTCTACGACCTTGTCCACAACCTCGTGCTTTGCAGAGCCCTTGGTAGAGAATGAAAGCATTGCCACGCGTGGATCGGCAAAGCCAGCAACGCTCTTTGCTGTCTGTGCTGTGCAGACAGCTATCTGTGCGAGCTGTGCTGCGTCCGGAGCCGGAGTCACAGCGACGTCACCCATTACGAGAACGCCTTCCTCGCCGTACTGAGGAGTCTTTGTTATAAGGAGCATGGCACCGCTGACGCAGCTGATGCCAGGGGCACACTTGATGATCTGGAGGGCAGGACGGAGAGTGTCGCCGGTGGTTGAAAGCGCACCGCTGATCTGGCCGTCTGCGTCGCCGCTCTTGATGATGAGACAGCCGAAGTAGAGAGTGTTGGTCTTAACGAGCTTCTCTGCCTGCTCTGGAGTCATGCCCTTGTTCTTGCGAAGTTCATAGAGAAGGTTGATGTACTCAGGAGTCTTCTCTGAAGTTGCAGGGTCGATGATGGTTGCCCTGCTGATGTTTTCGAGGCCAAGTTCTGCAGCCTTTGCGAGGATTTCCTCACGATTGCCTACGAGGATGATCTCTGCGAGTTCGTCCTTGATGGCAAGGTCTGCGGCCTTGATGGTGCGCTCCTCAAGAGACTCTGGGAGCACGATGCGCTGCTTGTTTGACTTTGCACGCGCAATGATATTGTCGATAAGTGCCATATTGGGTGTGATTTATATTCTGCACGCAAATATAAGGACTTTGCGGCAAAGTTCCCACCCTGCAGGACAACTTATTCCTCGATGCTTACACTGACGAGTTCGAGACCGAGATCGTTGATCATGTCGTTGAGCGCGTTGAAGGTGTTCTCGGTTGAGAAAAGGTCGCTGAGGATTGCTGAATCAAGATTTTTCATGGTGTTTTCCGTTTTTGTTTGATGCAAAGGTAGAGCCTTGATGTGCCAAACCACGGCACATCAACAACTTTTTTCTAATTTTTTTCTCATTTTTTTCCAACAGTCAGCAAAAAAATGACTGTTGGAGCGAAAAACGCCGCAACAGTCATTCAAATGTCAGTGATATATTCCTGTTATTCCAGGATGCTGAGCTTAAGGTTGCTTATCTTCCAGTGGGCATTGCCGTTGTTTCCGCCATTGTACTCGAAGTAAATGTCGTACGGTCCGGTTCCGATTCCAGTCAGGTCGAAGATCATGGTGGTGTGACCGCTCGCTTTTGAACCGCTTTGTACAAAATTCGTGGTGGTGATTTTTGGATAGGTAGTACTATTGTTGGTATAGTTGACACCTTCGCCATTTGCCGGTTGATTGTAGAGAATATGATTCAGAGGTGTAAAAGTTTTATCTCCGTCGCGTAAAGTCTGGCGGACACTGATAATAATGAGATCCTTGGAGTTTCCGACCTCGAAATCCCACTCGAGCTTGAGTACTGTCGAAGGATTCAGATCCAGTTTCTCATATACCACGTTCTGGCCCTTCTTACCAACAAAATCGTAGCCTCCTTCACCGTCAACGACAACCTCATGCGCCTTCGGGATCATGCTGACTCTATAAGTATAGGTGTAGCCAGGCTTCCATCTGTGACCTGCAGCAGAAACTGCCATTGTGTCCTGATGTTTGGTACCATTGCTATCGGTAGTGACGAAGGTCATCTCTATCTTTGCACTGCTGCCGAGAGTCTGAGGAATGAAGAAGAACATCTTTTCTTCGTCCGCCTGAAGCATGTCCTTGGTAACGAAATAACCCTTTTCAAGATTCTGGCTGAAGGTACCCAAAGGAGAGCCGGACAGATTCCAGTTGAAGCCAGCCTTGCTGTTTCCGCTTACGCTGCAGGTACCGCTTGTTGCGACATCGATGATCCTTACATTGACTACCTCGGAGCCGGCCGGCAGCAGACGGATATCAAACCTCACGGCAGCCAGGGCATGATACATGTGTACATCAAAATCGCCGCCTTCGCCATCTTTATAGGTTGAGGTACTGTATGCAATCACTATATCCTTCTGGTCATCAGGCGAAGCCGGGGTCTGATAGGAGAAGCTGGCATTGCCTGACGCTCCGGCAGCCAGGGAAAGATTCTCCGGCTTGTAGCACCAGAAATGAAACGGGATGTCATTGAGCCAGTAGTATGGCTCGCCGCCGGTAGAGAGTATAGATCCATCAGGGTTCAAGACTCCCCCGTCGATATATTTCTGAGGAAAGTTTTCGACTGATTTTCCAAGATAGGCATCCACCTTGGCAGAACCGAAGTTGGCAGTTGTATAGAGCGAGCCCTTGGTCAAAGGAGCGTTTTCGATCGACTCAGAAGCGATCAGATCAATACGGAAATCGCCTGCAGTCTCAGAGGCAACAAGTTCCTCAGAAGGCGACAGTGACGCCTTCGTCTTCACATTTGCTTCGGTATTGACATTGGCTTTGATCACATCCGAACCAAGAGTGGCAAAGATTTCCTTCTGACATGATACAGCCGAGAACACAATCGTAGCGGCCATGAGGATTTTCAAAGTCTTCATAGCGTTATTTGGATTGAAAATTGAAGGTAATATCGAGGAAGTCAGCATCGGGGTCTTCAGTCATATTTTCAATGACAACACCCTTCGCAGAAATCACTTCCTCCGTCTGCGAACCCTCCAGAAATGAGGATTCAGCCATCACAAAAAAAGAGTCCAATCGCATCGGACTATACACACGTTTCATTACAATTCTTTCTGATTACTGCGCAAAAATATAACTATTTTAATAACATAACAAAAAAAAGCGACCGGTTGGCCGCTTTTGACATAAATAATGGTATTTCTTTCTAAAGAGTTGACAGACAAGTCTGTATATTAGCCTCAATTTTAGCGGAATCATAGTCTTCACGCACAAATGGCTCGCCTACAATCTGCTCGTAAAGCTCGACATAGCGATCTGTGATACCGGCAACAACCTCAGGTGTCATCTCCGGAACCTTCTGGCCTTCCTGGCCCTGGAAACCGCCAGCCATGAGCCACTCGCGTACGAACTCCTTGGAGAGCTGCCTCTGGTGTTCACCCTTTGCAAGACGCTCTTCGTAGCCCTCGGCATAGAAATAGCGTGAAGAGTCCGGGGTGTGAACCTCATCCATGAGGTAGATCACGCCGTCCTTCTTGCCGAACTCATACTTGGTGTCCACGAGGATGAGTCCCTGCTTTGCAGCAATCTCGGTACCGCGCTGGAAGATTGCGAGAGTGTACTTCTCGAGCTCTGCGTAATCCTCTGCGGAAACGAGTCCGGAAGCGATGATCTCCTCACGGGAGATATCCTCATCGTGACCCTCTGCAGCCTTGGAGGTTGGGGTGATGATAGGATGTGGGAACTTCTGGTTTTCAACCATTCCCTCTGGAAGCTCGACACCGCAGAGTGTGCGCTTGCCTGCCTTGTACTCTCTCCATGCGTGACCTGCGAGATAGCCGCGTACGACCATCTCCACCTTGAACGGCTCACATTTGTGGCCGATGGTGACTGCTGGATCCGGAACAGCTATCTTCCAGTTAGGAAGGATATCGGCGGTTGCATCGAGGAACTTGGCGGCAATGCGGTTGAGCACCTGGCCCTTGAAAGGAATACCCTCTGGCAGAACCACGTCAAACGCTGAAATACGGTCAGAAACGACCATCACGAGATACTTGTCATCGATGTCGTAAACATCGCGGACCTTGCCGACATACTTGCCAACCTGCTTAGGGAAGTTGAAGTCGGACTTTACGAGTGCTTTCATCTATAATGATATTAAATAGTTTTACTTGATCTTGCTTTCGCAGTAGACGCAGTGGAGTTCGCCGTTCTCATCGCGTCGTACCAGATGATCCACATTCTCCACATTGGAGATGCACTTGCGGTTAGGGCAGACATACTCTCCCTTGATGGCATCTGAAGGACCGTTGAAGTGTACGGCAGGATCCTGCTTTGCCCACTCGAGGAGCTTCACGATGAGAGCCATACGCACGAATTTGCCGTTCTCAACCTGGCGGAAATATGCTGCACGCGGATCTTCGTCCACTTCCTTGAGAATCTCGTTGACGCGTGGAAGCGGGTGGAGTACAACCATGGACTGCTTTGCGAGAGCCATCTTGGCGTTGTCGAGCACGAAGCTGTCCTTCACTCTCTCGAACTCCGCCTCGTCGAGGAATCTTTCCTTCTGCACACGGGTCATGTAAAGGACATCGAGATCGGCCATCACGGATTCCATATTGTCAACTTCCATGTAGTCAATACCATAGCGGTCACAAACCTCATACTTCATGTAGCCTGGGAGCTGAAGCTCTTCAGGGGCGATGAGTACGACCTTGATGCCCTCATAGCGGGACAGGGCCTTGATAAGTGAATGAACAGTACGGCCGAACTTGAGGTCGCCGCAGAAGCCTATGGTGAAATTATCCAGGCGGCCGAGCTCACGCTTGATGGTGAGGAGGTCGGTAAGAGTCTGGGTAGGATGCGCATGGCTGCCGTCACCTGCATTGATCACAGGAATGGTAGAAACCCTGGTGGCATTGAGAGGAGCTCCCTCGATAGGATG
Source organism: Bacteroidales bacterium (assembly GCA_024398095.1). Classification (GTDB taxonomy): domain Bacteria; phylum Bacteroidota; class Bacteroidia; order Bacteroidales; family UBA932; genus Cryptobacteroides. The sequence continues at coordinate 22,408 of JAKSJK010000015.1, forward strand.
GCGCATCGCGATGATGTCAGCGAAGCAGCTGATCACGCGGGTGGTATCCTCGATGGTCTCACCCTTTGAAACGGAGGTGTTGCGGGCGTCGGAAAAACCGATCACATTGCCACCGAGTTCCATCATTGCGGATGTGAAGCTCAGACGCGTTCTGGTGGATGGTTCATAGAAAAGAGTAGCGAGCTTCTTTCCCTTGCAGGCGCCTGCATAGCGGTCGCGGTGTGCGACGATATCCTCACCGAGAGCGACGATTTCGTCTATTTCGCTCTTGCTGAGATCAAAAGGATCAATAAGATGTTTCATCGATCAACAGTATATTACTTTATCCAACTTTCGTCTGAAGGATTGTCGCGGAAAGAAAGGATGCGCTCCTTCCAGCCCTCGGCAATATACTTCTCCTCCTCTGCAACCTCTACGAGTGCGTCGAGGTCGGAAAGAGACACATTCTTTGCATTTGCTGCGGCAAGCCTCTCGATACCCTTCTTCATGCCGTAGGTGAAAATGCTGGCAACGCCGAGCACCTCAGCACCCTCTTCACGCAGAGCCTCGACTACGTCGATGCAGCTGCCGCCGGTAGAGATAAGGTCCTCGATCACAACAACCTTGGTACCAGGGGCCATCTTGCCCTCGATACGGTTTGCGCGGCCGTGATCTTTGGCACTTCCGCGTACATAGCCCATAGGCATATTGAGCAGGGAAGCAGTGATTGCGGCATGTGCGATGCCTGCGGTACTGGTACCCATGAGCATCTCAGCCTCAGGGTATTCCTCCTTGACTACAGCTGCCAGGCTCTCCTCGATCACATCCCTTACGGCCGGAGCCGAAAGAGTAAGGCGGTTGTCACAATAGATAGGGCTTTTAATGCCGCTAGCCCAGGTAAACGGCTGCTCCGGACGAAGGAATACTGCCTGGATGGAAAGCAGATTCTTCGCGATTTCTTTTTTGCTGGAACGTTTCATATATTTTATTCTCCTAAAAATTCATTTACGCATCTCATGTACGCAGCCACAGGATCGGCAGCCGCGGTAATAGGGCGGCCGACAACGATGTAGTCGGAACCGATCTCGCGTGCCTTGGCAGGAGTGGTGATACGTACCTGGTCGTCTGCAGCCGCATCAGCGAAACGGATGCCCGGAGTCACGGTCATGAAGCCGGCACCGCAGCGTCCCTTCACGAGAGAGGCCTCAAGCGGTGAGCAGACAACGCCGTCCAGACCAGCAGCTGCAGCATTGGCAGCGTACTGAGAAATGGTGTCGGCGATGGTGGCGTTTATGAGCAATTCCTTCTGCATTCTCTCCTCGCTGGTAGAGGTCAGCTGGGTAACTGCAATAAGCTCTGGGCGGGTGCCGTCGGCACGGGTAAGACCTTCGAGAGCAGCCTTCATCATATCGATGGTACCTGCAGCATGCACGTTGGTCATATCCACATCAAGCGCGCTGAGCACAGCCATGGTCTTGCGCACAGTGTTAGGGATGTCGTGAAGCTTGAGGTCGAGGAAGATCTTGTGTCCCCTCTTCTTGATTTCGCGCACGATCTCCGGACCGGCTGCGTAGAAAAGCTCCATACCGATCTTCACGAATGGTTTGCGGCCCTGGAACTTGTCCAGGAACTCAAGTGTCGCAGCTGCGCTGCTGAAGTCACATGCAATGATAACGTCCTTTGCCATATTACTTAACTATACCTATTATTTCGTTGAGTGAATTGATTCCCAGTCTTTCCATCACCTTCGGGAGATCTTCTATTATCTCCTTGCAGGCAAATGGGTTACGAAGGTTCTCGGCGCCCACCTGAACGGCAGTTGCGCCTGCCATCATCATCTCGATGACATCCTCCGCAGTGGCAACTCCGCCGCAGCCCATCACAGGAATGGAGCAGGCATTCGCCACCTGGTAGACCATCCTGACAGCTACAGGGAATACAGCCCTGCCGGAAAAACCGCCCATCTTGTTGGCGATCACCGGACGTCTGCGGGCAATATCGATGCGCATACCCAGCATGGTATTGATGAGGGTTATACCATCCGCACCGGCCTCTTCACAGGCCTTTGCGATGGAAACGATGTCAGTCACATTAGGACTCAGTTTCACGAACACCGGCTTTGTAGTAACGGCCTTCACAGCCCTGGTTACCTCGGCAGCAGCCTCAGCCGATGTGCCGAAAGCCATGCCCCCGTTGTGTACATTCGGGCAAGACACATTGACCTCGAGGATCTGCACATCGTCCACCTTGTCCATCTTCGAGCAGCACTCGACATATTCTTCGACAGCAAAGCCGCTGATGTTTGCAATTATCGGCTTGGAGTAGACCTTGCGCAGGGCCGGGATCTCGTGGGCGATAACAGCATCCACACCCGGGTTCTGCAGGCCCACGGAATTGATCATGCCCATCTCGCACTCGGCGATACGTGGAGTCGGATTGCCGAAACGCGCGTCCCTGGTGGTTCCCTTGATGGAAATTGCGCCGAGGCAGTTGATGTCGTAAACCTCGGCCATCTCGAGACCGAAGCCGAAAGTACCGCTGGCTGGCACGACAGGATTGTCGAGACCTACGCCGCAGAGATTAACGCTGAGATCCTTTACCATATTACCTCCTTCCTGTCAAACACAGGTCCGTCCTTGCAAACTCTTTTGGCTCCGAGCATGGTCTTGCAGGTGCAGCCCATGCAGATGCCGGTGCCGCAGCCCATTCTTTCCTCGAAGCTGTACTGGCCTTCGGTGCAGACCTTGCCTTCCAGTGCGCGGAACATAGGCATCGGGCCGCAGGCGTAGAAGAAGTCGTAGTCCACGGCAGGCAGGGCGTCGGTCACAAAACCCTTCACGCCCAGGGAGCCATCTGCGGTTGCGACAGTAACCTTCGCACCAAGAGCCTCAAACTCCGCCACATAAATAACCTCATCGGCCTTATTGAAGCCCAGAATCACATTGACCGGCTTGCCGACTTCGATGAGTTTCTTGGCCAGATAGTACATTGGAGCGGTGCCGATACCGCCGCCTACGAGCAGCGGCTTTGAACCGGCGGCCTCGAGATTGAATCCGTTGCCGAGCCCGGTCAGCACGTCCAGTCTCTCCCCTGCCGTCATGGCTGCCATCTGGGAAGTACCCTTGCCTACAACCTTGTAGAGCAGAGTCAGCACGCCAGCGTTCCAGTCGCACACGGAGATAGGACGACGGAGAAAACGGCCGTCGAGGGCGATGTTCACGAACTGGCCAGGCCTCTGTTCGGCACAGCCTGAGAGCTTCATCTCCCAGACGGTCGCATTGACCTGACGGTTCGAAATTATTGTGAGTTTTTCTCTATTCATATATAAGTTTGCCGTCTTTATATGTTCTGACGCAGCGTCCCTGCACCTTCCAGCCGTCGAACGGAGTGCTGTGGCCCATGGACACGAAGTCTTTGCTGTCTATTACATATTCGCCGTCGAGGTCGAATACGGCGATATCTGCCGGCTGTCCAGGCTCGAGAGCGCCCCCGAAGCCGAAGATACGGCGAGGATTGTCGCACATCAGTTCGAACAGTTTGCCAAGACTGATCACACCCGGCTTGACGAGTTTCGTATACATTACCGGGAAGGCAGTTTCAAGACCGACTATACCCATCAGGCTCTTGTCGTAGCCACGGGACTTCTCTTCTGCCGTATGAGGAGCGTGGTCGGTGGCAATCACCTCCACTGTTCCGTCCTGGATACCGGCAATAAGAGCATCCCTGTCGGCGGCTTCCCGCAGTGGCGGGTTCATCCTGAAGCGGCCCTCGTCATTGCGATCCGCCTGGGTCAGGGTAAGATAATGCGGTGCAGTTTCGCAGCTTACGCGTGCACCGGCAGCCTTGGCCTTGCGGATAGCTTCCACACTTTCCTTTGTGCTGACATGGCAGACATGGTAGCGGCAGCCGATCTCAGTTGCCATTTCGGCATCCCTTGCCACCTGCACCCACTCGCTTTCCGGTCCGAATGGCACCTGGTCCATATCCTCGCAGTGAGCAGAGATAACGACATCCTCCCTGAGAGCCTGCATCATGGCCTCCTTCATGACATCGGCAGTCTGGATACCGCTGCCGTCGTCAGAGAAACCTGCGACCTTATCCTTGAGAGCTGCCATATCCACTACAGCACCGCCCTTGCGGCCGGAAGTGATGGTGGCAAAAGGACGCACGTCCACCTTTGCCTGCTCGGATCTTATAAGGTCAAGCTGTACCTGGAGTGTCTCAGGGGCGTCCGGAGCCGGATTGAGGTTAGGCATCGGACAGACAAGGGTATATCCACCCTTCGCCGCCGCTGCAGAACCGCTCGCGATAGTCTCCTTGGCACTGAATCCAGGCTCGCGGAAATGAACATGGACATCGACCAGGCCGTAGCTGACTACGCAACCGGTGATGTCCACAACTTCCGCCTCTGGATGGGCTTCTGGAGCTATATTCTCAGAAATGAGAGTGATGACGCCGTCTGAAAACAGAATATCGGAAGGGAACAACTCGCCTCTTTGAACGATCTGTCCACCTTTGAGGATGATGCTTCCGTTTTCTGCCATATCAATTACAATATTTTAATTTCAAGTTTGTTATATGCCCGTTCGGCTTTTGCAAGCGCCTTTTCGACCGTCTCGTCCGTGGCGAGGATGACTCCGAAGCGTCTGTGGCCGTGGACTTCAGGCTTGCCGAACAGTCGGATCTGGACACCTTCTTCCTCGAGCACCTTCTCGAGATTGCCGAACTCTACCTTGTCAGTGTCTCCTTCCACAACGATCGCCTTGCTGGCACTAGGACCGAAGAAGCGTACCGAAGGGATCGGGAGACCGAGGAGAGCCCTCGCATGGAGAGCGAACTCGGAAAGATCCTGGGAAATCATGGTCACCATTCCGGTGTCGTGAGGACGAGGGGAAACCTCGCTGAAGATGACCTCATCTCCCTTGACAAACATCTCCACGCCGAAGATTCCGTAACCGCCGAGGGCATCGGTGATTGTCTTTGCAATCTCGCCGGCCTTTTCGAGAGCGGCAGGGCTCATGGTCTGAGGCTGCCAGGATTCGCGGTAATCACCGTCAACCTGATGATGTCCGACAGGCTTGAGAAGAGTGGTTCCTGCGCAGTGACGTACTGTCAGAAGGGTTATCTCGTAATCGAAGTTCACAAATCCCTCGACTATCACGCGTCCGGCCCCTGCACGGCCACCTTCCTGGGAAATCTCCCATGAACGATCTATATCCTCTTCCTTGCGGATGACGCTCTGGCCGTGGCCCGATGAACTCATTACAGGCTTGACAACGCATGGGATGCCGACCGTCTTCACACCCTCGCAGAACTCCTCATAGGTGTCGGCAAAGACATACTTGCTGGTCGGGAGTCCGAGAGTCTCTGCAGCGAGGCGGCGTATGCCTTCCCTGTCCATGGTAAGGCGTGCAGCCTTGGCTGTAGGAGTTACATGGTAGCCTTCCTTCTCGAGTTCCACGAGAGTGTCGGTCGCGATGGCTTCAACTTCCGGGATGATGTGGTCAGGACGCTCTTTCTCGATTATGGAACGCAGAGCGGCGCCGTCCAGCATGGAAAGTGTATGGGAACGGTGCGCAACCTGCATCGCAGGAGCATTTTCATATCTGTCGAGAGCAATGACTTCAACCCCATAACGCTGGAGTTCGAGTGCGACTTCCTTTCCGAGTTCGCCGGAGCCGCAGAGAAGGGCTTTTCTTGCAACGCTGGTAAGCGGGGTGCCAATTTTAGTCATAAGTTCGGATCGGTTTATTACCGCCTGCAAATATACGCAGTATCGCTCGTTTTTGAAAGTATTTCAGCCCCGCGTACGCACACATTTTATCCACAATCCAGGCCTGCCGATTGTTAACAACTTTTCTTTCAGCATACCTTTTTTTCCGATTGCTTGGAGTAACTTTGCGTGCGTATTTTTTTTGACACCGAAACACAGAAACATTTACAGATACTCTATATGAAGGTAGCAATCATCATGGGGTCAACAAGCGACTGGGGCACAATGTCAGCCGCTGCCGAAACCCTCAAAGAATTCGGCATTGAGAATGAAGTCAGCATCATCAGCGCACACAGGACTCCGGACCTGGCAGCCGATTTTGCAAAGAACGCAAAGGCCAACGGAATCAAGGTCATCATCGCAGGAGCAGGCGGAGCCGCCCATCTCGCAGGCGTGATCGCAGCCATGACCACAGTCCCTGTCATCGGAGTGCCGATCAGGTCAAAGGCTCTCAACGGAATGGATTCCCTACTTTCCATCGTCCAGATGCCTTCAGGAATTCCTGTTGCGACAATGGCGATCGACGGTGCAAAGAACGCGGCCCTCTATGCTGTCCAGATGCTCGCACTCTCAGACGAGACTCTCAGCGCTAAGCTCGACGAGTTCCGCCGCAAGCAGACCCAGAAGGTAATTGACGCGAAAATCGAACTTTAACAATATGAACACACGCCTATTCGTTGAAAAGAAGCCTTCCTTCCGTGTGGAAGCGGAGAGCCTTCTCAAAGACCTCAGAGAAAATCTCCAGCTCAAGGTTGACGGGCTCAGGCTCGTAAACGTTTACGACCTCTTCGGCTTTTCGGAAGAGCTCGTGGAGAAATGCCGCTACAAAGTTTTCGGCGAGATCGTAACCGACAATGTCACCGATGAGTGCAATCTCGAGGGCTGCAGCTACGTTGCAATCGAATCGCTTCCGGGACAGTTTGACCAGAGAGCCTCGTCAGCCGTGGACTGCGTAAAGCTCATAGACCCTAACGCAGACATCCGCATCAAGAGCGCAAAGCTTCTGATATTCGACGGAATCCTAAGCGACAAAGATCTTGAAGCTGTAAAGAAATATACCATCAACGCCGTTGAGTGCCGCGAGAAAGACCTCAGCAAACTCGTAGAAAACGAAAATGCAGATGTCAAGCCTCTCCAGGACCTCAGCGGTTTTACTTTGATGAAAGAGGAAGAGCTCGCACCGTTCTGCAAGGCCAACGGACTCGCCATGAACGCAGACGACCTCCGCGAAGTCGTGAACTACTTCAAGGCTGAAGGTCGCGACCCTAGCGAGACCGAACTCCGCATCCTCGACACCTATTGGAGCGACCACTGCCGCCACACCACCTTCACCACCGAACTCACCGAGATCAATGTCGAGGACTCATTCATCAAGACTGACATCGACGGCACCATCAAGATGTACCTCAAGATGAGGGAAGAGCTCGGACGCAGCAAGAAGGGCCTGAACCTCATGGATATGGCGACCATCGGCGCACGCTACCTCAAGGCCAAGGGCATACTCGACGACATGGAAGTGAGCGAAGAAAACAACGCCTGCAGCATCTATGTCGATGTTGACGTGGACGGCACCATGGAAGAATGGCTCCTCCAGTTCAAGAACGAGACCCACAACCACCCTACCGAGATCGAACCGTTCGGCGGTGCTGCTACCTGCCTCGGCGGTGCGATCCGCGACCCGCTTTCCGGCCGTGCATATGTCTACCAGGCAATGCGTGTGACTGGTGCGGCAGACATCTGGAAGGAAGTAGCCGACACCATCCCTGGCAAGCTTCCTCAGAAGGTCATCTCCAAGAAGGCCGCACAGGGCTACTCGTCATACGGTAACCAGATCGGCCTCGCGACCACCCTCGTGAAGGAGATCCACCATCCCGGCTATGTTGCCAAGCGCCTGGAGATCGGCGCCGTTGTAGGCGCAGTGAAGGCGGAGAATGTCAGGAGGGAGTCCCCTGCCCCTGGCGATGTGATCCTCATGTTTGGCGGCAAGACCGGACGCGACGGCATCGGCGGCGCAACCGGTTCATCAAAGGAGCACACCGAGGCTTCCCTCGAGACCTGCGGCAGCGAGGTGCAGAAGGGTAACGCACCTGAAGAGCGCAAGATCCAGCGTCTCTTCCGCCGCCCTGAGGTCACCAGACTTATCAAGAAATCCAACGACTTCGGTGCAGGCGGTGTCTGCGTGGCTATCGGCGAGCTTACCGACGGCCTGGACATCTACCTGGACCGCGTCCCTACCAAATACAGCGGCCTGAACTCCACCGAGCTCGCAATCAGCGAGTCCCAGGAGAGAATGTCAGTGGTCGTAGAGGCCAAAGATCAGGCAGAGTTCGAGGCATACTGCCGTGAGGAGAATCTCGCAGTCACCCATGTGGCTGATGTGACCGACCGCGGCCGCATGAGGATGTTCAACGGAGATGTCTGCGTAGCCGACCTCTCCCGTGCATTCATCGACAGTGCAGGCGCTACCCACTACGCAAAGGCTGCCATCGCTCCGGTAAGCAAGGAGATGCCTCAGAACAACTACAAGAGCCTCACCATGCTCGGCAAGTTCAAGGACCTCCTCTCCCGTCCTAACGTATGCTCGCAGAAGGGCCTCGTCGAGATGTTCGACGCAACCATCGGCCGTTCTACCGTGCTCATGCCTTACGGCGGAAAGCGCCAGGCCAGCGAGACCCAGGTTTCAGTCCAGAAGCTCCCTGTGGACGGTTATACCGACACAGCCAGCATGATGGCCTACGGCTTCAACCCTGTGATCAGCAGCTGGAGCCCATATCATGGTGCTGCATACGCAGTTGTCGACGCCTGCGCAAAGGTAGTCGCAGCCGGCGGACGCTACAACCGCATGCGCTTCTCCTACCAGGAGTATTTCGAGAGAATGACCAGCGATCCTCACAGCTGGGGCAAGCCTATGAGTGCAATCCTCGGTGCCCTGAAGATGCAGGTTGCCCTCGGTCTTCCGTCAATCGGCGGCAAGGACTCCATGAGCGGCACCTTCGAGCACATCAGCGTACCTCCTACCCTCGTAGCCTTCGGTATCACACCAGTCAATGCGAACAAGGTCATATCCACCGATTTCAAGAAGGCCGGCGACAAACTCTATGTCGTACGTCACAACCCTAAGAGGAACCACATGCCTGACACCGATGCCCTCGCAGCTTCATGGAACGCCCTCCAGGACGCAATCGCAGCCGGCAAGGTGAAGGCAGCCTACGCTCTCGGCGAAGGCGGTCTGGCAGAAGCAATCTGCAAGATGGCATTCGGAAACTGGCTCGGAGCCCTGGTAAGCTCGACCGAACGCGACCTCTTCAAATACAGCTACGGTTCCATCCTTATCGAGACTTCCGGCACTGTGGATATCCCGGGTGCAGAACTCATCGGCAAGGTCATCAAGGATCCTGAGATCGTAGTAAACGGCAACACCATGCCGCTCGCAGATCTCGAGGCCGCCTACCTGGGCAAGCACGACAAGATCTACGCACAGACAGCAAAGGCTGACACTCCTGTCGCTGTCGAGCCGGCGAAGATCGAAAAAACTGCAAAGACCAAGACATATCCAGGCGAGGCAGTCGAGACCCCGAAGGTCTACATTCCTGTCTTCCCGGGAACCAACTGCGACTATGACACCGCAAAGGCTTTCCGCAAGGCTGGCGCTGAGGTTACTCTCGGAGTGTTCTGCAACCAGACTCCGGAGGACGTGCTCAACTCCATCGCAAAGATGAAGGCAGCCATCGACGGCAGCCACATCCTTATGCTTGCCGGCGGATTCTCATCCGGTGACGAGCCTGACGGCAGCGGCAAGTTCATCGCGAGCGTGCTCACCAACGACGAGATTGCAGCGTCCATCGACGCCCTTCTCGACCGCGGCGGCCTCATCCTCGGCATCTGCAACGGTTTCCAGGCACTCGTGAAGTCCGGCCTGCTTCCATACGGACGCAGCGGCCACCTCACCGCAGAGTCTCCTACCCTCTTCCGCAACAACATCAACAGGCATATCTCCCAGATGGTTACCACCCGCGTGGCATCCGTGGATTCTCCATGGCTCCGCGGCTTTGGCGAGGGCGAGTTGCACAGCATCGCCATGAGCCACGGCGAGGGCAAGTTCACCGTAAGCGAGAAACTCGCGGCAGAACTCTTTGCAAACGGCCAGGTTGCCTTCCAGTATGCAGATCCGGAAAGCGGAGAAGCAACCATGCAGTCGCCTTTCAATCCTAACGGTTCAAGCTATGCAATCGAGGGTATCATCAGTCCTGACGGACAGATCCTCGGCAAGATGGGCCACTCGGAGCGCTGGGAGCAGAACGTCTTCCGCAACATAGCGGGCAACTGCCGTCAGAAACTCTTCGAGAATGCAGTAAGCTATTTCAGGAAAAAATAATAATACCTTATATATAATATGGCACAAAGTTATGAGAAAGCCGGTGTAAACCTCGAGGCCGGCTACGATGTGGTAAGACGCATCAAGAAACATGTAGCATCCACCAACCGTCCCGGTTCAATGGGCAACATCGGAGCGTTCGGCGGAATGTTCGACCTCGCATCACTCGGCTATAAGGAGCCGGTGCTCGTAAGCGGTACCGACGGTGTTGGAACCAAACTTAAACTTGCCTTTGCGATGGACAAGCACGACACTGTCGGCATCGATGCTGTCGCAATGTGCGTCAACGACGTGCTCGCACAGGGCGCAGAGCCTCTCGTATTCCTCGATTACGTAGCAGTAGGCCACAACGAGCCCGCAATGGTCGAGGCCATCGTCGCAGGTGTTGCCGAGGGCTGCCGCCAGGCAGGCTGCGCACTTGTAGGCGGCGAGACCGCTGAAATGCCGGGCATGTACACAGAAGGCGAATATGATATCGCAGGCTTTACTGTAGGCTGCGTCGAGAAATCAAAGCTCATCGACGCATCCAAGGTCAAGGCCGGCGACGTCCTCGTAGGCATCGCTTCCACCGGCGTTCACTCCAACGGTTTCAGCCTCGTGCGCAAGGTCGTTGCCGATGCCGGTTTCCAGTACACCGACAAGTGTCCTGAATTCTTCGGTGACAAGATGATCGGCGAGGTGCTCCTCACCCCTACCCGCATCTATGTGAAGCAGGTTCTCGAGGTGATCCGCAACTGCGATGTACACGGCGTGGCTCACATCACCGGAGGCGGTTTCGATGAGAATATCCCACGTATCCTCCACGAGGGACAGGGTCTCGAGATCCACGAGGGCAGCTGGGAGATCCTCCCTGTGTTCGGCTTCCTCGAGAAGTACGGAAACATTCCTCACCGCGAGATGTTCAACATCTACAACATGGGTATCGGCATGGTGATCGCACTCGATGAGTCTGAGGCTCAGAAGGCAATCGACATCCTCGCAGCAAAGGGCGAGAAGGCAAGCGTCATCGGCAAGGTTACCGAGTCTGGAATCGTTGACATCAGGTAAGGATGAAGAAGAAAGTACTCGTAGTTGGCAGCGGCGGTCGCGAGCATGCGATCGTCGACGCCCTCAGCCGTTCCCCTCAGGTCGGCACAATATATTGCGCTCCGGGCAACGCCGGCATAGCCACACAGGCTGAGTGCGTGGCCATCAAGGACACAGATGTCAAAGGTCTGCTCGAGTTCGCCAAGAGCAAGGACATCGACCTCACCGTGGTAGGTCCGGAGGCGGCCCTCGCAGTGGGCATCGCGGACGAGTTCCGTGCGGCAGGTCTGAGCATCTTCGGCCACAGCAAGGCTGCAGCCAGGATAGAGACCAGCAAGGAGTTCGCAAAGGTCATCATGGAGAAATACAATGTCCCTACCGCAGCCTACAAGTCCTTCTCCGAATACGAGGAGGCGCTTGCCTATGTGCTCGCACGTCCTTTCCCTGCAGTCCTCAAGTATGACGGACTCGCAGCCGGCAAGGGTGTTGTGATCGCCCAGGACGCTGCAGAGGCTACCGAGGCCCTCAAGGATATGCTCCTCGACACCCGCTTCGGCAAGGGCAAGGTCGTGGTGGAGGACTATCTCGAGGGACCTGAATTCTCATTCATGTGCTTCGCAGACGGCAACCGCATCTGGCCGATGCCTCTGGCACAGGACCACAAGCGCGCCTTCGACGGCGACAAGGGTCCTAACACCGGCGGCATGGGTGCATACTCACCTCTCCCATTCATCACAGAGGAAGACAAGGCTTTCGCCGTAAAGAATGTGCTCCAGGCTGTCGCAGACGGCATGGTCGCAGAAGGCTGTCCACTCAAGGGCGTGCTCTACGGCGGCCTAATGAAGACCGCACAGGGAGTCAAGGTTATCGAGTTCAACGCCCGTTTCGGTGACCCTGAGACCGAGGTCGTGCTGCCTCTGCTCAAGAGCGACATCTACGATATATTCAGTGCTGTCGCAAACGGAACCACATGTGCTGAGCCAGAGTGGAGCAACGAATCCATCCTCGGCATCGTACTCGCTTCCAAGGGCTATCCCGGCAGCTACCAGAAAGGCTTTCCTATCGTCATCGACCCGGAGATCGACGCCCACATCTATCACATGGGTACCGCAGTGGATTCAAACTGCAACCTCGTGACAGCCGGCGGACGTGTCATCATGGCAGTATGCAAGGGCAGCGACATCAAGGATGCGCGCGCAAAGGCAAATGTAGCCGCAGACCTGATCAAATGCGAGAATCTCTTCCACAGGAAGGATATCGGTTGGCAGATTAAATAAGTAAAAGATATGGCAAGAAGAGCATTATTCAGTGTAAGTGATAAGGCTGGCGTAGTAGAATTCGCAGCCGCACTCGTAGACCTCGGTTGGGAAATCATCGCCACCGGAGGCACCCAGAAACTCCTTGAGAGCAACGGAGTAAAAACTATCGGCATCAGCGAGATCACCGGTTTCCCGGAGATCTGTGACGGTCGCGTGAAGACCCTTCATCCAAAGGTTCACGGAGGTCTCCTCGGCCGCCGCGACCTGCCTGACCACAAGCGTCAGCTCGACGAGAATGGCATCGAGTACATCGATCTCGTTTGCGTCAACCTCTACCCTTTCGCAGCTACCATCGCGAAGCCTGACGTAACCATGGAAGACGCCATCGAGCACATCGACATCGGAGGTCCATCAATGGTCCGCTCAGCAGCCAAGAACTGGGAGTCTGTGACCATCGTGGTGAACCCGGAGGACTACGCAGTCGTGCTCGACGAGATGCGTGCCAACGGCGACACCAGCCGCGAGACCCGTCTCCAGCTCTCTGCAAAGGCATATACCCACACCGCAGAGTACGACATGATGATCGCAGGCTGGATGCGTGAGAAGGCCGGTCTGAACGAGAAACTCTTCCTCGAGTATGACCTCAAGCAGACCCTCCGCTACGGCGAGAACCCTCATCAGGACGCAAAGTTCTACTCTGCCCTCGAGCCAGTTCCATACTCTCTCGCTACCGCAGTACAGCTTAACGGCAAGGAACTCTCCTACAACAACATCCAGGACGCAAACGCAGCTCTCAACATCGTACGCGAGTTCGACGAGCCATTCTGCGTAGGTCTGAAGCATATGAACCCATGCGGCGCTGCAGTAGGTGCAAATGTGGAAGAGGCCTGGGCAAAGGCATACGAGGCTGACAAGGTCAGCATCTTCGGCGGCATCGTGGCTGTGAACCGCGAGCTTACCAAGGAGGCTGCAGAGGCTATGAAGCCTATCTTCCTTGAGATCATCATGGCTCCTTCATTCTCTGAGGGCGCACTCGAGGTTCTCTGCACCAAGAAGAATCTCCGCCTCCTCCAGGTGGACATGACTAAGAGCGACAAGGTTCAGAAGCAGTATGTTTCCATGAACGGAGGCATGCTCGTCCAGAACCAGGACCTCACCACCAAGGGTTCCGCAGACTGGGACTGCGCTACCGAGTGCAAGCCTAGTGACCGGCAGCTCGCAGACCTCGATTTCGCATGGAAGGTTGTGAAGCATGTCAAGTCCAACGCAATCCTCGTGGCAAAGGACGGCATGACCCTCGGCGTAGGCGCAGGCCAGATGAACCGCGTGGGTTCCGCAGAGATCGCCCTCAAGCAGGCTGCAGCATCTCTCGCTGAGGCCGGCAAGGACATCAAGACTGCAGGCATAGTCCTCGCTTCCGACGGTTTCTTCCCATTCGGTGACAGCGTTACCATGGCAGCTGAGTATGGAGTTGCTGCAATCGTTCAGCCTGGCGGCAGCGTACGCGACCAGGAGTCCATCGACAAGGCGAACGAGTGCAAGATTCCTATGATGATGACCGGCGAGCGCCACTTCAAGCATTAGGATTGAAATGCCAAACGACGCAAATATCAATAAAGGTCTCTGCAACTATGTGGAGACCTTTATCATACCACGATACGACGCCTTCGACAAGGGACATCAGCGCGACCACGCGCTCACGGTGATAGACCAGGCGCTGAAACTGGCGGCATACTACGACGTAGATCTGAATATGGTCTATGCCGCTGCTGCGTACCACGACACCGGTCTCTGCAAGGACCGCAAGACTCATCATATGGTCTCAGGCGAGATCATCAGATCTGATGAGAAGCTTAAGGAATGGTTCAGTGCCGACCAGATCGAAACTATCGCACAGGCAGCAGAAGATCACCGCGCGTCCTCGGATCATGAGCCTAGGAGCATCTACAGCCGTCTGATAGCTGAAGCCGACCGCGTGATCATCCCTCTGACAGTCATCCGCCGCACCATCCAGTACGGCCTCTCCCACTATCCGGAACTGGACAAGGAAGGCAACTGGAGACGCACCCTCGAGCACATTCACGAGAAATATGCAGAAGGCGGCTACCTCAAGCTATGGATACCGGAATCGCCGAACGCCGCAAAACTCGAAGAACTGCGGGCTATAATCCGCAACGAGCAGCAGCTCCGGGAAATCTTCGACAAACTCTATGACGAGGAGACAAAATAATTAAGGCAGCCTGAGCGGGCTGCCTTAGTTCACTCAAAGAGTAATTTCTCCGCCTCTTCCGCCGAAGATGCAAACAAACAGGCGTCCGCATCACTCTGCGCCAGCATTCCCGTAGCGACAAAGTGCTCCAGAAGAGCCTTGAGCGGATCGTAGAAGCCTTTGGGGTTCATCACGATGATACGGCCGTTCCACCTCTTGAGTTTGATCAGCACGAGAGTCTCGAAGAACTCGTCCATGGTACCGATTCCTCCAGGCAGAATCACCGCCAGCGAAGAAATGCTCCTCAGGAGCTCCTTGCGTTCGGACATGGTCTCCACCCAGAAGGTACGTGTCTGCTTTGGATGTTCCAGACCGTTCATGAAGCGTGGAATCACACCGACATGCTCGGCTCCAGCCTCATCGGCCGCGTCTCCAACTACACCCATGGTGCCCCTCCAGCTACCGCCGGAAGTAATGCCATAACCGTGTCTTGCGACCATCAGCACCATCTCGCGTGCGAGAACATTAAACGCCGGATCGATACCGGCGTTTGATGAACAGAAAAATATAGCTCTCTTGTTATCCATTATTTGTACATGAAACGCTTGATACTCATCTTAGGAGTCTTGACGAATGGTTCGTCGACAGCTTCGATCTTGGTAAGCTGGCTGTACTTAGGGAGAATCTTGTTGGAAAGCTTCATCACATCGAGCTTGACAGCCTCGACAGCTGCTGCATCAAGACCGGCCTTGCGCATGCCTGCCTGATCGAAGTACACAAGCGCCACGAGCTTGTGCTCACGTGAAACTACTACAGACTCCACAACCCACTCCTGTGCGTTGATAACCGCCTCGACCTCTTCCGGATAGATATTCTGTCCGTTAGGGCTGAGGATCATATTCTTGCTGCGGCCGCGGATGACGATATTGCCGTCCTTGTCCATGGTACCGAGGTCACCTGTGTGGAGATAGCCGTCATCGG
>JAKSJK010000016.1 GCA_024398095.1 Bacteroidales bacterium
GCAGCCGCCTGAGAAGCCAGAAGCCCAAAAGTCTTTAGCTTTTGGGTAGTTCACTCCACAGTGGCTTTAAATAGCCAAACCGGGATAATACTTACCGTATTTGGCTAGATTAAGCTGTTTTATTTGGCCAAACGATAGGGATTTTATATATTTGTGGCTAAATAAGATTAGCTATGATAGGAAGAAAACAAGAGTCAGCAAGTCTGCAAAGATTTCTGGACAGTAAGAGAGCCGAGATTATTGTTGTGTATGGGCGGAGACGTGTCGGAAAAACTTTCCTTGTTAACGAGTTCTTTTCAAATAGTTATGCCTTCAAGCATACCGCTGTGTCTCCGATAGGAAGGAAGAAAACCGGACTGATGAAGATTCAACTGCAGGAATTCTTTTATTCGCTGAAATCATACGGGTTGGATTCAGGCATTCCCTGCCCGACATCATGGACAGAGGCGTTCCACCTGCTTCAAGAGTTGCTTGACAGGAAATATAACGGAAACAAGCAGGTGATTTTCATTGACGAATTGCCGTGGATGGACACTCCAAGGGCAAACTTTCTGTCGGCCTTCGAACATTTCTGCAACGACTGGTGTCTGGCCAGAAAGCATGTGAAGCTGATTGTTTGCGGCAGTGCGACATCCTGGATTGTCGATAAGATGCTTGACAATAAGGGTGGATTCTATAACAGGACTACCTCCAGGATATATGTAAAGCCATTCACATTGAAGGAGTGTCGTGAATACTTCGACTCTGAAGGGTTCTGCATTGACAATTACGACATCATACTCTGCTATATGGCCTTTGGCGGAATTCCGTACTATCTGTCGCAGTTGCGCAGAGACTATAGCGTGGCACAGAACATCGATGCGCTGCTCTTCGACAAGGAGGGAAACCTGGCGGATGAATTCGACAAGCTGTTCCAGTCGCAGTTCACCAATCCGGAGATGCTGAAGGAGATAGTGACTCAGGTCGGGAGCAAACGTTGCGGACTGACGAGGGATGAGATTTTAAAGGGGATGAAACAATCCTCCGGCGGCACGTTCTCCGATTCTTTGCAAGCACTTGAGAAGAGTCGGTTCATTTCTTCAGATATCCCTTTCGGAGAAACGGAAAAGAAATACAGGCTATCGGATCTGTTCTGTTATTTCTATCTCCACCACGTCAAGAAGAACGCTGGAAACAAAACATACTGGCAGAACAACTACAATTCCTCCGCGATGAACAACTGGCTTGGACTAGCATTCGAGGAAGTGGTATTCAGCCATATAGACCAGATAAAGCGCTCACTCGGTATCTCCGGTGTCATGACCAGGGAATCATCTTGGTCCGTGGAAGGAGACAATGAGAATCCAGGAATGCAGATAGACCTGATCATTGACAGGGATGATAGGGTGATAAACGTCTGCGAGATAAAGTTCAGCCGCAGGGAGTATTCAGTTACTGGTGGTTACGCAAGGAAAATCGAGGAGAGAATTGACAAAGTGAGAGAGCATTCTCATATTAAAGGTAGTATCATTTCCGTTCTGATTACTACGTATGGACTAAAGAACAATGAGTTCTCTGGAAGATTCTCGAAAGTGATTTCTATGGAGGACCTTTTCGTATAGAATGCCGATATTCACGAATAACAACATTCACCAAAACATAGTTATTCATGAATCAAACAAGTTATGGTCGTGAGGGTGTTTACAGCGAGCATCTTTATGCTCGCGGCCCGAGCAGAACAAGTTCGGGACTTATTTGTCACACCCTGGCAGTCAGGGATGCGACATCGACCTCTCATCGGCAAACGTTCTTGAAATCCTTCTAGCCTACCGTGCCTTCAGGCAGACCCTGAATGCAAGCTACAGCAATGAAAACATCGTCCGCAAGGTGCGCCTTCTTGGCTCATCTGCAATAGTCCGTGGAAGATTTGATTTTGGTCTCAAGTTATGGAGATGTTGCCATACTTACTTTACTCATACGAAGTATGATTTTTCCACGGGTGTTTGGAATTCAGAAATAATCCGTATATTTCTTCCCGATTGAACATCCGTCCAACCTATTGAATGAATTAACATTACAATTATGAGAAATTTTTTTGGCTTCATTGTTATCACAGCTCTTGTATGTCTCGCGTCATCCTGCAACAAGGACACACCTGACTCTCCCGAGGCCGGTCCTCTGGACAAGTTCTCGGTATCCCCCAGCAAGAAGGTATATTTCCCAACTACGGGTAATGTACTTATGGCGTGTCCAAATGGTAAACCGGAAGATACCTCCGATATATGGACGATTGCCCCTCATCAGTATGACTCCGGTACGTGGCCGACCGGGACCACCGGGAGGGTGTGTATCCAAATTGGCAGTTGGCTTGGGACAGACTGTGTACCTAAGGCTGACTGGGCGTATAAAGTCGGTGACTCCAGCCTGCGCGTTCTCTCGATTGACGAGTGGCATTATCTCGTAAGTTATGGCGACAAGAAGAATTCTACCCGCGAAGGTCTCGTAGCCTACGGTGTAACGGTCGCGGGGGTCCCGAACTGCGTCATCATCTATCCCGACGGATACAGGGGGAAAATCGTTAAAGACGGAGACACGACAACATATAATGATGTCTCCGAGTGGAAGGCTGCCGACAAGGAGCATGTGGTATGCCTACCGGTGTGGGGTTTTGATGTATATGGTTGCTACTGGTCGTCTTCCACCAGTGGTAGCAAGACATACGTTTTCAGCTGGGTATATGATAGACCCTACTATAACGGAGTTACACAGTTAAACACCTCCGAGCGTGCTTGCGTCCGCCTTGTCAGGGATGTGAAATAATTGGCTGCGTGTTCTTCAAGTACCTTGTTCCGAGAGGCGAAACCTATGACAAGAAGTACAGAGAGAAACTCAGAGACGACGACAAATAGAGCGGCTGACGGTTCAGAAAGTGCAGACACAGATAGGCTTATACGCTTAACTCCGCGTATATTTGGCATTGAGCCGTCTTTTCTTTATTTTTGACGGATGAGATTCAAACGTGTCCTTCTGCTTTCCCTGGTGGTGCTCCTCAGCAGTTGTGCATCACTCTCGTCCCTTTCAATCCAGGGGGCGGATGAACTGGACAGAGGAAAACATATGCAAGGTCCAAGGGGCCTGGTGGACACGCGACTTAACCCTGCGCCTGGAAGGTCCGGTTCTGGACGACATTAACACCTGCTTTGAAAGGGTTTGGAACTCCTTGTCTGAAGAAAAACTTCATTACAGGACCCAAGGCGGGACCACCTCCTCCGCGGGCAGTGTCAGGCTGACCGTGGCCGACACCTACGGCGGCCAGGCAGCCCCGAGCCCAGAGCAATTGTTTCTCAGCATCATCGAAGGGGCCGAGTCGGAAATCAGGCTCGTGAATGCATATTTCATCCCTTCCGCCCGAATCAGGCGCGCCATCCGCAAGGCCGCCGACCGCGGTGTTGCCGTCCACATCCTGATGGGCGAGTGCACAGACCTCCCCGCAATTCTGACCCCGCTACCTCTTCGGCTCGCACGCCAGCTCGCACGCCACGAGAACATAGTCCTTCATCTCGTCCCCGAGGTGTTCTTCCACGCGAAGGCCCTGTCCTCCGACTGCCGGACGCTGATGACAGGCTCCTGCAATCTTGACTTCCTGAGCCGCCACACCAATCTTGAAATCAGCCTCATTGCCCGCGACTCCACCCTCACCTCAGACTTCAACCGCCTCTTCGACTCCCAATTCACAAGCCATTGACGCAGAACGTTTCTGGCTCAATGGGAAACTTTTTATGAAAAATGCCTTGCAGATAACTGCAGGGCATTTTCTTGCGGAGAGATCGGGATTCGAACCCGAGATACCCTTTTGGAGTATACACGCTTTCCAGGCGTGCCTCTTAAGCCACTCGAGCATCTCTCCTTTCTGGGTGCAAATATAGGAAAAAAATATCTACTGGCAATAATTCGCTATTTAACTTGTTGCTGCTGCAGGAATACGGCTCTGCCTGCTATGATGGCCTGGGCGGCGAAGTAAGGCACCATGATAAGGTATTTCTCGGCAGGGACATCGCCCACGAACATGTTCCAGGCGAGGATGAAATCAGACATCACGAAGAAGGCTGCACCGAGTCCGAGGATCCAATCCTTGGTCATGAGGGCGGTGAAGAGCATGATGGTGATGATCGAGGCGTAGGAAATCACGCAGATGCGCAGCAGCCTGACATCCACGCACGGAGCTATGCGGGTGAGGGCGTTGTAGTAGATGATCACGCAGAGCGCCAGCACCATCCCGAGGTAAAGCCCGTCGTGTTTTTCAATCTTCTTCTGTGAGCGTTTGAGCCTGAATCCGCTTATGCAGAAATATGTGATGTAGAAGACATGGGCGAGGGCGAAGAACAGCATCTGCCCGATGAAGGCCCAGTCGCCGTCTGCCGTGGCTTTGAACGAGCCGGAAAGATCTCCCATGGCAGAGAGGAAAAGGGCCGCTGTGATCTCCCAGGGGGCGAGTCCGATCGAGAATGCACCGAGGATGAAAAGCGGGATGCAGATCTTGTGGGGGAGGGCGAAGAATGGAGTGAAATACAGCACGGCAAAGATCCCTGCCAGGGCTGCTGCGGCTATGATCCTGTTTCTCTTGGAAACTATCATTTCAAAAATTTCCGATACTTTCTTATCCATTAATTGTGATGTTTTCCCCAAATGTACGAAAAATTTTTACTGCGGGTGATAACATACGGATATATTACTATATTTGTAATATACCACTAATTTTCAACACTAGTCAGATCAGAACATATGAAACTGCGCAAACTGATGACAATCATCACTTTGGCTTCATTGGTGCTTTCTTCCTGCAGCCCCAAGGCTCCGAAGCACAGCGCTGAAGCAGAAGCTCTTCTTACCAGACTTGGAAAAATCGCTGCCACCGGACACCACATGGTGGCCCACCAGGATGACCTCGTGTATGGCACTTACTGGAATGTCAACAATGACGGCACCCAGGACTTCAAACGCTCGGACGTCCTTTCCTGCGCCGGCGACTATCCTGCAGTTGTGGGCTTTGAACTGGGCGAGATTGAACTCGGAGGGGAGTACAGCCTCGACAGCGTCCGCTTCGATTACATCCGTGAGGCTTCACTGGCGCACTACAACAGAGGCGGCATCATCACCTATTCTTGGCATTGCCGCAACCCGCTGACCGGCGAGAGCGCCTGGGACGTGAGTTCCGACCAGGTGGTGAAATTCATTCTCCCGGGCGGCAGCGAGCATGAGAAATTCATGGGCTGGATGGACACTCTCTGCGAGTGGCTCCTCACCCTCAGGACTGAGGACGGCGCACTCATGCCTGTGATCTGGCGTCCTTGGCACGAGCACACCGGAGGCTGGTTCTGGTGGGGCGTGGACGGTCTCTGCACCTATGAGGACTACATCGCCCTCTGGAAGATGACCTACGACTACATGGTCGGCGAGAAGGGACTTGACAACCTGATCTGGACAACTTCTCCGGACGTACGCGACACTCTGCCTGTAGAGATGGTGGAAGCTTCCTACCCAGGCGACGCCTATGTCGACATCCTCGGCATCGACTGCTACTGGTGGGGCGGCGAAGATGTGAAGGCGCAGACTCAGAACTATATCTACAAGATGACCAGCAGCCTTGAAAAGCTGACCGCGCTGGGCAAAAAGCACAACAAGCTCATCGCCGTGACCGAGACCGGCGCCGAGGGCATCAAAGACCATGAGTTCTGGACCGAGGGCCTGGCGGCTTCGATGGAAGGCTTCAATGCCATCTACGCGCTGACCTGGCGCAACGCCAGCGATCCTGCCCATGTCGGACACTACTTCTGCACCTATCCGGGCGAGGCCTCTGAGGCGGACTTCAAGGCCTACACCGAGCGGGAGGACGTGCTCTTGCTGGGTGACATCCAGGAATTCTAGCAGACATCCCAATTACTTGGCATGAAATACTTGACTAAACTTTCAACGGTGCTCGCTGTCTTGCTGACGGTGGGCACTATGGCTTTTGCCCAGACCAAGGTGAACGTCCACGGTGTCGTAAAGGACGCTGCCGGCGAGCCTATAGTCGGGGCGAGCGTTGTGCTGCCCGGCACCACTACCGGCACGATCAGCGGCATTGACGGCGATTTCTCCCTGAGGAATGTGCCTAAGGACGCTACTCTGGCGGTGGAATGCCTGGGTTATGCATCCCAGACCATCCAGCTGGGCGGTAGGACCGAACTTTCAATCGTGCTGGAAGAGGATACCATGTTCATCGAGGAAACCGTAGTCGTGGGCTACGGCCAGATGAAGAAGAGCGACCTCACCGGATCGGTATCCTCCGTGAAGACAGAGATCCTGACCGACACCCCGTCCAACTCCATTGACGGACTGCTGCAGGGCCGCGTGGCCGGTGTGCAGGTCATCAACTCCTCGCAGGATCCGGGCGCCAGCTCGACCATCCGCATCCGAGGCAATTCGTCTCTGAACGGCTCTAACGCCCCTCTCGTCGTGATCGATGGCTTCCCATATGGCGAAGCTGGAGCGTTTAACTCCATCAACCCTCAGGACATCATCTCCATGGAGGTGCTCAAGGACGCGTCCGCATCGGCGATCTACGGATCCCGCGGTGCCAACGGTGTCATCTTGATCACCACCCGCAAGGCCAAGGGCAACCTTACCCGCGTGAGCGTACGTCAGCAGACCACCATTTCCTCCTTCTCGAAGGACCTGGACATTTGGCGTGACCCGGTGCTGATGGCGATGATCTCTAACGAAGGCCGCAAGAATGCCGGCCTCACCGAGCAGTACATCGGTGCGGTCAACACCAACGGCATCTACTATCCGTCCATCAACGAACTCCAGACCAGCTGGACCACCAACACCAGGTGGGACGAACTGGTTTTCCGTGCATGCCCGGTGTCTGACAACACCACCATCCAGATCCAGAGCAGCAACGACAGGACCATGTTCACGGCCTCCGCCAACTACTTCCTGGACAACGGCATGTATATAAAGGACAACTACAACAAATTCGGCGGCAACTTCGCTGTGGAGCACAAGATTATAGACAACCTGACCCTGAAGGCCAGCGCGAACATCACCCACAGCAAGCGTCACGACAACGGCTACCTGTCCTACAACCGAAATCCTATCTTCCCGGTATATAACGAAGACGGCAGCTACTGGCAGTACAGCGTGCAGGACTACTACCACCCTCTCGCCCTCACCGAGCTGCAGAAGAACGAGACCAAGGGCATGAACCTGATCTCCTACTTCGCTGCGAATTACCAGGTGCTGCCTTGCCTGAACCTCACCGCCCAGCTCAACTACAAGCACGGCGAGACGGTGCAGGACGTGTACTATCCGAAGAAATATTCCGAAAGGGGAGTCTTCAATGACGGCTACGGCGGCATCCAGAACTGGAAGGACGACAATGTGGTGATCGAGGCCTATGCGACCTTCGACAAGACATTCGCACAGAAGCACCATGTGACCGCGATGGCCGGCTACTCCTACGAGAACTACAATTCCCGCAGTTCCGGACTCGCAGGTGTGGGCTTCGTGAACGAGAGCCTCGGCAATGAGAACCTCGCTGCGGGCGATCCCGAGAAGTACCAGATCAGCAACAGCGCCTACAAGACCGAGCTCGTGTCCGGCATGCTGCGACTGAACTACAGCTACGACAACCGCTACCTGGTGACCTTCACGGCCCGTGCCGACGGCTCGTCGAAATTCGGCGCCAACAACAAATGGGCCTTCTTCCCATCCGGCGCCGTGAGCTGGAAGATGAACGAAGAGTCCTGGATGAAGGACATCAGGTGGATAGACCTGATGAAGGTCCGCGCCTCATACGGCATCAGCGGCAACCAGGGTATCTCGGCCTACCAGACCCTCAGCCGCTACGGCCAGCACAAGTACTTCAACGACGGCCAGTGGGTGACCGCAATCGGTCCTGGCTACCAGTCCGGCTACACCGGCCAGGGCGGCATCTACGCTGTCTGGAGCGGTATCCCGAACACCGGCCTGAAGTGGGAGACCACCTCCCAGGTCGACCTCGGCATCGACGCCGGCTTTTTTGACAACAGGCTCAATGTGACCTTCGACTGGTACTGGAAACACACCTCCGACCTGCTCCGCCAGCGCAACATCGCCCCTTCTTCCGGCTACGACAAGATGTGGGTGAACGACGGTGAGATCCTGAACCGTGGCTTCGAGGTGACCATTGACGGCGTCTTCTTCCGCAACCGCGACTGGAACGTGGGCGGCACCTTTGTGTTCTCGTGGAACCGCAACAAGGTGGTCAGTCTCGGCAACGCAGTTGAGGCCGGTCTGAACGTGGACAAGCGCACCGGCATGCAGTACGAGTTCTACGGCAACAGTCTCGAACAGTATCGTGCCTATACCAATATACTCGCAGTCGGACAGCCTATGTATGTCTTCTACGGCTATGTAGTGGACGGCATCGTGCAGAGCCTCGCAGACGGCCTCGACGCAGGTCTGAGCGGCGACGACGCGCAGCCGGGCGAGTACCGTTATGTGAATATCTACAATGCCGACAGACTCGACACCGTGAACGAGGACGACCGCTGCATCATCGGCGATCCGAACCCTGACTTCACTGCCTCCCTGGCCCTCAACGCCAGCTGGAAGGGACTGGACTTCAGCATCTTCTTCAACGGAGTGTTCGGCAATGACGTGATCAACACCAAGCGTTTCGGCATGCCTTCCAACCAGCCTCTGCGCTGGACCCTGGACAACCGCACCGAGGCGTATCCAAGGCTCAACGACAGCCGTCAGGTGAAACTCTCCAACTGGTGGGTCGAAGACGGCTCATTCGTCCGTATCCAGACGGCGACGCTGGGCTACACCTGGCACTACACCAAGAAGGACTACGGTCGCAAGCTGCGAGTGTACGTGAGCGGCGACAACCTCTTCACATTCACCAGGTTCAGCGGCTACGACCCTGAGGTAAGCGCCATGGGCATCTACAGCGGCGGCTACCCAAGGCTCCGCAAGTTCACCTTCGGCGTTGATTTTACATTCTAGGAGGGGAGAGATATGAAAAGATTTACAATGATTCTCGCGAGCCTCGCGCTCGTATGCGGCTGCTCTCTGGAAGAATATCCTTACGGCTTCTATTCGGAGAACAATTTCTACAAGACCGCTGCTGACGCCGAGTCGGCAACGAACTATATCTACGACGCAATAAATTATATAGAGTATTCGCGCGCCATCGTCTTCCTGGGCGACATGAACACCGATGCCATGACTCCGAAGGGCGACGCGACTGCATCTACCAAGGAGCTCGACGGCTGGAAGATGGCCACCTTCAACACGAATACCACCCTGTATAATTTCTACAAGTACAGCTTCATCACCATCAACCGCGCCAACTCGGTGATCGCCAATGTGCCGGGCATGAACCTGGACGAGAGCCTGAAGAACCGCTATGTGGGCGAGGCCTACTTCATGAGGGCCTATTCTTACTTCTGTCTGGCGAAGAACTTCGGCTGCGTGCCTATCCACCTGAAGCCGACCAGGACTCTGGAGGAGACTACCGTGGCCCCTGCGGAGTCGCTCGACCAGATGTGGAACCGGATCTTCGCGGACCTCGACGAGGCTGTGTCCAGGATGCCTGTCTACAACGTGCCTCAGACCGGCAGGACCGACAAGGTCGCCGCTCTCGCACTCCAGGCCAAGGCCTATCTCTACCTGGCTTCGGCAAAGGAAAACGGCGTGCCGCGCTACAAGGATATGACCTTCAGCGTGGAGGAGTACTACCAGAAATCCCTCGCAGCCGCTGCCCAGGTGGTGGACGGAAGCCAGACCACCTACCACTTCGACGACGACCTGATGGGTATCTACGATGTGGAGAAGTCCAACGGCCCGGAGCACATCTTCATCATGTCCATGGACCGTACCGGTACTTCCGAAGGCCAGTATTCCAAGATCTCGAAGATGTACATCCCGTACATATCCGGCGGCACTGTCTACCTAAAGCAGGGCGAGACAGATGTGCTGATCAAGACACATGACGGATGGAGCGAGTACCAGACTGCGATTGCTTTCTACAACAGCTTCGAGACCGGCGACCTCCGCCACGACTGGCTGTTCTGCGACAAGGTCTACGACGCAGCCGGCAATGTGACCGCTTCGTATCCGGGCAACAAACTCAGCTACCCTTTCTGCCGCAAGTTCATCGATCCTGACTTCGTGGGTGACAAGACTTCCACCAAGCCTATGCTGATCCGCTACTCCGACATAGCCCTCGTCTATGCCGAGGCTGCAGGTCCTACTGCAAAGGCCTATGAACTCGTGAACTACATACGCAACCGTGCGGGCCTCGCACCTCTGGCCGCAGGCATGACCAAGGAGAACTTCCGCAAGGCAGTGCAGCAGGAACGCATCTACGAGCTTGCCTTCGAGGGCGACTACTGCTACGACCTGCGTCGTCTGAACAAGCTTCACACCGACATCACCGAAGCCAAGGGCCAGGGCTGGACTGCCGAAGACATGGTCTTCTATCCTATCCCGTCCCTCGAAACCGACCTCAATCCGTATTATAAATAACAAGTATATATGAAAGCAATCAGAATCATTTCCGCTGCTCTTGCAGCCCTCGTTCTCGCGGTCTCATGCGACGACAAGAACAAGGTCAACCCGAATGCCAGCAATGAGCGTTCGATAATTTCCATAAAGCTCCAGGGACAGCTCGGAGAGGCTGCCGAGCCGGAAGTTCTTGACGACGAGCGCGGCGCCGTTGCCGTGCAGATCTCTACTGCTCTCTGCCCGGACATGAGCAAGGTGAGGGTGGAGGAACTCGTCATCTCCTACAAGGCCAAGGCTTCTGTGGAGGTCGGAGGCACACTCGATCTCAGCTCAGGACATGCTGACATCGTCGTTACCGCTGAGTCCGGCAAGACCAGGACATACACCGTAACCAGTGCTTCCTTCACCGAGAGCTTCGCAGGCTGCTATGCCGTGAAGAACACAGCCCTCCTCGGAGGTGTGGGTGAGGCTTCATGGGGAGGCATCGAACTCATCGACCCGATCGAGACCAAAAGCTGGCTCTTCACCGAGTCCATCGCCCAGGGTGTGGGTCCTGCCGCAAGCAACGATGACTACTTCGAGATCACTCTCGACAAGGTCAATCCAGACGGCAGCACCGAGGGTACCTGCGTGCTTTACGGTGGTGTGGACGGCAAGCATTGGGACTGCATGTACAAGACCGAATACGACCTCAAGGACAAGCTCAGAGTCATTCCTCTCGGCACCAGCCACTGGAAGAGAGTCTACACTGCAGAGGGCAGCACAATCACTTTCTATAGTTCCGACGGTAAGGAAACAGGCTCTTGCGCAATCCTCGAAGAGTCCAAGGAACTCTATGTGAAGGGTGACGGTACTGCCAGGATATTCACTCTCGAGGCAGGCCTCCAGGCTCTCGCATTTACCATCCAGGGCGACTACTCATGGCCTGAGTCTGACCAGTTCACCGATCTCATGAAGTTCGTCCGTGCGCCTCGCTTCCTCTTCGTGAGGGTGCAGAAGGTGGACGCCATCCCAGCGGCTTCCAAGACCACAGGCACCATGGGAAATGTGACCGTGACCACCCCTGACACTCCGGGTCCGGGCACTGATCCAGTGGATCCTCCTACCCCTCCAACTCCAGGCAGCGACCCTGTCTCAGGCACCTACAAGGTGGCAAACCTCAAGGTTCTGGGTGGCCAGGGCTCTACCGGACTGGTGGAGATCAAGGACAAGAGCTGGATGTGGAACGGCACCGTGAACAACGAGTACGACAATATTCTCGAGGTTAAGGCTACCGCTATCAACGGTACTTCTGTGACCGGTACAGCCGACTACCAGGCAGGCGCAGACGGCAAGTTCTGGGATCGCGTCCTCGTTGCTGAGAAGAACAGGCTCGGCACAGGCGACGTGAATCTGTCTGCCAACTTCGACCAGCTTCCTCACGGACAGTCCAATGTGACTTTGAGCCTCGCCGACGGCAGTGCAACCGTTGGTTCTGTTGCCTGCAAGGCCATGCTCCCGGGCGACTATCCTCTCTCAGTGGAATGGGCCTTTGCTTCCGCGACCCTGACAGTTCCGGAGAACAGCATTGCGCTTGCCTTCCAGTGCAGCGTGATGCCGGACGGCTCCTACACCTGGGACGCAGAGTGGGCATATTCCGATTTCGAGAGGTTTATGATCCGTCCTCTGATCTATGTGATGATTTTTACCAGACAGTAGACTGATATGAACAAAAAACATCTGTTTGCGGGCCTTGCAGCCGCCATCTCGATGATGGCGGTGGCCTGCACCTATGTCGACATACCGGGCCGGGACCTCACCGACTACAGCAAGACCGACCCGTCTGCCCAGTCCCTGAGCCTCGCCGATCCGAATGCGACTCTGGAAACCAAGGCTCTCTATTCGAACCTCTGGGCCATCCAGAGCAAGGGCTTCATGTTCGGCCACCACGACGACCTCACCTACGGACGCTACTGGTATGGTGAGGAGGGCGGTTCCGACACCAAGGCCGTCTGCGGAGACTATCCGGCTGTCTACAGCATGGACTTCGCCGAGATGATTGACGACCGCTTCTCCAAGTCTGCAGCGGAAACCGCTCTGAAGCTGCGCTGCATCAAGGACGCTTACAACAGGGGCATGGTCACCATCGGCTGCATCCACATCAACAATCCTCTCACCGGCGGCGACTCCTGGGACAACAGCAAGAATACCGTCGCAGCCGAGATCCTCAAGAGCGGCAGCGCCACCAACAAGAAATTCCTATCCTGGCTGGACCGCCTGGCAGAGATTGCACTCTCGCTCAAGGGTGACGACGGCAAGCTGATTCCTGTGATCTTCCGACCTTTCCACGAGCATACCCAGAGCTGGAGCTGGTGGGGCACTTCCTGCACAACGGAGAAGGAGTTCATCGATCTCTGGCAGTTCACCATCAGGTATCTGCGTGACACCAAGGGGGTACACAACTTCATCTACGCCATCTCTCCGCAGATGGACTCTTCCAAGAACGAGGAGGACTTCTACTTCCGCTGGCCGGGTGACGCCTGGGTGGACTTCATCGGCATGGACTGCTACCAGGGCATCAACAACTCCGTCTTCACCAACAACTTAAAGAAGATTTCGTCTGTGTCCAAGGCCAAGATGAAGCCTTGCGGCGTGACCGAGACCGGTGTGGAGGGCTTCAAGACCACAAACTACTGGACCAACAACATCCTCTCGCCGATGACCGGACGCACGGTGGCGCTGCTCGTGACCTGGCGCAACAAGTATGTCGGAGTCAATGAGAGCGACACCCACTTCTTCTCCGTCTACCCGGGCCATGCTTCCGCTCCGGACTTCGTGAAGATGTACCAGTCGCCTCTGAGCATCTTCTGCAGCGACCTTCCGGACATGTATAAGATGGCAGAAGGCGTCGTTGTAAAATAAAATCTCTATCTTTATAGTCACTGACACATAATAAACACAGATACACCATGAAATTTTCTTTCAAGACAATTGCCGCTGCCGTTGCTATGGCTGCTGCAATGCTGGTTTCCTGTAAACCGGAACCTGTGGCAACCGAACTGAAGGTTTCTGCCACAGCTCTTACCTTCGTGGCTGAGTCACCTGCACCGCAGACCGTTACAGTCACTGCCAATAAGGCCTGGACTGCAGACTGTTCTGCAAACTGGGTGACCATCAATCCTAAATCCGCTCCCGGCGATGGTGAATTCACCGTTACCTGCAGCGCGAACGTTGCTCCTGCAGGCCAGAGCGCCGCAGCCCGCAGCGCTGAAATCACCGTTACCTGCGAGGAGAAGACAGCTACCGTAAAGGTAAGCCAGGGCGCTGAGGGCGTCACAGTCTCTATCGACCAGACAGAGGTCAGCGTTTCTGCCGAAGCCCAGGAGGTGACCGTAACCGTGACTGCAAACACCACTTTCAATGTGCAGATTCCTGCAGATTGCGATTGGGTTTCCGATGTTACATCCAAGGCTACCACCGTTACCTCTATCAAGCTCGCAGTTGCCGCCAACCCTGCCAAGGAGGCTCGCACCGCTACCGTTTCTTTCGCTGGCGCAGCAGGTGAGACCAAGTCTCTGACCATCAACCAGGCCGGCAAGCAGGTTACCTATGTTAAGCTCAACAGCGCTGAGGCTCTCGAGGCTTTTGCCGCTGCAGTGAACGCAGGCGAGTCTCTCGAGGCTTTCGATGAGAATGGCGATGGCGTCTACGAGCTCGAGGCTGATATCGATTTCGGCGGCAAGGAGTTCGTCATGATCGGTGCCGGTAACTACTCAAGCAAGACCGCTCTCTCATCTGATGCAAAGCCTTTTACCGGTACTTTCGACGGCAAGGGCCACACCGTGGACAACTTCACCGCCACTCTCGCAGCAGATGCTGCTGACGGTTCTTCCGCAGGCCTCTTCCGCCTTACCAGCAACGCTGTGATCAAGGATGTGAAGATCGGTTCAAAGGTTGTCGTTTCTTCTACAGCAGTCAATGCATACCGTATCGGCGGTCTCATCGGCGCAGCACACGACACCGATGTTATCAACTGCTCAAGCTCTGCTACCATCAAGGGTGCAGGTTCCCAGACTACTTCCGGCACTACCGGCAAGCAGGCTTTCAACGGCGGCCTCATCGGTATCATCTCTTCCAACACCAGGGATTGTCTCGTGGAGAACTGTACTTTCGACGGCAAGTTCGAGGTTAATAACGAGACTAATAAGAACAATGGCGGCACAGGCTTCTCTGTGGGCGGTATCATCGCATTCGCCGACTGGTCTGTAGCAGACAAGGTTGTGAAGGTTGTCAACTGCGTCAACAACGCCAATATCAATGTAGTCGCTACCCGCGTTGCCGGTATCGTGGCTTCTGCAAACGGCGGTACCCAGGTTGAGGACTGCGTCAACAATGGCGACATCACAGCTGAGGAACTCATGGCCGATTCTACCCGTCCTTCAGGTATCGTTTCTGCAATGGGTGCAGGCGGAAACATCCGCAGATGTACCAACAACGGTACCATCACCGCTATCGACCACACCGCTGACAAGCACTATGGCTATGCTGCCGGCATCATCGGCCAGGTCAACGGCGACGGCGTCGAGATCGATTCCAACAAGAACCTCGGTGACATCCGTTCCGATGTGATCAAGGAGACCGACAAGTACATCGCGACCATCATTGTTCATGCAAACTCCAAGACCATCACTGTGAAGAACAACCAGTGCGACGGTTCTGTAGGCCCTGTGAATGTTGATGCCGACAACCTTCCTATCGCCAGCACCAAGGCAAACTTCGAGGACCTTATCTCTATGTACAAGTCTGCTGCAAAGAACTCCAAGGTTACCTGGACTGACAACTTCAGCACTATCGAGCCTGTCCCTGCAGCTTTCGATCTTTCAGGACAGTTCATGGTTTCCAACCTCAAGGTTCTCGGCGGCACCGGTTCTACCGGCCTCGTTGAGGTGAAGGACAAGAGCTGGATGTGGAACAGCAGCCACACAAAGGAATATGACAATATCCTTGCTATCAAGATTCTTGCTATGACTGGCGCTACCACCGCTTCCGGCTATGCGTACTATGGACCTGGCGCAGATGGCGCTTACTGGGATTACGTCCTCGTAGCCGACAAGAATAAGCTCGGTACCGGCGATGCCGACCTCAGCCATAACTTCGGTCAGCTTCCTCACGGTCTCTCCAAGGTTGTTATCGACCTTGCTGCAGGCACTGCTACCGTTGGCTCGGCAACCTGCAAGGTTCTGATGCCAGGCACTACTGCAACTGTCGAGGAGACCTGGGCTTCAGCCAAGGCATCCCTTACTCTGGGCGAATATCAGCTTGGTCTCGATTTCAGGTGTACCGTAATGCCTGACAGCTCGTACACCTGGGATGCTTCATGGGCTTACAGCGATTTCGAGCGCTTCATGCTCCGTCCTCTCCACTACGTCATGGTTTTCAATGCCAGTGCGTTTCATTAAAAATTGAATTGATGATAAAATAAGCCCCGGGGTCAGTGCCCCGGGGCTTTTAGTTTGCATCTGCGTGGGCATATCTGTCCCCGTCTATGTCTATTCAATAGGTGTAAGATGATAGCCTCTGTCCGGCTCGCCTGGATACCACCAGCCGTATTTGCCTTCAGAATAGTCATACTTAGAATAGTAGTAGTACTTCTGGTCGTAGTGGAAGCCGTTGACGGCAAGGGCGCGGATCTTGTCGAATACCGGTGGAATCTCCGAGTTGATGTGCGCGCCGCTGATGTCGAAGAACTTTGCGGACGGCATGTCATCAATGCTGAATGAAGTCATCTTGCAGTCCATGAGGTTCAGTTTCTCCAGAGAAGGACAGTTGGTGATCTTTACGCTGCCGATGGTGGTGCCGTTTTGGACTGACAGATTCGTACAGTCGCCGGAAAGGTCAATGCTTCCAATCTCGCAATTGTCAAGATCAATATCTCCCGACGGCTTGTCCCTGTTGAGTGCGGAAATGCTCATGTTCCTGAGCAAGAGATTTGTGAGCTTGTTCTTGGACAGGTTGGAGAGGATAGTCTCTGCAGACTGTACCGGCTGTTGGAGATAGAGTGCCTCAAGCGCAGGACACTCACTGATTTTTACATCCGGAGAGCCGTTCACGAAGTTGCTGTCTCCGCCCAGGCCGAAATCCGTCAGGACGGAGAGACCTTCCAGAGTAACTGACTTCAGGTTCTCGGTAAGCATGCTGCTGAAACCAAATTGCTTGATACCCTTGTGTCTCTCGTCATAGCCGGCACATTGTCCCTTGAGTTCTACGCTCTCGGTCCTGCTTGTCATATGAAATTCTTCCAGTTTGTCGGACCATATCTTGATATTTTTGATCTGGTTCGAGTATGTGACAGGGATCTGACTTGAAGCTCCGTAGGAGTATCTTATCGGATTATAGCATTTGTAGCCCATGAAATTGCGGTCTTCGATGTCAATCATCTCAAGGGTTATATCCTCCGGGATGTCAATAATCTCCCATAGATAATTCTGGCCTCCGCTGTGGTCGCCAATCCTGAGAGTTGGCTTCAGGTTGATTGTGTACTTCGTTCCTGTCTCATCACCGGGGAATACGCTGCTCCTGTCTTTCAAATCGATCTGCATGTAAGGAATATTGTCCTTGGAGGATATGGTGACTCCGACCCAGCGGGAAAGCGGCGTGGATGTGTTCCAATGCTCCGGCAGATCGCCCTCAATGCATTGCGCGAGGTCGTTCACAATTTCCTTGAAAGCCTTCAAAGCCTTGCCGTCATGAGCAAAGTAAAGGCAATAGGACGATGGGAACGGGTAGTCCTTGCCTGCGTGGGAGAAGAAAGGCCAGATGAGGCATTTCGCATTCTCATCGGGGTATACTTCTTCTATATATTTTGTGAATTCCTTGCCGGCAGGAAGGTCGAATTTTCCAAGTGAGACACGCTCCTGAAACTTCTTGTCGTAATACAGGTCGTTCTCGCACAGGCTGCTGTAATATGGATCGCCAGGATGAAGCTGGACGAAGTAGTAGCCGATTTCGTATGGCCACAATGTCTTTCTGGTGGCAGTGAATTCCAGAGTCTCGCTTTTGTCGGACTTGTTTTTCAAGGCAACTTCCACTTTCGGCATGAAGTAGGCCGAATCGATGTGCTCGCTAACCTCGCTGCCTTTGAACGAGCCCAGCGACGTGCCGCCCACAGTTTTCAGTGCCGCCACGCCGTTGTAGGCATAGTCGACATAGAACATGGATTCGGAGTAGGTGTCGAAGAGCTCCGGTATGGAGTTATACGCGTCAGATGTCCATTTGTCCAGGTCCACGACGAACTTGCCGCCACACTTGATCTTTTCCTGGACTCCGACGGTTGCGTACAGCACTGTTCCAAAGACGCCTATGCCGCCGCTGTAGTCGAATCCGGCGTAGATGTCGGCCTCGGTGTAGTAGGTGGTGTTCTTGAAGGTGAGTACATCTTCCTTGGTCTCGTGAGGTATAGTCTCCAGGTTGCACTCGAATTCTCCGTCGTCGCAGATGGCGGTTATCTTGCACTCCTGCTTGTACTTAAGACCTGCGGTGAGGGCAACCTTGCCTTCTGCTCCCACGATGAACGAAATCTCGATTAGAGGTGTGATTACCACCGGACCGGCCGGGAAAGCACCGCAGATGATGGTCATGAATGGATGGGACTTGTCGACAAAGCTCTTCTGGACATTGGCTTCCATGTCTATGTCGAGGTCGATGGTCGGGTTGAGCTTGGCTCCGAAATATCTCAGTTTTGCGTCGTTTATGACCACGCTCAGCAGCATGTCCAGTTCCAGTTTGCCCTTGTTTATCTGGAATATCACGGTCTCGTCCCAGTTACGCAGACGGGCCTGTGGCAATTCAATCACAAACCTGTCCTTGCCGATTGCCTTGGTCAGCTTGAACGGTATCTCTTCTCCTGATCCGTCGAGTATTCTGTCCACATGTGGAACCAGGTCTCCGCAGGCCTGGAGGTCAAGATTCTGGAATACGTTCTCCAGCGCACATTCCGCATAGCGGATTGTAGACGTGCCGTCAGGGTTCGTCTGCCGCCCGTTTATCTTCGCACATAGTCCGTTCGGGTAGGCGTCGCAGGAAGGCAGTATGAAGAAGCGGTTGCGTCCCCAGATGTCGTTCTCCGGAGTGTCTTTAACCGTGAATGAACCGTATGGGCCGCTGCCTGCAACTATTGTGGCAGCTGTGGATTCCGGCACTATCTCGGTTGAGTATGCGAGCTCGTACTCACACTTGTCGGGTATGACTTCCTTCTTTGGGCCGTGCTCGATCTTTGAGCATGAGAGAGCTAGTGCAACGAATGCCGCCAATGCAATGATATATCTTTTCATCCGTATGGTTTTGGGTTGTGTTTCTACTTGAATTTCAATTGTGTACGACAAATATACAAAAATTGACGAGGAATTTTTACCTATATTTGTGTTCGGCTATGAAAGAACTGTTATGAAGAAATGTATTGCTATACTGCTCGGTCTGTCATGTTGTTTTGGCTTGAATGCGCAGCAGAATAATCCATACGAACAGCTTAAGGAGGGCTTTGTCTGCCCTCCGGATGATGCCCGCCCGAGGGTGTGGTGGCACTGGATGAACGGTAACATCACCCGCGACGGACTGATGAAGGATATGGACTGGATGCACTCCTCCGGCGTGCGCGGCTTCCATATCTTCGATGCGAACTTTGCCACTCCGCAGATGGTGGACCACCGTGTCACCTTCCTGTCCGAGGAGTGGAAGGACATCTTCCGCGACGTCATCGCCCACGCCGACTCGCTCGGGATGGAGGTGACCATCGCCAGTTCTCCAGGCTTCAGCAGTTCCGGCGGTCCTTGGGTGAAGCCTGAGGACGGAATGAAGAAGCTTACCTGGAGACAGCTGGACCTGGATGGCGGCCGTACAATCGAGGCCAAGCTGCCGGAGCCATATACGACTACCGGCGTCTTCCAGAATATAGTACGAAAGAGCGACTATACTTATTATAAGGATATCGCAGTGCTGGCCGTGCGTCTGCCGGAGGCTGAAAAGAGCATGACCGAAATGGGTGCTGCGGTCACCAGCAGCAGCGGCAATTTTACCCTTGAGATGCTTACAAACGGGAACTATTCGGATGGGGCATCCATCAACGCGGATCCCGTCGGCTATTCCTGGATCCAGTACAGTTTCCCGGAGGCTGTGACCGTGAAGGCCGTGACCTTCCGCAATGGGAAGACAAGGGGCGAGAGACATTCCAATCCCGCCGACTGTCTGGATTCCCTGCAGGTCAGTGACAACGGCACAGACTTCCGTACCGTGGCCGGCATCCCTCTGGGCTGCTGCGTGGTACAGACCTTCGATATCGAGCCTGTCACGGCGAGGTATTTCCGTCTCAAGCATATGAACGTGCCGGATTCGTACCATTATACGTCTGACACCTGGACCTATGCACCCAAATCGACCAAGATACACGAGTTCGTGCTCCATGCTGTCTCCAAGGTGAATCACAGCGAGGAGAAGGCTGAGTTCGGTTCTGCCTGGGACATAAGCAGCTTCCCGACTCCGGCTGTTGGACCTGATGAATTGTCAGCACTCGCCGTCGACCTTACCGACAAGGTGAAGGACGGAGTGCTCCGCTGGGATGCTCCCCAGGGCCGCTGGCGCATCATCCGCTTCGGCTGTTCGCTCACCGGAAAGCTCAACCATCCGGCTTCAGCAGAGGCGACGGGTCTGGAGGTGGACAAACTGGATCCGGAGGCCTGGACGCGCTACTTCCGCACCTATCTGGACATCATGAAGGAGGCTGCCGGCGGAATGATGGGGGAGAGGGGCATACAGTATGTGCTCGAGGACAGCTATGAGGCCGAATTCCAGAACTGGACCCCGAAGCTGCGCGAAGAGTTCCTGAAGCGCCGCGGCTACGACTGTCTTCCGTGGATGCCGTCCCTGACGGGAATGATCCTGGTCAGCGTGGAGCAGACCGAACAGTTCCTGCACGACTGGAGAACCACCCTGGGTGAGCTCTTCTATGAAAATTACGCTCTCCTGACCGACATAGTCAGAAATGAATACGGCATGAAGGGCTGCTACATCGAGTCTCATGCGAACGGCAGCATCTTCCCATCCGACGGCATGTCCATCAAGAAGACGGCGTCCTTCCCTATGGGCGAGATGTGGATCCCGGGCAAGGTCAGCAGCCAGAACCGTGAGACAGAGGGCGCTGCAGACATCCGTGAGTCTGCCTCTGTGGCCCATATCTATGGTCAGGAGTATGTGGCAGCCGAGTCGATGACCGCTATCGGCTTGTCGCAGCAGGCGTGGACCTACTGCCCTGAGAATATGAAGCGTACCGCCGACCGCGAGATGAAGGCCGGGGTGACCCGTTTCGTGCTCCACGACAGCGCCGCACAGCCTTGCGATGACAAGTTCCCGGGCGTGGGTCTGGGCGTCTACGGACACTGGTTCAACCGCCACGAATGCTGGGCGGACCAGGCCGGCGCATGGATGGATTACCTCGCCCGCAGCAGCTATATGCTCAGCCGCGGACGCAATGTGGCCGATGTGCTCTGGTATTTCGGCGAGGAGACCAATATCACGTCCTACTACAGCCGTGCTTATCCGGACATCCCGCGCGGCTATGAGTTCGATTACTGCGGGGCCGATGCCCTGCTTCACGAGATCAGCTGCGAGAATGGTGTCCTGAAGGCGGCTTCGGGGGCGGAATACCGTGTGATATACATAGACCCTAAGCTGACTTATTTCTCCCCTGAGGTCAAGGCCAAGCTGGAAGAACTCAGGCGTGGCGGCGCCATGATCTGCGGAATATATGAGGGCGTCAATGTACCTCTGGAGTCTGCTCTGAAGGCTGCTTCCGTGGCTCCCGATGTGGATTACAGCGGTCTGGAAACCATCAATTACCTGCATCGCAGCACTGCCGACGGCCTCGAAATCTACTGGCTCAACAACCAGTCTTATGAGCGTCTCACCAAGCAGCTGAGCTTCCGTGTCACCGGGAAGGTTCCGCATATCTGGCATCCTGAAAACGCGAGTGTGGAGAGCATTCCATACGTGGAGCGTGAGGGCCGAACCCTGATTGATCTCAGTTTCTGCAGCGATGATTCCTATTTCGTCGTTTTTGCCGACAGCCTTGATCCAACCGCACCTGACAATTCCGCCAGGAGGATCAGCTCGCCCACTGAGTTGAAGGGACCTTGGACGCTGGCATTCCAGGCCGGCCGTGGCGCGCCTCGATCCATGAAGATGAAGCATCTCCAGTCGCTGTCCCTGTCGTCGGAGAGGGGAGTCCGGTATTTCAGCGGCACCTGCACCTACAAGACTAAATTCAAGGTAAAGTCAGCGAAGGATGTACGCGAGATATCCCTCGGCGAGGTGAAGAATATTGCCGAGGTGATTCTGAACGGACAGAATCTGGGAATATATTGGAAGTCGCCTTTCGTAGTGAATGTGGAGGGCGTCATACGCGAGGGAACCAATCATCTTGAAGTCCGCGTGACCAACACCTGGCCGAACCGTCTTATCGGCGACGCCCAGCCTGATGAGTCGGATCCGATTACATACACAGCGTTCAAATTCTACAAGGCTGACGATGCCTTGCTGCCATCAGGCTTGATCGGACCGGTCAGATTGCTGAGGGAATAATGCCTGGAAGCCCGCTTTTTTTGAAAAAAAGTTTGGAGAAGCGAAAAATATATGTACCTTTGCAATCCCCAAAAGAGAAATCCCAAGGGGGATTTGCAATATTGGAGAGGTGGTAGAGTGGTCGATTACGGCAGTCTTGAAAACTGTTGAGCTGAAAGGCTCCGGGGGTTCGAATCCCTCCCTCTCCGCAAGAAAGTGGCTTACAGGTATCTGTGAGCCACTTTTTCTTTTTAATGCCCTAAATCGTGCCCTAAATTCTTTGATAATGGGCGCAAAAATAGCCGCATGGATCCATACGGCTATAGATGCATTCAGTGACTTCCCTTAATCTTTATATCCACGATACCCGTAACAATCTAAAGGCCTTGTAAGCATATCTGCTGGCAGAGGTTTCTCAACACCTGGTTCCAAGTGTTTATTGATGATGTCGGCCATATCCTTAATCTTTGCCATTTTGTCGGCAGCGAAATAAATGACATAGCATTCCATACGGAGGGCGAAGCCATTCTTGCAAGATATTCTGTGAAGAAGGTTATCCTTGGAGATGCCGTAGTATTCATTCTTGTCAACAGGCAGAGAATATTTTGATCCAAGGATTCCAGCGAATTCCTTGTTGAACGCCTCAAATACCTTGGTGTCAGTCACTGTATTGAGTGGACCTTCGCATACGGATTCATTCTTTTTATTAAAGCAAATATGCACCTTATGCTGTCTTGCCTTGGGCCCAACGCAAAAGGCCATAGGAATAACCCAGGAATCCGGCTGTGAAGACAGCTTCTCTATATCTTCAAGGAACATCTCGAGGTGCTCATTCTGATGAGGGTCTGTGATAGTGTAGAAAGAGACAGGCCTGTCAAGGTCAAGCTCTTCCTCTTTTGCCACATAGTTGAATCCACCGATCTTCGCCAGATGATATGCAACCCAACTTGTTATTGGTTCATCAGGTCCGCTGGTGCTGACAATAGTCACTTTAGATCCACGGTCTATACAGCAGCCGTATGGACGGTTGTGCGGACAATTGACCACAACAACGCTGTCTGCAGGAGCATCTTCGGTATTGTAGGCCTTTGCGAGGTTGTACAGGTGAAACTCCCCAGATGCTTTCACCGCATCAATCACTTCATTCTTCTGGAGATATTGTTTGACGAGCAGATTCGGCAGCGGCTTGTATGCAGGCACGTAGAAAAGATTGGTATATTGCAGGTCTTTCTCCCAACGGAACGAGTGATGCAGACGTTCGATATCTGCCTCTATCTTCTCCTGTGCGCGTGTATCCTCAATCACTTCGATGAATCCAGAGCCGATCAGTCCGGCCGGTACCGCGAAGATAGCAATACCCAACGCACCTACCAGTGCTGCGATTATGTTGCCCCACACCGTGACAAGAGGAAAATCAGCAATCTTTCCAGGGTCTCCAAGATACTTCGCAAATGCCCATACGAGCGTGCTCCAACCGTTCTCGCAGAGTTCGGGCTGGGCCTCGTGTTCGGCATAGTAAAGAAGGAATGAGAGGATGATTGTCAGGATGCTCAAAAATGCGAAGCTGATACCCAATTCCTGCTTTTTTGATGCTACGGCTTTTCCGAGAATCTTGAAAGATCTCATATAACGGAAGATCCGGATCAGACGTACAACCCTGAAAATCTTGAGAGCAGTAACGGGAACCGCGGTAAACAGTCCAATCAGAGCCGGATAGGTAGAAAGGATATCTATCAATCCATAGAAGCTGAAGCAGTACTTCACCCTTCCTTTTAGTCCCTTATATTTAGGATCAAGCGCATCCGCCGCCCAAATACGAAGTGAGACCTCGATAGAGAACACTACAGTCGTGAACACATCGATAAACTTAAGTATTCCTCCGTAATTCTCGGTAAGACCGCTGAATGTAGACAGGAACACTTCTAGCGAACTGATAAGAATCAGTCCGATTATCACCCAGTCCAGGATGTTGTGCCAGATTTTGGTATGCAGGTTGTCGTCGAAAACCTGATTGAGTTTTTGCTTGATTTCTGTACTATTCATCTATGACAATTTTTTTCCCAAAGGCGGACTAAACAGCGTATTTCAATTCTATTCCTGTAAGTTTAGCTTCATAAGCATCTACAGCCTCCTTGATTGCCTTTGCGTCAGGGAACATGTCTTTAAGTTCCCTCAACTTTGCCTCGGCATCAGCCAGTTCCCGCTTCTTATTCTCCAGGACCTCAAGCTGAGAGTCAATCTTTTCCAGGGATTCTTTTTTCATACCAAACTTCAAGAAAGAAATATCCTTATGCTCTTGCTTGAGATTCATCAACACAGTTTCCTCTTCCCTTAACTGTACTTTGAGATTCTCTATGTCATTCGAGAAAGAATCATACAGCTGGCAGAATGCCTGCAAATCCATTTCGGATGCTTTTTTGCGGATGGCTGAATCTGCGACGGCATGAGCTACAGTGGAGACAATCTTTCCTAAGCTGGAAAAGACATTGGTCGAAGCCATGCTTGACAGTACGTCTGACAATTCATCCGTCAATCTGGCTGCATGCTGAAAGTCGGAAATGGTCATCCGCGAGGTTACCGGACGCATTTTGTCTTCTGTGTATTTTTCAAGCAGCAGGCGTTTGTACTTTGCAAGCATTCCATTGATAATGATGGAAGAGCCGAACAGATTATGGTATTTGTCAAGCGTATCAAACAGATCCGAGATTATCTGAGTAAAGTCATCTTTAACTTTTGCCGCCTCTCGCTTGCTTGTAAATAATGACGAAACGGCTTGAACAAGCCCCTGACTGCCTTGCTTGACAAGCACATTGGATATCTTTACGGCTTTGCTTCCTACACCACCCACAGGGGTTGCCATGCTGGCGATAGTCGTGAGTGTGTTTTCCATCATGGTGCCGGCAGTCTCTATCAGATGGGTCGCCTCTTTACTTGCCTTGTCTTGAGCATAACTCATTTTGCACTCCAATACAAAGACAGTATTCTGAATCATATGGGAATACAGTTCCCTTATCTGTCCTTTCTGTTCTTCCGGAGAGGCTGCCAATGCTTTGTCTAAACATGCCACCATGTTGTCGATAAACATGCCTGTCATTGCCGGAGATGCTATGGCATCCAGCATTTGCATCTGAGTGGTAATCACCTGCATCATGGCCGGTGAGGCGGACTCGCGTATGATACCAAGCCATTGAGAAGCAGCATTTACTGAGTCTATGACATCACTTTCCTCCGTAGTCTCAACTTCAACAGGCTTCTTTGACTTCGGTATAACTACCGATTCGGCCGCCTCACTTACCGCATGCAAGGTGTCCGTTAAGCCTTTTATTGAAATTTTATTCATGTTAGCCATTGGTCATGTTCAAAACATGTCTGTCAGTATATACCATATAAGAAGAATGCAGGCCAGGATTCCTATGACGCTTTTGATAAGGCAGCCACAACCACCCTGACCGCCTTTAAATAGTAAGAGCAGTTCCTTAATGGGTATGCCTATTATTCTCCCGAGTATATATAGTACAAGGAAGATTGCTCCCAGTACGATAAACCACGTAGGTGCCTCCATCGGTTACTTCTTTTTGCCTGTGACGGCCTTGATTACAGCGGATCCGATTTTACGCTCCAGACCCTGTTTGGTCAATGGAATGCCAGTAGTTTTAGCAATCTTCTGCTTAACTTTTGTGATGCCCACCGCTCTCTTGAGCGAGAAGGATAGTCCGGGAATCTTTGTCATGATTATTTCTTCTTTGCCCTTTCGCGTTCCCTTGCCAATGTTGCTTTGGCATTTTCGATTTGTCGTTTCAAGGATTCAATTGCGCGGTCGTGTGAAGCGGCGTGATCAATCTTTGACTTGCGATACGATGCTTTGCTGGAAGGTGTTGAGGCGCTCTTGATATATCCGGCATAGCGCTCGTTATCCTTCTTCTTTGCCTCTTTTTCCTTGTCGAGCCTTGCTCGAAGGTCAATAATCTGTTTTTTGTAATACTCTACGCTCATAGTCTATATGGTTACAATAGTGTAATATGCAGTTGGCATCAACTCATGGAAAGATATCTTTCCCCATCTGACCTCATATGTGCCGTCCAAAGGAATAGCGGGATAATTGTCGTTTCGTTCTTTCCAGTCCAGAACGCCGGACACCTGACGTCCCTCATCCATTGAAAAGGCGTAATAATTGGTTCCAGCGCGGGACTTTAAGTAGGATTCGTCATTAGTAAGGAACACAGCTAGGCCAGCATCTACTGAACGATAGTGCTTTTTAACCAGTTCGATGCGTTTCACATCCTTCCAAAATGCATATCGTCCAAGATTCTGGGCTGCTTGATTTGTGACAATGGCAACTTCTTTGGGAGATTTCTCACCGAAACGTGAAATTCGTCCGGATATTGCCTTCAGTTTATATTTCAGCTCAATGGGGATGTATTCTTCGCCTCTTCTTACAACGATGTCAATAGATGGTTTCTCAGTTTCCCATCGCTCGTACTCTCTATCAAAAGACGGATTCTGACCCACAGGAAGGTGATATTCAAGGTCAACATCGTCGTAATGCTTTGATGCAAGAAGAGAAAGGGACAGTCTCATCTGAAAGTCCCTTTCGTTGAACAAGAGCTCTTGATTGGAAAAAAGGAATGACATAATATCATTCCTCACCATCTCAACTAAATCCATGCCTACTTGTTAAGCTCATCAATCAGTTTGCTGCCGAACTGGCGTGTAGTCCATGAAGGATCGTATTCGAAACCAATCTTCTCACTGATTTCTCGCAGGGCGCCCTTGACGTTATCGTAATCACGATATACCTGAATGGAGCCTTCCTCGGTCTGGAAGATCACGTATTCGCCGGACTCTGCGTATGCATACTCTTTTGTCTTTGCTGCATCATCATTGATGGTTTCAATCAATTTCCTTCCGAACTGGCGTGTGGTCCATGCAGGGTCTGCTTCGAATCCTATTTTTTCTGCGATCTCGCGCAGAGCAGCTTTGTCGTTTTCGTAATCTTTAGCAACCTTGATTGTGCCTTCTGCGCTCTGGGAAATCATATACTCACCACAGCGAGCGTTCTTTACCTTTGCCATAGTTGTATCTATTATAAAAAACGACCGGAGGTACTATCAAGTGCCTCCGGTCGTAATATGCCTTGGATTATTTACCAGCCGCAACAAGAGTAACGCTGTTGTCTGCGAGTTTTGTGTCGTCTGCGTTAGCAACCTGAACACCGATGCCCCATGCCTCAGCGAATTCTGTCTCGAACTTTCCTACGGTCTTGTTGCCGCCAACTGTAAGTTCACCACCCTTTGCGCCCTCTGCACGAATAGAAGCGAGAGTTGCTGCGTCATCTGCCATCTTGCCTTTGCAAGAAGGGTTCATGTAAACGCGAAGTGAGCTGCCGAAAGCGGCTTTGAAATCTGCTTTGAGTTTGCGTACAGTTGTACGGCCATTGATTTTAAGATCTGCCATGATTAATATGTATTTTATGGTTTTGTTGTTATTTATACTCGCCGCGGGCTGCTTGACCGATGGTAATCTCGTTAGGAACGAGTTTCTTTGCGTCAGCATCCTTTATCTGCACGGTAACACCGAACTGCTTGTCAAACAACTTTTCTGCATCACCAACCTTCATGCTCGCCTTGATTTTCAAGTCTTCAGCTTTGGTGTTGGCTTCCTTGGTTGTTTTCTGATTCAACTGGTTGAGGGTAAGGTTCTCATCTGCAATCTGAGCTCCCTTGTAGAACACAAGAGAAACGCCGAATGCCTTTTTGAAATCAGCGGATATTGTCTTGAGTTTTTTGTTTGGTGCTACCGAAAACTCCGCCTTGTTAAAATTGTCTTTGATGTTGTTTAGCAGGCCCATATAGGTGGTCACTATGTTTAGCGGCTCCCAAGCTAAACGGGTACAAAAAAAGACGTGGGAGTTCTACTCTTGCTTATCCCAAACACAGGCCTTGGCGAGCCTACCAGAGAGATAAGCAACGCAGCTGGCCCACGTCAGGGATGATATGCAGAACACTCTACGCCCAAGGCGCGGTGACTGAATCGTCATCGAGACGGGACGTTCTCCGTTGCCGTTTCTTCTTCTGGTATTTTCAAACCGCCAAGTTTGTGTTTAGAAGAAAAACGTCAAGTAACGTCTTCTATATGTAATGCCCACCCAGCCCTACGGCCAGCTGAACACCCCAAATATACAAAAAGATTTCAGATGTTAGAGGAAAAGCGGTCCAAATCGTTCTAAAATGCTTAGTCTATCAGCGTTTTCATCGCCTAATCCCCCGCGAATGGCTCACATCCTGGCTTCTGTCCATCGTTTCCCTTTTGGCCTGTTTCCAAAGATCTTCGCCTAACAGTTCCGGCAGGCCCATCTTCTCAAAGATGGAGACAAACGCCGGACCGGTCGCTGCCAGACGGTAAGTGATCTTTACCAGCGTATAGCCATTTTCCCGTCTTTGCTTTTCAGCCTCATTCGCGCGGTATAGATTCCTGTTGGATTCTCTCTGCAGTTCATCACGTCTTTGCGTGATTTCATGCAGCAGCACCTCGAGCCTGCCATTTTCCGCCGACTTCTCATCAAGGGCCTTTGCCTGATCTGCCACTGTCTCCTGGAGGCGTTTAAGTTCTGGAGATATGCCGACAGCGACTGCGAGCCGGTCGAAACCTTTCTTCAAAGATGTTCTTACCGACTTCGCAAGCTTAATTGTCTTAAGCTCGAGCCTGCGGCGAGACACTTCCTGACGCAAATTCGACGAAGTCTGCGTCAGATTGTCATTCGTTTCCCGCAGTGCAGCATTCTCTTCTGCAAGATCATTGTTGCTGCTTAGCAACTTCTCATTATCCCGCTCTATGCGCATGGACTGTTCCGCAAGCGCCTGCGCCTTGTATCGCTGTGCATTGAGATGGACAGCGTCGCTGGCAACGCCACGCTTCAGTCCTGTCGCCTCCGCAGCAAGGTCCTGCATCAGGGACATGTCGGAAGGCGACAGTCTGATGATCTTGCCGTAGTTGTCGACTTCGTGCATGAGCGGTTTCCCGTCAGGGCCCTTCTGTACCTTGCCGTTCCTTTTCACCTGGCGCTGCACCATCACGTGCTCGCGGCAGGTGGT
Source organism: Bacteroidales bacterium (assembly GCA_024398095.1). Taxonomy (GTDB): domain Bacteria; phylum Bacteroidota; class Bacteroidia; order Bacteroidales; family UBA932; genus Cryptobacteroides. Next base: position 29,193 of record JAKSJK010000016.1, read on the forward strand.
ATCAAAGATGACATGCCCATGATAGTTGGGTTTCCATTCACGGGTCTTGGCATCGTAGTGCCCCTCGTCCATGTGGACATAGTACTGAATGGGCGTTATGCCCAACCTGCCATGGCACAGGTTTCCGAAACGGATGAGCTGGTCAAGGTTGGCGTCCTTGTCCAGGACGATGACAGCCTCCTCGATGGGAGTAGCACTCGCCTGCATCTTCTGCCCGACAACTGATTGATAGGTGGCACGGATGCGTTCCTCGCAGTCGTGGACGGTCTCGATGACCTTATAGGAATTGAGGTGCGTGAGGTCTTCGCGCACATAGCCAAGCGTCTTCTGACGCTGGTTGTGTATTTCACTCGAGGCCGTCTTGCAGGCCTGCATGTGAACGGATGTTTTCTTCTCTGTTGCCATAGTGTTTGTGGTGTTACCGTCGGGCAGGGCCCTCCGCAGGAGCGCACACCCCTTCAGGGGTATAGTGCGCTACAACCCCTGGAGGGGCTTGGGGTCGCTGCCGTCACGGTGTTGAATGGTTCTGTTGTCTGATTGCTTGACATTATGGCACTTTGGCACATTCATATCCTAGCCCGAAAATGCCAAAGTGTCAAAGTGCCATCACTGAATCTTCTGATATACTCCATGCCGGAGCTTCTTGATGAACGGATCGTCCTTACCTACTTCCAGCATGCGGAACACGGTGCGCCTGGATATCCCCATGTGCGCCGCTATTGCAAGTGCCTGTGCGGATGTGAATGTACCGTCAAGCGCAGAGAAGAATCTGATCTTGCGCTCGATGTCTTCGCCTCCGGTAATGACCAGCTCATAGACCTCCTGGATTGTGGAGAGATAGTAGTCGGCCAGAAGAGTCGAGAGGATCGCGCTCTCTGGTCCAATCGAGTTGTTGTTCCCGAATATGCCTTTGTCTGCATCACGCATAACCTGGATTATCAGTGAAAATCTGATGATATAGGTCTCAATCTTCCTGAGAAACTCTACGGAATGAGAAGCACCTTCATCGGCACATTTCTTCTCACCTCTGTTCTGCCAATCCACCAGAAAGCTGCGGGCAGAGGAATCAAAGGTGTATGTGATTCCCTGTTCCGTTCCGTCGTTGAATGCATCCGCATAGTTCATTATCGGAGCCAGGATGTATGCCCAACGGTCAGCTGCACCGGATGGAAGGTCTTCCTCTTCCTTCCAGAGTACAGGCTCGCCGTCCTTAGGGTTCAGCACGAATAAGAGACGTGGGAAGAACCCGTTATCCAGGTCGGACTGGAACACCTTTGGAAGGATACCTGGCTGTATGGTGCCGATCACGCTCGCGAACGGGCTGGAGACAGAATCGATGTCATCCTGAGATTTCCTGTTTACGACAATCGATTCTCCCGTGAAGAGGCTCAGCCAGGCTTCCATGTCTCCGCCGCCATTACGGTACCGATTGAAGGAATTGAGCCATCCCTTGAGTTCATCCACACAGACGCAGACTCCAGCGGGATTGGTCTTGAGCACCTTCACCAGCGCTTCCATGGTAGTGTCGCGCACGATGCGCTGGCGAGGGACCGGCTTTGCCCCTCGTTGATCCGGAGACGTACTGCGGTAACGCTCCAGCTGATGTGCATAGTCAGACAGAGACACTCTGTCACGACCTGCCAGCGGACGCATGGCAAAGGAGACCGGGTGGGTCTTGATTGATCCCGGTCCGCCGACAAGAACGGTGAAAAGGATAGGAGCCGTCACCCAGTTCTCCTTGAAGCGACAGACGCAGCTGTTCCCAATGGCACTTGAGAAGGCATGGAAGAGAGCTGCGGCCGTGTACGGAACGGGATACCCACTCTCATGCTCAAGGTCGCATATTATCTCCTGAATGCCATTGGGGAATACTACGAGCGGGAATTCTATCTTCTCATTTTCCATGACGCACCTCCCTTGCTGACCTTTGGAAGGCGTCGGCGAGTTCCCTTGCCTTCTCGACATCAAAGATAATCTTCCTGCCGATGTTGGATACGATGGCATCGTCCAGAACGCCCTGCCTCTTCAACGAATAGACCGTGCTCTGGCTGCAACCAATCTTCTCGGCTAGTTCTTCCACGCCCTGGGCGTAGATTGGATGATTTGTGGACGCCGCATCGTGTGGCGACTTTGCGAGTTCGTTCAGCTGGAGGAACTCTTCTCCAGTCATCATGCATAGCGGTGTGCTAAGCAGTCTGATGATTTCGTTTTTACCCTGCATTTGGATGTTATTATAGTTTAACAAAAATTGCCGCCTCCATATGGAAGCGGCAGCAAGGTATTTGGCGGTAATCGATTTGACTGCCGAACGCCCGAACGCAGGTCCGAACGCAATTTCAAGTGTTTATTTCAGGGTTTCCGAAAACCGCGAAACCTCTTGACTGATAGCGCTGTATCCGATATTGTGGGCAGTAGACTTCGACGCGTGATCAGAGAGACTGCTTTTGCTCTTCACGACACTGATTTCGGGATGCCAGGACTTCAATGCAAGCATGGCATCAACATACTTTTGTAAAGGGATTTCCGGCTTGGTGATACCTTCGGAATCCAGTATGCTGTAAAAATAAGCCTCATTCTCACCAACTGAAATCTTCTCCTCCTCGGTCTTCTCGGGAATGAAAGGTTCGGTATGCCATGCAATCAAAGCGGTAACCACCCTGTCTACGTTCTTCGGGGAGTCATCATTCAACAGGGCGCTGATTTTCGCCTTTGCAGCTGTCTCCACAGCTTCGGCATCCATGCTCGCAGAAAGTCTCTTGAAGTCATCATACTCGAAGCTGTATTTTATGATGTAAATGTCAAGGAGATCGTTGTTGTTCAGCACACGCCCAACGAAAGAAATATCATCGATAATATTCGGAGTCATGGGAGACCCACTCTGAAATGGGAACCTGAAGGCGCGCAGATAATCGCGGATCTCTGCATTTGACTTTCCTTCACTGAGCAGTTCCACGGCTTTCTTGTGCACGAAGACGAGGTAGTAATAGCGCCTGTTCTTGAAGAACTTGATAGGGTTAGCTCCAAGCTCCACGAATTTCATGACGAAATAGAACGTGGCCACAGCAAGGAAACAAATGAAGAAGTCCCAGAGGAAATCACTCAAGGAGGCTAGAATCCGGACCAACTTATCCATGATCTGCGTTCTATTTATACGTGTCCTTTAAAATTTCACAGTATTCGGCTAATGTATGCCTCAGTACCTCTCGAGGAATCAGCACCCTCTTATATTCCGCTACCATTGTCGGGCTCATGGTCCTGCTTAAAGAGTACTCGACTTCGCTTCTATCTGCAGAAGGACACAATATGATACCTAACGATGGGTTCTCATTCTCTCTCTTAACCTCCCTGTCAAGCGCCTCAAGATACATGTCCATCTTGCTTGAAAATTCCGCTTCATAGTCCACTGCTTTCAGTTCCACTGCCGCCAGGCACTGAAGCGCGCGATGATAGAACAGGAGATCTATTCTTTTCTTCTTGCCACCAACATTAACCTCGAATTCAGATGCCATATAGATGAAGTCCTTGCCCAGCTCCAAGATGAACTGCTTCATATGCTCAAGGAGAGAAGCATGCAATTGATGTTCGTTGTGCTTATCCTTCAAACCGAGAAAATCAAGAACAGCCCTGTCCTTCAGCAAAAATTCCGCATTAGGATATGTGCTTAAGAGGGAAGGAGACAGCATCTTGTCCTTATTCATGACAGACTCAAAGGTCTGTGTCACTATACATCGTCTCAACTCTTCCTGCTTAAGATGTTGCTGGCCGGAATAGAGTATGTAGAATACTCTCTCTTCATTGCGAGAGCATCGATTCAGGATCTCCACATGATTGGTGAAGGATGTCAATGCAAGAATCCCAGGCATCTGTGATATGGACATTTGTGCAGTTGGCAACTGCACTTTTGGCTGTGCTGCTATTTGTGCAGTTTGCGACTGCACAAATTCACTCAGTCGCAATTGCTGAATGAGACCACTAAAGCCGGAATCGCCATATACTTCATAGAACTTGACCATATTATAGAGATTCCTCTTGCTATAACCTCTACGCTTGGGATTATGTCTCTTTATATAATCAGATAGCTCCTCTATCACTTTTGCTCCCCACTTTTCCGTCCGTAGACGTTCTGAAATAAACTGTCCGATCTCCCAATACATTTGCAAGGCCTCCGCATTTACTTTCGCGATGGCTGAAGTGTGATGAGCAGTTATGATGCTATCAATGAGAGCAAATTCGCGCTCCCGGTCTTGAATCAATGTCTTGTCTTCCGTATTCATGTTTGCAAGTTAATCATATTTGTTGAGATAGAATCAAAGAAGTCCGTTAAACCTCGCCATGGCGTCGGCTTTTACGGAATCCACGATATCAATGTATGGCTTCATGGATTTGTAGTCCGAATGACCTGTCCACTTCATTACCACATTTGGCGGAACACCAAGCGAAAGTGCATTCACAATGAAAGTCTTGCGCCCTATATGAGTGCCAACCAGTTCCCATTTCTTCTTGACTTCGTCAATGCGTTGATTACCTTTGTAGGTGGTAATGCGGATTTCCTCATCTATACCGGCCATACGGCACAAATCTTTGAGGGAACGGTTCATATCCTGGTTCTGTATTACAGGCAGAGCCTTACCACCATTGAATCGGTAGTCCTTGTATTTCTCAAGAATTCCTTTTGCAACATCATTGAGTTCAATTGACAGGCTGTCGGCAGTCTTGACGGTCGTGACTTCTATGAAGCCATCCTTGACATCACTCCTCCGGAGGTTGAATACGTCAGAATGCCTCAATCCGGTAAAGCAACAGAAGATCAGAACATCTCTCACATTCTCCAGGGCTTTGCGCTCTTGGGGGATATCCAGGGCAAGAATCTGCTTCATCTCATCATTGGTGAGATAGATGACTTTCTTCTGTGTGCGTTTGAGTGTCGGACGGAAGAGCCTATAGGCCACGTTAGTATTATATCCTTTATCCGTCGCCCACTTCAAGAACCACTTCAGGTATCCAAGCTTCTTCTCAATGGTCGAGTTCTTGAGACCGACAAGATCTTCCGCATCGTAGTCCTTCCTGTCGCCCTTGGCTTTACGCGGAGTCCTGAGTTTCTTGGTATCCCTGAGATAGACAACAAAATCCGTAAGGGTCTTCTCTGTCAGGTCTGAAAACTTAAGATGCTTTTTGAATGCCCTTAGGTCAGCCTTGATGGCATTCATCTTCTCGAATGTGGCCTCTGTCCATGCGTTCTTCTCGCCGTTTTCCGACATAAACTCTTCGAAAACCTTAAAAAAATCCGGTTCAGCCGGCTTGGCCTCGGCTTTTTTGTGCGGTTCCGGCTTCTTTGGTATGACTCCAGTCATCCTCTCCTTGTACTTTTCCGCCAGTTGCTCATCTGTAGGGTACACGTCGTTGGCTTCAAAGAACTTGAATGCAGTGGCCATTTGGCTTCGGATGTTACGAAGGTTGTTGTTGATTTCAATCCCCGTAGTTCCTTTAGGACTGACATAGTCATCCTTGACCGTTTCTGTTGATGAGTCCCAAGCATTCCGATCAGTCAGAATGCTCCCTGTTGCAAAGTCCAATTGCTGCCCGTTGAACGTGACGCGCATCCTGATCTGGTATTTGTCTCTGTTCTTACCGTAAGACCTGAGATTGAATGTTATATTATGCCGTATTTCCATACCACAAATATAGGGCATTTTCATGAATAATGCCCTAATCGTGCCCTAAATTTTGTGAACTTTGTGTGGCGTCATACGCAATAAACATCAATATAAGAACGTTATTTAAGGGTTTTAACTGTATATTACATAGATAGCACGAATCCCTCCCTCTCCGCAACAAGTAAAAGCCAGGCGCAGGAATGCGCCTGGTTTTTTGATGTCCCAGCCCATTGAAAGCTTGCTTTCATACGGGCTGGGGCGACAAAAAACCGTACGCCGACCATGGTCGGCTGGCTTTTATGTTGATTGCAAGGGCCCCCGCGGCGAGCGGCAGGGAGCCTGCAAAGGAGCGCAGCGACTGCGCAAATTCCTCCCTCTTCTTTTGAATCCGGGAAAACTAAAGCGCTACGATCTGTTCTTTGGAGAGGCCGGTTGCCGCTACTATCTGCTCTACCGTGAAGCCTCCATTCTGCTTCATGGTCTTGGCCACGGTAGCAATACCGAGGTTGATTCCCTCAGCCCTGCCTTCAGCTCTACCCTCAGCCTTGCCTTCTTCTCTCTCGAAGTAAAGATCGTGCCTATAGTCTCTTTCAGTCATCATGTCCGCCTCGTATGCTAATTGTTTATCATTAGGGAACTGCGCAATCTCGCATGCACGGAACAGGGCTTTGCTGAGTTTGTCTTCGAATGGAACCTCTTCCAACTTGGCTGCATGCTTGAATGAGAAGCACCAGCGGTCAAATTCGGTTCGGCATTCTTCCTGTCTGAGCTTGAAGTTGCGCAGTTGGACAAATATACAATTTATTGTTGACGGTGCAACTATCCCACGGGTAATTTCCACCATCTGATAACGTGACAATAAAGCTGATTCATTTAGCAATTTTTCATGCTTGAGGGCATCTTCCATGATTCCAATCACGTATACCGGCTCATAGAAATAGTTGTCAGCGCCACGGCTCTGCTGTGAGGCCATTGCGAGGCCGGCGTAGTACACACTACGCTCGTAGAAGTCGTCCGAATGACTTCGGCGCTGCATCTCCACCACGAACTTGCGTCCCTGACTGTCGTGACAGAGAAGATCAAATCTGACGCCCTTTGAGGTTACCGTCCTCCCGCTCCACTCTCCGGGGAGGAATTCTACATCTGTGACATGACGCTCCTGCCCCAATACGCTGTTGATGAAGTTGATGATCAGTTCCTTGTTGTTCTCGTCCCCGAAAACCGCTTTGAAACCACTGTCCGTGAGCAAGTCCACATATGTCTTTCCCTTCCTCACTTTGCCCGATGCCGGCTGATTCTGTTTCTCTTCCATAATATGCAATTGTTAAATCAGCTGCAATAGTATGGACAAAATCGTTCAAAAATCACAATAAAAATTCAATTTGTGAAAAGTGATGAAAGTTCTGTGATTATTTAAGAACCGGCGTCATTTTGTCGGCACGGCAGTAGGCCCTCAGGCAGCAACTGATTTGGATATTTACCACACCGTAATTCTTCTGAAGAAACCAGTCT